>NZ_CP156891.1:2760000-3117465 GCF_019249795.2 Segatella copri
GAGTGTCTACAATCCTCTTAATAGTATCGAGCGCGCAATCCGTTCATGGAATGGCGGTAATCATTACAGTAAGAAGCGTACTCAGAGATATTTCGAGAAGGTAATGAAACTTTTGAAAAAGTAATTCTTTTTCCATAAGGCCCGATTGTTCTGAAAAAGAGCAATCGGGCTTGCTTTTTACTCGTTTTCGCCTCTTTTATGTACGTTTTGTTGCTATTCTGTTTAATAACTGTTAAATATATGCAGATTTCTGACAAAATGTTTGGCGGGGTCGGAAAAAAGTCGTACCTTTGCACTCGCAATTCAGAAATGAGTTGATTATATCGCGGTGTGGAGCAGTTGGTAGCTCGCCAGGCTCATAACCTGGAGGTCGCATGTTCGAGTCCTGCCGCCGCAACAATGATCGGGTAAGAAGTTGGTCAACAACATCTTATCCGATTTTTTTGTGCCCTAATTTATTAATTTAACATTAAATATTTGTTTAATTCGAATTAAAGTGCTACTTTTGCACAATAATATTTTTATGTGCAATTAATAAAAAAGGAAGGGCTTCAATATGTCAGTATCCAAAACAAGACAAAAACTGGTAGATGTCGCACGACAACTCTTTGCCAAGAATGGTATAGCAAATACTACGATGAATGATATTGCTGTAGCTTCTGGTAAGGGAAGACGTACGCTTTATACTTATTTCAGTAGGAAGGAGGATGTCTATTACGCTGTGATAGAATCAGAGTTGGAGCGTCTTTCGGACAAGTTGGACGAGGTTGCTAATTGCAAGATGCGTCCACAGGATAAAATCATCGAGCTTATCTATACTCACCTCAGTATGATCAAGGAAACGGTTGTAAGAAACGGTAACCTCCGTGCTGAGTTCTTCCGAAACATCTGGATGGTTGAGAAGGCGAGAAAAAACTTCGATGAAGACGAAATAGAGATTCTCAGAAGAATTTATGCCGAAGGAAGAGAAGATGGTGAGTTTGATATTGATAACATCGATTTGGTGGCCGATATTACTCACTATTGTATCAAAGGTCTCGAGGTTCCATTTATCTATGGACGTTTGGGCCATGGCATGAATGTGGAGTCGAGCAAACCTCTGGTTGCCAAGGTGGTTTATGGTGCCTTGGGAAAGTCGGGCTTGAAACTCTAGATAAAAGAAAATGGTAAATACGTAACTAATTGATAATTAATTAAATAAGAAAGAAATGGGATTATTAAGTGGTAAAACAGCCCTTGTAACAGGTGCTGCTCGCGGCATCGGTAAGGCTGTCGCTATGAAGTTCGCCTCTGAGGGCGCTAACATCGCATTTACAGACCTCGTACTCAACGACGATATGGCTGCCGGTTTGGAAGCTACTCGTAAGGAGATTGAGGCTCTTGGTGTAACCTGTCGTGCTTATGCTGGTAATGCAGCAGATTTCGAGGAGACACAGAAGACAGTTAAGCAGATTCATGAGGACTTCGGTTCTATCGATATCCTGGTTAACAATGCAGGTATCACTAAGGACGGTTTGATGCTCCGTATGAGCGAGGCTCAGTGGGATGCTGTTTTGAATGTAAACTTGAAGTCAGCCTTCAACTTCATTCATGCTTGCTCTCCAATCATGCTTCGTCAGCGTGGTGGTTCTATCATCAACATGGCTTCTGTAGTAGGTGTTCATGGTAATGCAGGTCAGTGCAACTATGCAGCTTCTAAGGCTGGTATGATTGCTTTGGCTAAGTCTATCGCTCAGGAGTTGGGGCCTAAGGGCGTACGCGCCAATGCTGTAGCTCCTGGTTTCATCGAGACTGCAATGACTGCACAGTTGCCTGAGGAAATCCGCAAGGACTGGATGCAGAAGATTCCATTGCGTCGTGGTGGTCAGACAGAGGATATCGCAAATGTTTGCCTCTTCCTCGCTTCCGACTTGTCTAGCTATGTTAGCGGTCAGGTTATTCAGATCGACGGTGGTATGAACATGTAATCTCTCGGCAACGTTTTGTTGATAAAACATGCAGGTAGTTTACGAAGACAACCATATAATCATAGTCTCTAAGAGAAGTGGTGAAATCGTGCAGGGCGACAAGACCGGCGACGAACCTCTCTCGGAGACTGTGAAACAGTACATCAAGGAGAAGTATCACAAGCCGGGAAATGTATTTCTCGGTGTGGTGCATCGCCTTGACCGTCCTGTTTCGGGTTTGGTCGTATTTGCCAAGACTTCTAAGGCATTGAGTCGTCTGAATAATATGTTCAGGGATGGCGAAGTTCACAAAACCTATTGGGCAATCGTGAAGAACATGCCAAAGGAACCTGAGGCTACGCTCACCCATTGGATTGTAAGAAATGAAAAGCAGAATAAGAGCTATGCTTACGACCATGAGGTGAAAAACTCGAAGAAAGCGATATTGAAGTATAAGGTGATAGGTCATACAGACCATTATACACTTTTGGAGGTAAACTTGATGACGGGTCGCCATCATCAGATAAGATGCCAGCTTGCCAAGATGGGATGTCCTATCAAGGGAGACCTGAAATACGGTTCTCCACGTAGCAATGCAGATGGCAGTATTTCTCTCCTTTCACACAGAGTAGAATTTGTTCATCCTGTGTCTAAAGAAACAATAGTAGCAGAGGCTCCGCTGCCGGATGATAATCTTTGGCGAGCTATTGCACCCTAACTCAAAAATCCATGCTTATGAAGAGGTATGCGAAATGGGCAGGAATCACGGTGTTGACTCCATTGGCGCTCATCTTTTTGTTATCCATTCTGCTTTATCTGCCACCTGTTCAGAATTGGGCGGTAAAGCAAGTGGCTGCTTATGCCTCTGAGTCGACTGGTATGGATATTTCGGTAAAGCAAGTACGCCTCGTCTTCCCTCTGAAACTAGGAGTGGAAGGCGTAAAGGTACTTCAGCCAATCGACTCACTCAAGAATTCCCCAAACTTGGCTTTAAAAAATAAGAGAGATACCGTTGCCGACATCCAGAAGATGGTGGTAGACGTACAATTGTTGCCTCTTTTCGAAAGTCAAGTCATGGTGGATGAACTCAATTTCACCCAGATGAAGGTGAATACCACTAATTTTATTCACGAAGCCAGAATCAAGGGCAATGTAGGTTATCTGCGCCTGAAGGCTCATGGCATTGATCTCGTAAAGGAGAAGGTCAGGGTGAATCATGCCCTGTTGGCTGATGCCCGACTCTCGGTAGAACTGAGCGATACTGTGCCGCCGGATACTACGCCTAGTACCAATTTCTGGAAGGTGAATATCGAAAAACTGAAACTGAAGAACACTGATTTCGTATTACACATGCCTGGAGATACCCTCCAGGTGAATGCTTATTTTGGAGATGCGGTGGCGCAGACTACCTATCTCGACCTTTATAAAGGACTTTATCAGATAGGTCATCTTGACTGGAAGAAGGGCAAGGTGAACTATGACCAGAACTATATCCGTCCGGTATCGGGCATGGACTTTAACCATATCGCCCTGTCGGCCATGACTTTGAAGGCAGACTCTTTCTATTATTGCGATTCGAAGATAGATGTCAAGATTCGTGAAGCTCAGTTTAAGGAGAAAAGCGGTTTGCAGGTAGACCAGCTCTATGGCAGATTCGTGATGGATTCCGTGAAACTGCAGTTGCCTGATATCTGTCTCCGTACCCCATACTCCCAATTGCAGGCAACGGTGGATATGGATATGAATGCCTTTGATGAGGTGAAACCTGGCAAGTTGATGGCACAGCTGAAGGGAGCTTTGGGCCGTTCAGACCTGTTCCTCTTTGCAGGCGATGCCTTCCCAAGCGCCATGAAGAAGAAATGGCCATTCTATCCGATGAAGATAGAAGGTTCGTTCAAGGGAAATATGCAGCAGGCATCTTTCTCGGGTTTGAAACTGTCGCTGCCTACAGCCTTCGAACTGAGTGCTGATGGAAAAGTGGGTAACCTGACGGATTTGAACCGTCTGAAGGCAAATGTAGATCTGAACGCCCGTACCTATCATCTGGATTTCGTTACCGCCATGTTTGCCCCTTCTCTGATGCAGGAGATACGTGTGCCTAGCGGTATCGGAATTCGTGGTAACATTCAGGCAGACGGCTCCAGATATGCTACCCGACTCGCCATTACCGAAGGTCGTGGCAGAATGAGGGTAGATGCCAAGATAGATGCGAAGACCCGGAAAGACGGCAGTATCGATATGAACCGTCTGGCTTATCAAGCTAAGATTCAGGCGCACAACATCCAGGCAAAGCATTTTCTTCCAAAACAGGATTTGCATTCTTTCACCGGCTCATTGCAGGCGAAGGGAGTGGGAACTGATTTCCTCTCTCCTCGTACCCGATTGCAGGCTAAGGCACAGGTAAACCAGATTCAGTATGGCAAATACAAACTGGATCATGTATTGGCAGTGGCTCACGTTGCCAATGGAAAGGTGCATGCCGATATCGACAGCAAGAGCCAGTATCTTACGGGGCTCGTCAGCCTTGATGCACTTACGAATTCCAAGAAACTGGAGGCTACCCTGGTGGCAGATGTCCGCGATGTGAATCTTTATTCATTAGAGGTAACGAAGGCACCGATGCGCCTGTCGCTCTGCGGTCACATGGATATCAGGTCCGACCTGAAGGACAGTCACGACATCATGGCTTCGATGAGTGATATTACGGTTCGTACGGCAGAGAAGAATTATCGTCCGGTGGGTGTTGACGCTGATGTCTTTACCCGCAGAGATACCACGCACGCAGTCATCAATTGCGGCGACTTCCATCTCAACATGGATGTACACGGAGGCTATAAGCAGTTGATGAGCCGTTTTGCCGGATTGCAGAAAGAATTGGCTCATCAGCTTAGGAACCATCATATCGATCAGGTGAAGATGCGCAGTCAGTTCCCTTTCGGTCATGTTTATCTTACCACAGGAAAGGACAATTTCATTTCCCGTTTCATCGCTTACTGCGGTTATGATTTCAAGACGGTGGATATGAAGATGACCATGTCGCCTGTAACAGGTGTCAATGGTTATCTCAACATCGATTCACTGGTAGCGAGTGGCATGCAGTTGGATACGATCCGTACCTTGGTGAAGACTGAGGGCGATACCATCCGCTATGCAGCACGTGTTCAGAACAACAAGCATAATCCTCAGTATGTGTTCCGGGCACAGGTAGAGGGCGAACTGCAGGAGAAAGGTTCCAATATCGATGCCCGCATCTATGATGCCAAAAACAGATTGGGTGTAGATGTGGGGCTGGAGGCGCTGTTGCTGGAAAACGGCGTGAAGATTTCGCTCATCGATACCCATCCTGTCCTGGGGTACAAAAAGTTTACTGCCAACGATGACAACTATCTGATGTTGGGCAATGACGACCGTGTTTCTGCCAATCTGATTCTGAAGGCAGCCAACGGCATGGGTATCCGTATATATAGCAATGATGAAAACGAAGAAGCGCTGCAGGATCTTACGGTGAGCATGAGCCAGTTTAATCTGGATAAAGTGCTCAGCGTGATTCCTTATATGCCTGACATCTCGGGTATTCTTGACGGCGACTTCCATATTATCCAGACCAAGGATGAACTCTCGGTTTCTTCTAATCTGAACATCGACAATATGGTTTACGAAAAGTGTCCGATGGGAGATGTCGGTACTGAATTCGTTTACATGCCAAAGAGCGACGGTTCTCATTATGTAGATGGTTTCCTCAATTATGAGGGTGAAGAAGTAGCTACCGTAAAGGGTACTTACAAATCGGAAGGAAACGGTTATCTCGATGCCGAAGTGGGTATGGAGAAGTTGCCTCTGCATTTTGTCAACGGTTTCGTTCCTGACCAGATTATGGGTCTGAAGGGATATGGCGAAGGAAAACTGAGTTTGAAGGGAGCCTTGAGCCAGTTGGATGTAGAGGGCGAAGTATATCTGGATTCGGCTTATCTCGTCAGTGTGCCGTATGGCATCACGATGCGTTTTGCCAACGATCCTGTCCGTATCATAGACAGCAAGTTGCTCTTCGAAAACTTCATGATGTATGCCAACAATGAGAGTCCGCTCAATATCCAGGGCAGTCTCGACTTTACGAATATAGAGAAGATGATGCTCGATATCCGGATGCGAGCACAGAACTTCCTGCTGATTGATGCCAAGGAGAATGCCCGTTCCGAGGCTTTCGGCAAGGCGTATGTCAACTTCTTTGGAGCGATGCGCGGACCGGTAAGCAATCTGAAGATGCAAGGTAAGCTGGATGTTCTCGGCAATACGGATATGACGTATGTGCTGAAAGAATCGGAACTGACTACTGATACGCAGCTCGATGAGCTGGTGAAGTTTACGAATTTCAAGAGTGGCAAGCCTGTCGTTGTCGAGCGTCCGGCACTGGAAGGATTGAACATGATGTTGGGCATGTCGATAGACGAGTCGGCTCATATCCTCTGTGCATTGAATGCCGACCAAACCAACTACATCGACCTGATGGGCGGTGGTGATCTGACGATGACTTACAATTCGGTTGATGGCATCGGCATCACGGGCAAGTATACCCTGAACAATGACAAGATGAAATATTCGCTGCCTATCATTCCGCTCAAGACGTTTGATATCCAGGACGGCAGCTACATAGAGTTTAACGGCGATCCGTTCAACCCGACCCTGAACATCACGGCAACAGAGAATGTCAGGACAACGGTAAACGAGGGACAGGGAACCGGCCGCTCGGTGGATTTCATTTGTGGCGTAAAACTCTCGCAGACATTGAATAAGCCAGGCATCCAGTTTATCGTTTCCTCACCAAACGATGCCACCTTGCAGGATGAACTGAACACGATGAGTATTGAAGAGCGGGGTAAGATAGCCATTACGATGCTGGCTTCGGGCATGTATCTTGCCAACGGAAATACCAATTCGTTCTCCATGAACAGTGCCTTGAGCTCATTCCTCAACTCAGAGATCAATAATATTGCAGGTTCAGCGATGCGTTCTGTGGGGGTAGATGTCGGTATGTCGGTAGATAACTCCACCAATGCAGCGGGTGCCATGCACACCGATTACAACTTTAAGTTTGCCAAGCGGTTCTTCAACAACCGCTTGAGTTTCAGTGTGGGCGGCAAGGTTTCTACCGGTGCAGAAATGGAGAATGCAGCCAACAATGATGATGTATTCTTCAACAATATCGAATTGCAGTACCGTCTCAACGAAGGTGCGAGCCAGTATATCCGTGCCTTCTACAACAATAATACCTACGATTGGCTCGAAGGCTTGATTGGTGAGTATGGTATTGGTTTCAAGTGGCAGAGAAAACTGCAACATTTCAAGGATATCTTCCGTTTCAAGACTGATAAGCAGCAGATTCCTGCAGCCTCAATGGAGAAGAATCCTGCGGTGAAGAAGAGTACGAACGAAAAGAAGGATACGATGGAGAAAGCCAAAACAAAGGACTTTGACCCATTGAAACTTAACGAAAAGTAATGAGCGATATGAAACAGCAGAACAGGTTATACCTTATTATATATGTGGCAGCATTGCTGATGTTGTCGGGGCAGCTCATAACGGGTTGCTCTTCAACCAGTGCGCTGAAAGAAGACGAGCAGCTGTTTACGGGTCTGGTACCTATTGAGTATAAGAACTACGAGAAGGGAGCTTATGCTGATTCTACCATCACCGAGATGGAGTATGCCCTGGCTTCGGCTCCGAACGGTGCTTTGTTCGGAAGCAGCTATTACCGCACTCCGTTCCCTGTGCGCCTGTGGATATGGAATGCTTTCTCTCAGTCGGATGGAGCACTGGCTAAGTGGATAACCAAAGTATTCGGTTCCAAACCTAAGCTGATGGCGAATGTGAATCCGCAACTCCGTGCCCAGGTAGCCGAGCATCAGCTCGATAAATATGGCTATTTTAACGGTAAGGTGACTTATGATGTGCTGACACAGAGCAATCCGAAGAAGGCGAAGGTCGCCTATCAGGTAGACTTCGGTCATCTCTGGACGCTTGATTCTATGGCTTATCTCAACTTCCCAGCCAAGAGCAAGCAGTTTATAGATGCTTCCATGAACAAGGCGCTCATACGGAAGGGGAGTCCTTTCAATGTCGCCAACATGGAATCGGAACGTCAGCGTATCACCCGTCTGTTCCGCAACAGGGGCTATTATTTCTATCAGAACAGTTATGCTTCTTATCTTGCCGATACCGTGAATGTGCCCGGCAAGGTGCAGTTGCGGCTGATGATGGCAGACAGCGTGGATGATAGGGCTACCCGCCAGTGGTATATCGGAAAGATTCATGTTAATTTCAGAAAGCAGTATATGGAGGAGTTGAAGGATTCCTTTGTGCGCAGCTATCTGAGTTTCCATTATAATGGAAGAAAGATGCCGATACGTCCGGGCATCGTTTTGCAGAGTCTGCGCCTGCGTCCCCGTGAACTGTATCGGGTACGTACCGAGGAGCGTGCCAAGACTGGACTTCAGAAGATGGGACTCTTCAGCTATTCCAGCATCCAGTTCTCTCCCCGTTCGGTGCAGACCCTAGACAGTTTAGGCCATGTAGTATATCGTGATACTTTGGATGCCAATATCGATCTGGTATTCGACAAGCCATACGATTTCTATGTCGAGGCAAATGCCCGCGGCAAAACGACCGGTAGAGTAGGACCGGAGCTGGTAGTGGGTCTTACCAAGCGCAATGCTTTTCATGGAGGCGAAAAACTTACTGTCAACCTGCATGGTTCGCATGAGTGGCAAACCGTCAGTCAGGCTGGCGGAGGTTCAACCCGCATCAATTCCTATGAATACGGATCGGATGTTTCCGTAGAGTTCCCTCGCATCATCACGCCTTGGAATATGTTCAGAACGATGGAGCAGAATGAGCGCAGATACCGTGCCGGGCATATGCCTACCAAATATCGGGGTGTGCCAACTACTACCATCAAGGCTTCGATGAATGTGCTGAACAGAGCCAGCTATTTCCGACGTCATGTGGCAGCGGGCGAGTTAACCTATGCGTGGTCAACCTCTTACCAGCATCAGCATTCTTTCAGTCCGCTGATTCTCTCTTATGAGTTTATGAACAGCCGTACAGCCGCTTTCGATAGCATCCTCGCCCTGCATCCTTATCTTCAGATATCGATGCGCGACCAGTTTGTGCCTAAGATGAGTTACACCTATACTTATCGCAGTCCGCGCCGTTACCGCCATCCTATCACCTGGTCAACCACCATCAGCGAGGCAGCCAATATTCTTTCGCTCGGTTACATGGCGGCCGGAAAGGGATGGAACGAGAAAGACAAGAAGATGTTCAAGAATCCGTTTGCTCAGTTCCTGAAACTGGAGACAGATTTCGTGAAATATTGGCGTATCACCCAGGATGGTACGCTGGTGGGACATGTCAATGCCGGCATTATCTGGAGTTATGGCAATGCCGAGAATGCTCCTTATTATGAGCAGTTCTATATCGGTGGTGCCAACAGTGTGCGAGCCTTTAATGTGCGGAGTATCGGACCGGGCAGATACCAGCCTACCAACAGCAAGTATTCGTATATCGACCAGACGGGCGACATCAAGTATCTGATGAATCTGGAATACCGTCAGAAGGTATGGGGCAATCTCTATGGAGCCCTTTTCCTGGATGCAGGTAATGTGTGGACCTTACGCAACCATGAGTACAGTTCGCTCGGCAAGTTTGATGTAGACAAGTTTTTCCGGCAGCTGGCGGTAGGCACCGGTGTCGGTGTGCGTTATGACATGGGTATGTTTGTGATACGTGTCGACTGGGGTATCGGTCTGCATGTTCCTTACGATACCGGCAAGAATGGCATCTATAACATCCGTCGGTTCAAGGATGCCCAGAGTCTGCATTTCGCTGTGGGTTATCCTTTCTAGGTTTTGCCTGGGAGATGTGTCCGGAAATAAGTCTGATATGTGTTACAGATAGTGCATAAAAGAACAAAAATTGATATTAATCAAAAAAAAGTAGGAAAACGTGCGGTTAACTGCATTTTTTTTGTTACTTTTGCATCGTTATTTTTTTTATAACTATCAACTATTAATAAATAAAAGTATAGACAAAATGAAACCTACGTTATTGCTTTTGGCTGCCGGTATGGGTAGCCGTTATGGTGGTTTGAAACAGCTTGATGGTCTGGGGCCTAATGGTGAGACTATCATGGACTACAGCATATATGATGCTATTCAGGCTGGTTTCGGAAAGATCGTATTCGTTATTCGCAAGGACTTCGAAGATCAGTTCCGTGAGAAGATTCTTTCAAAGTATGAGGGGCATATTCCTGCAGAACTTTGCTTCCAGGCATTGGATGATCTCCCAGAGGGATTCTCAGTTCCTGAAGGTCGTGAGAAACCATGGGGTACAAACCATGCTGTCCTGATGGCAAAGGATATCATCAAGGAACCTTTCTGCGTAATCAACTGCGATGACTTCTACAACCGCGATTGCTTCATGGTAATCGGCAAGTTCCTCTCTGAACTTCCAGAGGGCAGCAAGAACCGTTACGCCATGGTAGGTTTCCGTGTAGGTAATACCTTGAGTGAGAATGGTACCGTAGCTCGCGGCATCTGCTCTAAGGATGCTGATGAGAACTTGACAACCTGTGTAGAGCGTACCGAGATCATGCGTATCGACAGTAAGGTATCTTACAAGGACGAGCAGGGCGAGTGGGTTGCTGTTGGCGACAATACTCCTGTTTCCATGAACGTTTGGGGCTTCACACCTGATTACTTCCAGCATAGTGAGGAGTACTTCAAGGAGTTCTTGAGTGATCCTAAGAATATGGAAAACAAGAAGGCTGAGTTCTTCATCCCATTGATGGTCAACAAGCTCATCAATGAGGGTACAGCTACCGTTAAGGTGCTCGATACTACCAGCAAGTGGTTTGGTGTAACTTATGCAGCCGACCGCCAGAGTGTTGTTGATAAGATCCAGCATCTTATCAATGAGGGTGTTTATCCTAACAAGCTCTTCTAATTTAATGTGATGGATATAAACATTAATATATTGACAGATCAGGAAGCCGCTATTCTCCGAGAGACGATAGCGGCTTCTCATCGTATTGTCGTCTGTGCACATAAGTCGCCAGACGGTGATGCCGTCGGCTCTTCTTTGGGATGGGCTGGTTATCTTCGTTCTTTGGGCAAGAAAGTTGACATTTGTGTGCCGGATATGATACCGGATTCTATTTCCTGGTTGCCTGGAGCTGCCGGTATCCTGCGATATGACAGACAGCCTGAACTGGTGCAGCGAGCTTTCGATGAAGCCGACCTGGTATGCTGTGTTGACTTTAGCAGTGAGGGACGTCTTGATGAGATGGATCATGTATTGTTGGGTTGCAAGACTCTGCGTGTCATCATCGACCACCATCTGGCTCCTAATCTTGAGGCTAAGCTGCTGGTTTCGCAGCCACATGCCAGCAGTGCCAGCGACCTGGTATTCCGTGTAGTCTGGCAGTTGGGAGGTTTCCCACAGATGGATCAGACCTGGGCTACCTGCATCTATTGCGGCATGATGACCGATACGGGCGGTTTCACCTATAATTCTACCCAGCCTTATATCTATTACATCATCTGCTTGCTGCTTACCAAGAACATCGACAAGGATAAGATTTACCGCAATGTCTTCAATAATGCCCGCATTCCGGCAGTCCGGTTCCGTGGCTATCTGATGAATGAAAAGTTGCAGGTAATAGAGGGCCTTCATGCCAGTTTCTATACCGTGACCCGTAAAGAGTTGAAGAAGTATGACTTTATCAAGGGCGACCTGGAAGGACTGGTGAACGTACCTCTTACCATCAAGGGACACAAACTCTCCATTTCTCTTCGTGAAGATACAGATATAGACAATCGCGTATTGGTAAGTCTCCGTTCGGTAGACGATTTCCCATGCAATAAGATGGCAGCTGAGTTCTTCAATGGTGGCGGTCATCGCAATGCTTCTGGCGGCAAATTGCTTTGCAGCATACAGGAGGCAGAGCAGATAGCACTGAAGGCTATCCTGGCATACGCCGATATGCTGAAGTAGCCGTTTTTTCCTTAGAAATGACGAAAAAGACAGAAAACAACCCCGTTTTGAGGCAATAGGATGATAATAAGTGATAAATAATAATAAAATCAACCTATTCCTCTCGGTGTTGTCTTATCTTTTTTGTACCTTTGCCCAATAAATCAGATTTAAAAAAGAAGAATGAAGAAATTTTTGTTTGCAATGATTGCTTTTGCGGCTGTTTTATCGTTTGCCGCATGCAATGATAGTGAGACTTATAAGGACATGCGCGATAGAGAGCTCGATTCTATCAGCTCTTTCTTGCGTAAGGAAAATATTAAGGTTATCTCCGAGGATGAGTTCAACAGACGTTGGAAAAATAATGAAAAACTGACGGATACAGCAAAGAACAACAACGAATGGGTACTTTTCAACAGTAACGGTATCTACATGCAGGTGATTGACCAGGGATGTGGCGACTATATCAAGAAAGGTACATCGGTAGATGTATTGGTCCGCTTTGATGAGTATAATCTTTCGTATGCTGCTGAAATGAGCGATAAGTGTCTCACGCTTTCAAACAAAGTTCCTGCTTATTCCTATTATGTAGATAAGATAAGCGTTACCAATACTTCCGGTACATTCACCGGTTCTTTCGTTGATCCTTCAGCCAGTCTGATGGCCAATACATATAATTCATCCAATTATGGCAGTGTAAGTTCTACCGTGCCTAGCGGTTGGCTCATACCATTCACCTGGATTAAGATAGGCAGACCGAAGACTGATGATGAACGCATCGCTCATATCCGTTTGCTCGTACCTCACTCTTACGGTACCACATCGGCATCGGGCAGTGTGCAGGCATGTGTCTACGACATGACCCTGCAGAAAGGAAGATAAACATAAACAGAGAAAGATATATTTATGACACTGATTAAGTCAATTTCTGGTATCCGCGGTACTATCGGCGGTCCAGCGGGCGATACTTTGAATCCGCTCGATATCGTTAAGTTCACTTCAGCATACGCTACCTTCATTCGCCGTAGCGGTGCTTCAGAGAGTAATACCATCGTTGTAGGCCGTGATGCGCGCATCTCTGGCGAGATGGTAAAGAATGTGGTTTGTGGAACCCTCATGGGTATGGGCTACGATGTGCTGAACATCGGTCTGGCTACTACTCCTACCACTGAACTTGCTGTTACCATGAGTGGTGCCGCCGGCGGTATCATCATCACAGCTTCTCACAACCCACGCCAGTGGAATGCCCTCAAGCTCCTCAACGAGAAGGGTGAGTTCCTCACAGCAGCTAATGGTAACGAGGTGCTGGGTATCGCAGAGAAGGAAGACTTCGACTATGCGGATGTGGATCATCTCGGAAAATATACTGAAGACAATACCTTCAACAAGCGCCATATCGACTCTGTACTTGCTTTGAAGCTCGTAGATGTCGAAGCAATCAAGAATGCCCACTTCAAGGTTTGTGTAGATTCCATCAACTCAGTTGGTGGCGTTATACTTCCAGAGTTGCTCGATGCGCTCGGTGTAGCATATACTTTTCTCAATGGTGAGCCTACAGGCGATTTCGCTCATAATCCGGAGCCATTGGAGAAGAACCTCGGTGGTATCATGGATGAGTTGAAGAAGAGTGGTTACGATATGGGTATCGTTGTAGACCCTGATGTTGACCGTTTGGCTTTCATCTGCGAAGATGGCAAGATGTTTGGCGAAGAGTATACCTTGGTAAGTGTGGCAGATTACGTGTTGGGCAAGACTCCAGGCAATACCGTCAGCAACCTTTCATCTACCCGTGCCCTCCGTGATGTTACGGAGAAGCATGGTGGCAAGTACACCGCAGCTGCTGTAGGCGAGGTGAATGTAACTACCAAGATGAAGGATGTTAACGCTGTTATCGGTGGTGAAGGCAATGGTGGAGTTATCTATCCAGAGAGCCATTACGGTCGTGATGCCCTCGTTGGTATCGCCCTCTTCCTGAGCAGTCTGGCTCACAAGGGCTGCAAGGTGAGCGAGCTCCGTGCCAGCTTCCCTAACTATTTCATCGCCAAGAACCGCATCGACCTGACTCCATCTACCGATGTAGATGCTATCCTCGTGAAGGTTAAGGAGATGTATGGTAAGGAGAAGGATGTCACCGTAACAGATATCGATGGCGTCAAGCTCGATTTCCCTGACAAGTGGGTTCATCTCCGCAAGAGTAATACCGAGCCTATCATCCGCGTATATAGCGAGGCCTCTACCATGGAGCAGGCTGATGAACTGGGCAAGAAGCTCATGCAGGTGGTTTACGATATGCAGTAAGATACTGAATATGAGATTATATAAAAAGAGATGAAGCAACGTAGATTTTGCTTCATCTCTTTTTTTTGTGCGCCGATTTCCATCTGCAAAACTTCTGTAATTTGAAGAAAGATAGAGAAAGATTTGGCTTTCTCAGATAAAAATCGTATTTTTGTTGCGAAATTGCAGACAATGAGGCCTCTGAGCCTTTGTTGCAGTAATGAAAAACTTGAACCGTTCCTTATAGGGAGCATAACTGAAATTACAGAATAATGGAATCTATTATAAAGCATTATCAGGTAGCCCATGTCGGGTTCAGCCTTTCTTGTCCTGATTCCTCTCAGGAGATGATGGCTGTTTTATTGGAGGCTTATTAGGCGTTTGAATGCGAAGAACAGGTCGCATCTGCTGCCCTGACCTCCTTCTCTCTTACCTTGAACGAAAGCGGGGAAGAACTGAGGAAACCTGCCGGTTTCAAGGAGGAATGCAGACAGGATGAGGAGGGACAGCTCATTATCAGTGGTAGTCTGGGAGAGAAGCAGAAGGCGTTCCTGTTGGCAATGACTGATATGAAATCGATATTGGTTACAGGTCATGATTATCAGCATTCCAGTCTTCTGGTTCCTGCTGGCACCTTCAGCCAGAAGTCGGCTTCCGGATTCCTCAAGGCAACCGTTGACACCTCGCTGATGCTCCTCTATGCCATGCGTTCGCATATCGTGTATATAGAGCAGGGTAATACGCTGATGAGCGGAACTATTCGCGATAATCTTCTTCTTGCCAATCCCGTGGCTACCGATGAGCAGCTTACCGAAGCCCTTCATGTAGCCTGTGCCGATTTCGTGTTCAGTTTGCCGGCAGGTATGGATACGAAGATAGGAGAGCATGCCACCCGTTTGAGTGGCGATCAGGCACAGCGCATTGCTATAGCCCGCAGTCTTTTGCGCGAAGGCACATTCTGTTGTTGGATGAAATCAGCTCATCGCTGGATGCCGAAACCGAGAAGCTTCTTTTCGACCGCCTCTTTACTTCGTATTCCGATAAGACTATTATCTGTGTTACGCATAGAAAGGAGGTGGCAGACAGATGCCAGGAGCAGATACGGCTGTGATGATGTGTTTTTATGGAAGTCCGGTTAACAAGGCTGCATGCTGTGTGTAAAGCATGGGTGTAGCGTAAGTATAAAAAGAAAGCTCAGGGCTATCTGCCCTGAGCTTTTTTCATTATCATGATTTCTGTATCATTTACTTCTGGCATTCCTTGCAAGGAATCCAAGGCTTCAACTGCTTGAAGAAGTCGTTGCCCTTATCATCTACGAGGATGAATGCAGGGAAGTCCTCTACGGTAATCTTCCAGATAGCCTCCATACCGAGCTCTGGGTACTCTACGCACTCGATGCTCTTGATAGAACTCTTAGAGAGAACGGCAGCTACACCACCGATAGTACCGAGGTAGAAACCACCATGCTTCTTGCAAGCCTCTGTAACAATATCGCCACGGTTACCCTTGGCAATCATTACAAGGCTAGCGCCATGATCCTGGAACTCATCTACGTATGGGTCCATACGGTTGGCTGTGGTAGGTCCCATAGAGCCACATGGATAACCCTCTGGAGTCTTGGCTGGACCAGCATAGAGGATAGGGTGGTTCTTGAAGTACTCAGGCATCTCCTCGCCTGCATCCAGACGAGCCTTGAGCTTAGCGTGAGCGATGTCACGAGCCACGATGATGGTACCCTTCAAGTTAACACGGGTGCTTACAGGATACTTGCTCAACTCAGCACGAACTGCGTCGATACCCTTGTCGAGGTCAATCTCGATACCCTTGGTACCCTCACCTGGGTTACGGAGCTCCTCAGGAATCAACTCTGTTGGGTTCTCATCCATCTTCTCCAACCAGATACCGTCCTTGTTGATCTTAGCCTTGATGTTACGGTCGGCAGAGCAGCTTACACCCATACCGATAGGGCAGCTTGCACCATGACGTGGCAAACGGATCACGCGGATATCGTGAGCGAGATACTTACCGCCGAACTGTGCACCCAAGCCAATCTTGTGAGCCTCTTCGAGGAGCTTGTTCTCCAAGTCGATGTCACGGAAAGCACGCCCCGTCTCATCACCTGTTGTAGGCAACTCATCGTAGTACTTGATAGAAGCCAACTTCACGGTGAGGAGGTTCTTCTCAGCTGAAGTACCACCGATAACGAAGGCGATGTGGTAAGGAGGACATGCTGCTGTACCCAGACTCTTCATCTTCTCTACGAGGAATGGGAGCAATGTGCCCTCGTTCTGGATAGTAGCCTTGGTCATTGGGTAGAAGTAGGTCTTGTTGGCAGAGCCACCACCCTTAGCTACCATCACGAAGCGGTACTCGTCGCCCTCTGTAGCCTCGATATCAATCTGAGCAGGAAGGTTGCAACGGGTGTTCACCTCATCATACATGTTGAGAGGAGCGTTCTGAGAATAACGGAGGTTGTCCTGTGTAAAGGTGTTGTAAACACCCAGGCTCAAAGCCTCTTCATCCTCGAAGTCGGTCCATACGCGCTGGCCTTTCTCACCGTGGATGATAGCAGTACCTGTATCCTGGCAGAATGGGAGGATGCCCTTCACGGCAGTCTCTGCATTGCGAAGGAACTGGAGAGCTACGTACTTGTCGTTCTCAGAAGCCTCTGGGTCGCTGAGAATCTTAGCTACCTGGAGGTTGTGCTCACGACGGAGCTTGAACTCTACGTCGTGGAAACCCTGCTGTGCCAGCAAAGTAAGAGCTTCCTTAGAAACCTTGAGGATAGTCTTACCCTCGAACTCTGCTGTACTTACGCCTTCCTTAGAGATAAGGCGATACTCTGTCTTGTCCTCTCCAATCTGGAACATTGGAGCATACTTAAAATCTGGAGTTTTTGCCATAATGTTTTTTGTTATTTTAAACTGTTGAAATATTCAAGTCTAATTAATTCTCGTATTCTATTTCCTGGTCGAGGCTGTCGACGAAGTTGCGGAAAACCTCTTCCTCCACATCGCCCATGGCAAATTCTTTCTCAGCATCCTTTCGGATTTCTGCTATCCATGAGCGGCGTGCCTTGATATAATCTTCGTGTATGCGGTTGGCATCTTCGAGTGTGATGTCACTGATGCCGTAGTAATCGCAGATCATCTGGTAGGTCCATGCCCACTGGTAGTCGCGATAGTTGGCATTGATTTCTTCAAATCGGTCGAGCAACTGTTCTATATTCTCGATAGTTCCTTCCTTCACATCCCTAACGATGCCTTCTTCTTCAGAAACCGGGAGTAGGAGTCCCGAAAGATCATCCCAATCGCCCACGCCGACATGGGTGGCTGGAGGGGTGATGGCTGGGTCGCGCTTCAGTACACGCTTCAATACGGCACCCATGTAGATGCGGAGGGCGATATCATAATATTTGATGCCCTTGTGGAGCGATGAGGCCGGTATGATATATTCGTGATAGAGATACTGCGAAACATTATCGCCCGTTACCTCGCGCAGGTTTTCAAGAATCTTCTTACCCTTCAGAATCTCGCCAACAGAATAAGGTGAAAGCCAGTCGAAGTTGACGATGCTCTTGCGGTTCTCCATAGCACGGAGGTCACGCTTAGGCCATTTCTTGATATCGCGGTACAGACCTACGGTAGTGATGTTTCTGCCCGGGATGAGGAACATCTTGTCGCCATCGGCAATGAGGTAGGCGAAAGGCAGGTTGCGGGTGTTAGGGTGATGCATCAGCTTGCCGAAGCATACTGAGAAGGAACCCAGAGTGGCTGGCATCAGGAGATAAGCACCGCTGGCTGTCTTGGAACCGCGCTCCAGAATGCCCCAGTGCATAGGTCCCATCTTGTAGGCATGGTTGCTGAAGTTGGTGGCAGAACCGGCGTTATAGAAAGAGAACATGCCTCCGATAAGCAGACTGCTCTTATGATGAGAAGCGGTGAAAGGACCGCAGAAGGCTGCACAAGCCTCGCCATTGCTCATATAGGAGTTGGCGAAGAATACGGAGGCTGATGCGGTAAAGCCGTTAGACAGCTGGCAGGCTTCGCCTACGAAGCAATCCTGTATCTTTACGCTGTTGATGACGCTGGCGCCTTCAGCGATGATGCTGTTTTCTGTAATAACGCCTGTGCCGATATATACGTTGCCATGCACAGAGCCCAATAGCGTACAGTCGCTCAGACGGGAAGCACCGTTCACTTCGCAGTAATCATTGATTACGCAGTTGGTAATCTCCTTGGTATTGATGATCTTCACATTGTTGCCAATCTGGCCCCGATCCGGCATCTTGTTGTCGATGTCGGTCTTGATGAGCTGGCGTATTTTCTCCTTCATTTCCTTGTCAGGGAAATACTTCACCATGAAGGCTGCCAGCTGGCTGTTCAGATCGCTGAAGAGGATTACGTTGCCTTCGCCCACCTCGTTGAGTACGCTCACAAGATTTCCTTCGCCGTAAGTAGCTCCCTCGGTTGTTTCCATGGTCGAGATGTTTGAGATGTAGCAATCATCGCCAATGGTATAGTTGTTGATGAAATTGCCTACGTTTTCTATCAGACAGTCGTCGCCTATGGTTACATTGCGCAAGGTGGCATTGTTGATGCCCGAATGCTTTACGAAGCCCTGGCTCACCTCCACGTTCTTGTTGAAGGATCCGATGTTTATTTCGCCATAGAGCATCACGCGGTGCATGAAGTTGGGCTTGAAATCTTCTGATACATTGACTGAGGTCCAGTCTTCGGCCCAGCAGTCGTTATGTTTAAGCACCTCGATTTCCTCGGTGGTTAAAGGTCTGTAATCATTCATAACTTACTTGTTATTGATATTTATGTTCTTACTCATAATCCTGGTACAGGAAGTCGTTGTATGGATACTTCTGTACGTGCAACTCTCTTACTTTCTTGTAGAGTATCTCTCGGAATTCGTCGATGTTCTCCTTGTTCTTTGCCGAGATGAAGAGGCAGTCCTCATTGAGTTTTGCCATCCAGGTCTTCTTCAGGTCTTCCAGCGGGATGTTCTCTTTCTCCATCGGTGTGAGGT
The DNA here is from genome assembly GCF_019249795.2 of Segatella copri. Taxonomy (NCBI): domain Bacteria; kingdom Pseudomonadati; phylum Bacteroidota; class Bacteroidia; order Bacteroidales; family Prevotellaceae; genus Segatella; species Segatella copri. The sequence goes on from NZ_CP156891.1 coordinate 2,779,290, forward strand.
CGTCTTCCTCTTTTTCTACCCATGAGTAATTGTCTATCTTGTTGAAGATAATCATCGATGGCTTATCGGCGCAATCCAGTTCCTTGAGCGTATTCTCTACTACCTGGATCTGCTCTTCGAAGTCGGGATGTGAGATGTCTACTACGTGCAGAAGGAGGTCAGCCTCGCGTGTCTCGTCAAGGGTACTCTTGAATGAATCGACCAGGTCGGTTGGCAATTTGCGGATGAATCCTACGGTATCGGCAAGGAGGAACGGCAGGTTGTCTACCACCACCTTGCGTACGGTGGTGTCGAGGGTGGCAAAGAGTTTGTTCTCTGCAAACACCTCGCTCTTGCTGAGCAGATTCATGATGGTAGATTTACCTACGTTGGTATAGCCCACCAGTGCCACGCGCACCATTCTGCCTCTGTTTTTTCGCTGTGTAGTCTTCTGCTTGTCGATTTCTGCCAGTCGCTCTTTGAGGAGACTCATTCTGCCGAGGATGATACGGCGGTCCATCTCGAGCTGGGTCTCACCCGGTCCACGCAGACCAACAGATCCCTTACCGCCACCCGATCCTGAACCACCACCCTGTCGTTCCAGGTGAGTCCAGAGTCTTTGCAGACGAGGGAGCATATAGCGGTATTGCGCCAACTCTACCTGGGTTTTAGCCGCAGCGGTTTGCGCACGCATGGCGAAGATATCGAGGATGAGTGAGGTGCGGTCCAGAATCTTCACCTGCAGTTCCTGTTCGATGTTACGGATCTGTTTGGCAGAAAGCTCATCATCAAAGATGACCATACCTACTTCTCTATCTTCCTCTTCTTCGTTTTTGATATATTCTTTGATTTCTTCGAGTTTACCCTTACCCACATAGGTGGTCTGGTTAGGAGAAACCACCTTCTGCGTGAATCGCTTTACGGTGACAGCCCCCGCAGTATCGGCAAGAAATTCCAGCTCGTCGAGATATTCTTTTGTCTTGGCTTCGTCCTGTGTCTTGGTAATCAGACCCACGAGTACAGCGGTTTCCGCCTTGACTTCTGATATTACAAATTCTTTCATCTATTTTCTTTATCTATATAATAATGTGAAAAGATAGTGCAAAGATAGTGTAAAATACAGAGAAAACAAAATATAGCATCAATATTTTAACTTTTTTATTAATGTGGCAGAAAATATTCAAAAGACACAAAATGCACAGCTGTATTTTAGCCACAACAGCTCACAAATGGTCTTTTTGGTGTGCAAAAATTGTAAACGTTTACGTGGTTTTTTGCATAAAAAATCGAGATTTATTTGATTTATATCAATATTTGTCTTAATTTTGCACCCAGAAAAAGAATTGATTTTCAAAAACGATAAAATCATAACTACATAAAAAACACAAACTGCTGAAACATTCAAAAACTTCAAAGGCCTCGACGCGATGTCGGGGCTTTTTGTTTTCTTCTCATCTAAAGGCTTTTCTTACCATTTATTTTTCCTCGTTTTTGTCTCTTTTTCGTTAGATTTTACGAAAATGGATGCTTTTTGAACAAAAAGTATACTCTTTTCTCTGCAAAATAACTTATCTTTGCATGCGGTTTTGTTGTATGCAGCAGTAACTGGAGTAGTATGCCGGCTATACTGCTGTAGCATCATAGAGAAGATTATAAATCAACCTAACAATAAAATGAAAATGAAGCAAAAAGTTTGTATTGCTAGTATTTTGTTGCTCGGCACGGTTTGTGCGAAAGCCAACAATTATAAAGTAAGTTCACCTGACGGCAGATTGGCGGTCAAGGTGGAATGTGTAGACGGAAAGGCTTTCTATTCGGTAGAGCTGAATGGCAAGCAGATGCTTAAACCTTCTGCCTTGGGACTGGTAGCCAACTATGGCGACTTCTCCCAGCATCTTACCATGGGTGCGATGAAAGGAACAGAGAAGCATCTTTCTTACGACATGACCCGTATCAAGAAAAGCCACATCGAAAAGGATGTTTATGAGGCTACCATCGGATTCCTCAATGCCAAGAAGGATTCCATGACCTTGCATCTCCATGTAAGCAACAACGATGTTGCCTACAAATATGAGATGATCCGTCCGAAGAAGAATAACCCTAAGTCGGTGATTATATATAATGAGGTGAGCGGTTTCAATTTCCCTGAGCAGACCACCACTTTCCTCTGCCCTCAAATCGGTCCGATGACTGGTTGGGAACGAACCAAACCATCTTACGAAGAAGAATATACTCCGAATGCTCCGATGACAAAGAAGTCGCAGTTTGGTGTGGGCTATACCTTCCCTTGTCTCTTCAAGGTGGGTAATGACGGTTGGGCATTGGTCAGCGAAACAGGAGTATCGAGTGCATATCCAGCCAGCAGACTTTCTGATTATGATGCAGCGAAGGGATATACGGTAGCTTTCCCTCAGAAAGGTGAAAACAACGGAATCGGTTCAGAATATGCCGGTATACCTTTGCCGGGCGAAACACCATGGCGTACCATTACCGTTGGCACCACATTGGCTCCTATAGTAGAAACTACCATCCCTTACGATGTGGTAGAACCTCTGTATGAGCCAACTCAGCAGTATAAGCCTTCACGCTATACCTGGAGCTGGCTGATCTGGCAGGATGAGAGTATCAACTATGATGACCAGGTGAAGATGATAGATGTTGCTGCGGCTCAGGGCTATGAGGCTATCCTCGTAGACAACTGGTGGGACCAGCGCATCGGTCGTGACAAGATTGAGAAATTGGCTCAGTATGCCAAGAGCAAGCAGGTTAGTCTGATGCTCTGGTATAATTCGAATGGTTTCGAGAATGATGCTCCACAGACTCCACGTCAGATTATGAACAATTCCATCGCCCGCAAGAAGGAGATGGCTTGGATGAAGAAGATAGGTATTGTGGGAATCAAAGTTGATTTCTTCGGTGGTGACAAGCAGGAGACGATGAAACTCTACGAAGATATTCTGAGCGATGCCAACGATTATGGTCTGGAGGTGATCTTCCACGGTTGTACCATGCCTAGAGGTTGGGAGCGCATGTATCCTAACTATGTTTCCAGCGAGGCAGCATTGGCTTCTGAGAATGTATATTTCACCGATTATCATGCCAAAAAGGAGGCTTTCGAGATGACGATGCATCCGTTCTCAAGAAATGCTGTAGCCAGCTTCGACTGGGGTGGCGTGATGATGAACAAATATCTTTCAAGAGATAACAAGAGCCGTCATCAGCGCTATACAAGTAATGTCTTCGAGATGGCAACCGCTATCACCAATCAGAGCAGCGTAAACTGTGTTTGTCTCTATCCTAACAATCTTCAGGATGTTCCTCAATGGGAATTGGACTGGTTGAAGGGCTTGCCTACAGCATGGGACGATGTGAAGTTTATCGCAGGATATCCTACGAAGTATGCGGTTGTAGCCCGTAAGGCGTCTCAAGAGAACGGCTCTGGTGCAGCAATCAATAACGGAAAATGGATTGTCGGTGGTTTGAATGCTACAGACAAGCCGCTCACCCTGACCCTCAATCTGCCTATGTTCGCTGGCAAGACTGTGGAATATCTTACCGATCAGCCAAAGAAACAGGGTGAGAAGTTCTACACTTCGGTAAAGAAGACCTTGAAAGTAGGCAAGAATGGTAAGGCAAAGGTTGTGATTCAGCCAAATGGCGGTATTATCATCAATTAGAATGCTGTTCATCGCCGGTAATGAATCCGCAGAAACAATACATAATAAATAAAAAGGGGTGATTACAAAATCATCCCTTTTTTCGTCTTAAAACTAAATTAAAAACTAAACGAATAACAATAATGATGACAGCAAACTACAGCAGAAAGTGGATGATGGCAGGTCTTCTTGCTTTTTCTGCCTTTACCTCCCCAGTCATGGCACAGCACAATGGACTGGTAGATATGAGCCACAGCAAGGAAGCCCGAATGGTAAATATGCCTTTGGGAAGTACCCGTTGGACAGGCGGTTTTTGGGGTGGCCGATTCAAGGTCTTTTCAGAAACCTCGCTTTGGGATATGTGGAAAACCTGGGATACACCCGAGGTATCGCACGGCTTCCGTAATTTCGAGATTGCGGCGGGCGATGCTGAAGGCGAACATTGGGGACCTCCTTTTCATGATGGCGATATGTATAAATGGCTTGAGGCATGTGCTTCGGTTTATGCAGTAACCCATGATCAGAAACTAGATGCCCTGATGGATTGCTTTATTGCCGAAGTAGCTAAGGCACAGCGTGCCGATGGTTATATCCATACCCCTGTGGTGATAGATGAGCGCCATAAGGGCATCGATACGCATGCTCTCAAAGACCGGAAAGATGAAGCCGAAATCGGTATCACAGTAGGAGGAAAAGATGAGAAAGGAGCCTTTGCCAGCCGTCTCAACTTCGAAACCTATAATCTGGGACATCTGATGACTGCCGGTATCGTACATTGGCGTGCCACAGGCAAGAAGACTCTCTTCAACTGTGCACTCAAGGCAGCCGATTTTCTCTATGATTTTCTGAAGAACCAGCGCGATGAGTTGGCGCGCAATGCAATCTGTCCTTCTCATTATATGGCAGCTTCAGAGATGTACCGTGCTACCGGTGACAAGCGTTATCTGGAACTGGCAGAGGGATTGATAGCCATTCGTGATGAAGTGAAGAATGGTGAAGATCACAATCAGGATCGCCATCCTTTCCGTGAGCAATATGAGGCGATGGGGCATGCGGTGAGAGCCAACTATCTCTATGCGGGTGTAGCTGATCTCTATGCCGAAACAGGCGAGAAGCAACTCATGAAGAATCTGTCCAGTATCTGGGATGATATCACCTATCGCAAGATTTATATCACAGGTGGATGCGGTGCCCTCTATGATGGTGTGTCACCTGATGGAACCACTTACGATCAGCCTAGCATTCAGCAGATTCACCAGGCATACGGCAGAGCATATCAGTTGCCAAACGAGACTTCGCATAATGAAACCTGTGCGCAGATTGGTAATATCTTCTTATCCTGGCGTATGCTCGAAACCACAGCTGATGCCCGCTATATGGATATGGTAGAAAACGAACTCCTGAATGGAGTCTTGCCGGGCATTTCGCTCGATGGTACCCGATATTTCTATACTCAGGCCCTGCGCCGTACGGGCGATTTCCCTTATGTGATGCGCTGGCCGAAAACCCGCCAGAAGTATATCAGTTGCTTCTGCTGTCCACCTAACACCCTTCGTGCACTTTGCGAAGCGCAGGAGTATGCTTATGCCGTGAAAGGGGATACTTTGTGGGTGAACATGTATGGTGATAATCATCTGAAAACAAAGGATGTTGATATGGAGATGACTTCAGGTTATCCTTATGATGGCAAGGTTTCCATTCGCATCAACAAGGCTAAGAATATCAGAACCTTGATGCTCCGCGTGCCGGGAGAGGGTAGATATGAGGCGATTTCTGCTACTGATTCAAAAGGCAGACAGACTGGTTGGAAGAAGGGAACCCTCGTAGAACGAACATTTGATATGAAACCTCGTCTGGTGGAGGCTAACCCTTTGGTTGAAGAGAATAAGAACCAGATAGCCGTGATGCGCGGACCTATTGTCTATTGTTTGGAAAATGTGGATATCGATGCTTCTTCTGTTCCTGCTTCCTGCAAAGATAAGTATGGTAGGGTAAGCGTGAATGATATCGTGATTCCTGCTGATATCCAATGGACTGAAGTAAAAAAGACGATCGACGGTCACGAGTTTGTTGCGCTCCAGGGGGAGGCGCTGCTTGCTGAAAAGGGAACTGCAGCATCCTGGCAGAAGAACCAGCTTTACCGTACACTTGCTCCTGCCCAGAAAAAAGTAAATGTTACGCTCATTCCTTATTATGCCTGGGATAATCGGGGTAGTGATGTGGAAATGTCGGTTTGGCTTTCAGTTAGAAAATAATTTTTTTTAGTTATGAAATTAAGAAGAATCCTATTGCTGGGAATGCTGGGCTTCAGCCTCGCTCTCTCTGCAGAAAATAAGAAGATAGGCTATGTGCAAGTATCACCAGATTCTTCTCTCGCTGATGCGGTTCGCAAGGCTCGCGAGATGAGAAGATTGAGACAGGCAGATTCGGTAGTAGTTAAAATGCAGGCGGGGCAATACCGACTCTATGAACCTCTGGTGCTCCGTCCGGAAGACAGTCATCTCTGTTTTGAGGGAACGCCTTCGGTAAAGCATTCGGCAGGTACGGTACTTACAGGAGCCGTACCTGTTACCGGATGGAAGAAACAGGGCAGATATTTGGTGGCTGATGTGCCTGATTTCAATGGATGTCCTATGAATTTCCGACATCTCTGGGTGAATCACTCGCGGGCTGATAGGGCACGTGGCGTGAGTGATTTCAATCAGATGCCGCGCATCAGATGGGTAGACAAGAAGAAACGCGTCATCTGGGTTCCGGCTTCTGCTGTTCGTCAGCTTCTGACGGGTGCTAAGGATAAGGCGGGTAACAGCATCATCCGACCGGATGCAAGATATGCAGAGATGACGCTGCATCAGATGTGGGAGGTAAGTTATCTGCGCATCAGAAACATCCGTATTCAGGGCGATTCTGCTGCCATATCTTTCCACGATCCTGAGGCTAAGATTCAGTTTGAACGTCCTTGGCCTTCACCTATGTATAATTGTGAGCACAATTCTCCTTTCTTTATCTCGAATGCGCTGCCTCTTCTGGATAAACCGGGCGAATGGTATCATGATATCCGTACGCATAAACTGTATTATATGCCTAGGAAAGGGGAGCGTATGGATGTTGCGGCGCCGGCTTTGGAAACGTTGGTGAAATTCGAGGGAACCAGAGAAAAAATGGTGGATGCTGTTACTTTCAGAAATGTAAACTTTGAAGTTACAACATGGAACCGCCCTTCTTACAAGGGACATGTACCTTTGCAGGCGGGAATGTTCATTACCGAAGGTTACAAACTGCGCCCTAGTATCGACCGTGTGAACAACCATAAACTAGATAATCAGGATTGGCTTGGCAGACCCGCTGCTGCTGTTGAATTGCGCTATGCAAGCAGAGCGGTTTTCGATTCATGCTCTTTTGGACATCTGGGTGGCGATGGTCTCGATTTTGTTGAGGGTTGCCGGGATGGAGCAGTACTTAGCAGCACCTTCGAAGATATAGCGATGAATGGATTGGTATGTGGCAGCTTTTCGCCTGCCGGTCTGGAGACGCATCTGCCTTATCGTCCGCAGGATTTGCGTGAGGTGTGCAGCGGACTGCATGTCAGGAACTGCGAGTTCTCTGATGTTACAAACGAGGAGTGGGGTACCTGTGCTATCGCTTTGGGTTACGTCAGCCGCATGAACATCGAACATAATTATATTCATGATGTCAGTTATTCGGCTATCAGTATGGGATGGGGTTGGAATCGCGATTTGGTTGTGATGCATGATAATCGCATTCATGCCAATCTTATCGAGCGCTATGCTGCCCATATGTACGATTGCGCTGGCATCTACACACTTGGCAACCAGCCAAACACGGTTATTTCAGAGAATGTAGTGCGGGATATCTTCCATCCTTCCTACGTACACGATCCTCATCATTATTTCTATCTCTATACTGATGAGGGTTCTTCTAATATTCTCCTGAAAGATAACTGGACGCCAGAAGAGAAATTCCTGAAAAACGCCTGCGGTCCTAATAATGTCTGGCAGAATAATGGTCCGCAGGTGGCTGATGAAATTGTGAAGAAGGCAGGGAAAATAAAGGAGTAGGGATGAAGTGAAAAATAAAAACAGCTGTCTTTGCTAATTAGAAAGTTCAAGGTTCAAAGTAAAAAGCGTATGAAATTTATCGGAATATGGATGGTCAGTATGATGCTGCCATCTGGATTACATGCAGCCACATGGCTGAAGAATCTGAAAGTGGAATATCGGAATACTCCACTGGCAGTAGGTGTCATGCATCCTCGGTTTGCCTGGCAGATGGAGGTTGATGACAAAAGTAGAGGAAATCTGCAGAGTGCTTACCGGATATCTGTTATTGATGAAACGGGTAAGGAAGTCTGGAATACGGGTAAGGTGAAAAGTACCGAATCGCTAGGCATACAGTATGCTGGCGAATCGCTTCGCCCTTCTACCCGCTACCAGTGGCATCTTACAGTCTGGAATCAGAAAAACGAAGAGCTGCAGGCTTCTTCTGCTTTTGAAACAGCCTTGGTGCTGGGTACAGACTATAACCATCCTGTCGCGACAGCCGGAAAAGGAACATATCTGGCTTGGGAAGGTGCTAAATGGATAGGAAGAGGCAATGCTCCCGTGATGTTCTATGCCCCTTATTTCCCAACCTTCCGACTTCATTACGAACTGCAACTCGATAAGAAATCGAAGTCAACAGCAGCTTCCTTCATCTTCGGTGCCAACGATCCCCGACTGATGGATCGCAATAAGAATCTCTTAGGGGTATCCAATGCGAAGGATTCTTCTTATATCCGCGTAGAACTTGATATTGCGCCTCTCAGAAAGTCGAAGCCTGCCCGTATCAATTTCTATCGTCGGGGCTACAAGGTTGGCGAGACGGATGCCGCACCTTTGGTTTCCTACGATATTCCTACTGCGGTTATCAACAGGCAGAACCAGTATGCTGCCCATCAGATAGATATTTCGATGGATACCGGTGCGGCAACTCTCTTCCTGGATGGAAAGGAAATTGTTGGTGAAAAGGTGGAAATCGATACTGATGGCAAACAACATTCTGTAGGAAGTCTGATTCTGAATCCTACCGGAGAACAGGGTAATAACTATATTGCCTATCCGATGCTAGTCGATTGGGGATATTACGTGGCTAAAGGTCAGAAGGCTACTTTCAGTCATATTGAGGTAAGAAACTTTAAATCGCCTCAGAATGTGGTAGCTGCTCCTTTACAGCAACTCTCTGCCAGCCAGCTCTCTGCCAACCAACTCTCTGCCAATCAGCTCTCTGTAGATGGAAAGAAAGAAGGTGCGCTTGGCATCTTTGCCTTTAAGGAGAATACTGCGCCTATGCTTCGTACAGAGTTCGCTACCTCCGGCAAAAAAGTCAGAAAAGCCCGTCTTTATGCTACTGCCCGCGGAATCTACGACATCTATATAGATGGTAAGGCAGTAAGTAAAGCTTATTTCAACCCTGGTACTACAGAGTATAACCATACTCATACTTACCAGACCTTCGATGTAACTTCTTTGCTTCAGCAGTCGGGTGAGCATGCTATCGGAGCCGTCCTTTCCGAAGGATGGTGGAGTGGTGGTGCCACCTATGTAACCGGAAATTGGAATTTCTATGGCGACAGGCAGTCGTTAATGGCAAAGTTGCAGATAACCTACGAGGATGGTTCACAGCAAACCATCGTTACCGATCCTGCAACCTGGAAAAGCTATGATGATGGCGCTGTAAGATATGGCAGTTTCTTTATGGGTGAGGTATATGATGCACGCAAGGAACAAGACTGCAAAGGATGGGCGATGCCTCATTTCGATGACAGAAATTGGCAGACTGCTGTAGAAGTGAAGGAATCAGATTTCAAGACTTCTGAGGATTTCCAGCTTCTTCCTGATATGGCAGAGGCAATCATGCCTGTTGATACCCTGACGGCTCTCAATTGTGTAGAACCGCGCAAGGGTGTTTATGTCTATGATCTCGGACAGAATATGGCGGGTGTTCCGCTGGTACATTTCTCAGGTTTGAAACCTGGCACGGAAGTAAAGATCCGTACAGCCGAAATCAAATATCCTGATTTGCCAGCCTATCATGATCATGTAGGCATGATCATGACCGAGAATCTGCGTGTGGCAACTTCGCAGGATGTTTATGTAGCCAGGGGAGGTGAAGAGACTTTCTCGCCTAGATATACCCTTCATGGATTCAGATATCTTGAGATTACGGGTGTTGATGCTCCGGTAGCGCCAGACCAGATAAAGGCGATCGTAGTGAGTTCGATGAATGAGCAGGCTTCGCAATATTCTACCTCCCGTTCTGATATCAACCGCTTGTGGCTCAATTCGGTATGGTCTACGCGTTCTAATTTCATGTCTGTTCCAACCGATTGTCCTCAGCGTAATGAACGTCTGGGTTGGATGGGTGATATTTCCGTATTCGGGCGTTCTGCTACATATATTACCGATGCTTCCCAGTTCTTGCGCCGCTATCTTATCTCTGTCCGTGATTTGCAGAGTGCTAAGGGACAGTATCCAGATGTAGCTCCAACCAATTGTGGCTTCGGTGGCTTGTTATGGGCAAGTGCCGGTGTAACCTTGCCTTGGGAGCTCTACCAGCAATATGGCGACAAGGCTATGTTGGCTGAACATTACGCATCGATGAAACGCTATATCCAGTTTGTGCTGGATGAGTATGTGGATAAGAAAACAGGACTTATCGTACAGCATCATCAGTGGGGCGATTTGGGCGATTGGCTCAGTCCGTCTTATGAAAAAGATGATAAGTCGCTCGTATGGGAATGTTATTTCATATTCGATCTGGATATTCTTTCTCAGATGGCAAAGGCTTTGGGCAAGACTGAGGATGCGGCATGGCTGACCCGGTTGGCGAACGAGCGCAGGGCTTTCTTCAGGAAAACATTCGTTGATGAGGCTACAGGTAAGACCATCTGTTCGTGGTATGATGCTGAGCGCAAGGGACAGTTGATTGATACCCAGACATCTTATGCTCTTCCTTTGGCATTCCATGTGGTAGATGGTGACTTACAGAAGAAGATGGCGGCTCATCTCGCTGCAGCCATCAAGACTCCGATGGCCGGTTATCCTGCTTATTCGCTCCTGACGGGTTTTATCGGTACCGCTTGGATCAGTAAGGCACTTTCGGATAATGGTATGTCCGAGGAGGCTTACCGTTTGCTGCAGTACGAGGGTTATCCTTCCTGGCTTTATCCTGTAAAGAATGGAGCCACGACGATTTGGGAGCGTTTGAACTCTTATACAGTAAAGGATGGATTTGGTGAGAACAACAGTATGAATTCGTTCAATCACTATTCTTTTGGAGCTGTAGCATCGTGGATGTACAATTACTCTCTCGGTATCTGCCGTGATGAGAAATCGCCTGGTTTCAAGCATTTCATCCTGAAGCCGGAGGTTGACCCTACGCGTGGCATTACTCATGCTGAGGGTTATTACGATTCAATGTATGGCAGAATCAGAAGCCGTTGGCAATATACTGATTCCGGTATCCGTTATGAGTTTACGGTTCCTGCCAATACGACAGCCTCTCTCTACTTGCCTGCCCCTGCTGTCTCTTTCATTTCAGAGAATGGTAAGCCGTTGAAAAAGGCATCGGGAGTCAGATACGTAAGTGCTGATAAGGAACTCCATCATTTGGAGCTCGCCTCTGGATCTTATCAGTTTGATATAAAACAGAAATAACTTGCTAAAGTTCTGTAAAATAAAAAATGGGTGGCAGATTTGATATCTGTCACCCATTATCTTTATGATTAAAACCTGTATCCTGCGGATAGATTATCTGCTGGAATTATTGGTTCTTGAAGACCAATCCATCTGCATCTGTATGATCGATGGTAATTGGCTTCTCTCTGCTAACCTCTTCTGCAAGAATCTTCTTACTCAAGTCGTTCAAGACATAATCCTGGATAGCGCGCTTTACAGGACGGGCACCAAACTCTGGGTCGTATCCTACCTTTGCCAGATACTGGATAGCTGCAGGAGTCCAGCGAAGTTCAAAGCCCTGAGGCTCCAACATCTTCTTTACTCGCTTCATCTGAAGTTCTACAACCTCGGCAATCTGCTCCTGGGTCAACGGCTTGAAGGTAATGATATCATCAATACGGTTCAGGAACTCAGGACGGAAGGTCTTGCGCAACATCTCACGGCTTGCGTTGGAAGTCATGATGATGATGGTGTTCTTGAAGTTGACTACACGACCCTTGTTGTCAGTCAACCGACCATCGTCCAATACCTGCAACAGGGTATTGAATACGTCAGGATGCGCCTTCTCTATCTCATCGAAGAGTACCACACTATATGGTTTGCGGCGTACAGCCTCGGTCAACTGACCACCTTCATCGTAGCCTACATACCCTGGAGGCGCACCGATCAGACGGGTTACGCTAAACTTCTCCTGATATTCACTCATATCAATTCGGGTCATCATCGACTCGTCATTGAACAGATACTCAGCCAGCGCCTTGGCAAGTTCCGTCTTACCTACACCGGTAGTACCGAGGAAGATAAAGCTGGCGATAGGACGCTTAGGATCCTGCAAACCGGCACGGCTGCGGCGAACGGCATCACTTACAGCGGTGATAGCCTCGTCCTGTCCGATGACTCTCTTGTGGAGTTCTTCCTCCAGATGGAGCAGTTTCTCACGCTCGCTCTGCATCATACGGCTTACTGGTATTCCGGTCCAGCGGCTTACAACCTCAGCGATATCATCAGCAGTAACCTCCTCTCTGACCATCGCTGCGCCACCCTGTGTACTCTTCAGCTGCCCCTGAATCTTCTTGATGTCATCCTCGAGCGCCTTCAGTTTAGAGTAGCGGATTTCAGCTACGCGTTCGTAATTGCCTTCGCGCTCCATGCGTTCAGCCTCAAACTTCAGGTTTTCTATCTCCTGCTTATCCTGCTGAATCTTGTTGACGAGCGCTTTTTCGCCTTCCCATTTAGCACGGAAGTCATGCTCCTGATCCTTCAATTCTGCAATTTCCTTATCCAGCTGCTGAATCTTAGGCTGGTCATTCTCGCGCTTGATGGCCTCACGCTCAATCTCCAACTGCTTCAAGTGGCGGGTAATCTCATCCAGTTCTTCTGGTACAGAGTCACGCTCCATTCTCAGTTTGGCTGCTGCCTCATCCATCAGGTCGATAGCCTTATCAGGGAGGAATCTGTCAGAGATGTATCTCTCTGATAACTTGACGGCTGCGATGCAGGCATCATCCTGAATACGTACCTTATGATGGTTCTCGTAGCGCTCCTTGATACCACGGAGGATACTGATGGCGTCTACCTCGTCAGGCTCATTGACCATGACGGTCTGGAAACGGCGTTCCAGCGCCTTATCCTTCTCGAAGTACTTCTGATACTCGTTGAGGGTAGTAGCACCGATGGCTCTCAGTTCACCACGAGCCAGGGCTGGCTTCAGAATGTTGGCAGCATCCATGGCACCCTCGCCACCGCCAGCACCTACCAGCGTGTGAATCTCATCGATGAAGAGGATAATCTGGCCGTTGGCGTTGGTTACCTCTTTGATGACGCTCTTCAGACGCTCCTCGAACTCACCCTTATATTTGGCACCGGCTACCAGCGCACCCATATCGAGAGAATAGAGTTGCTTGTTCTTCAGATTCTCCGGTACATCGCCACGTACGATACGCTCGGCAAGACCTTCTACGATAGCGGTCTTACCTGTACCAGGTTCACCTATCAGAATAGGGTTGTTCTTGGTTCTTCGTGACAGAATCTGGAGTACTCTTCTTATTTCCTCATCACGTCCGATAACTGGGTCCAGCTTGCCGCTTCTAGCCTGTTCTACAAGGTTTTTCGCATATTTCTCCAAACTCTGATAGTTATCATCTGCGCTTTGTGATTTTACGTTCTGTCCCTGTCTCAGTGCCTGGATGGCAGCGAGCATATCTTTGGCATTTGCACCAGCATCCTTCAGAATACGTGCAGCAGTAGAATTGCCCTGTACGATAGCCAACAGGATAGGTTCTACGCTAACGAACTCGTCGCCCATTTTCTTGGCGGTATCCTCGGCATTCATCAGTATCTGGTTAGTCTCGTTGCTGAGGTACGGCTGACCGCCGCCTTGCACACGAGGCAGATGTTGCATCTCCTGACGCAAGAGCATGGCGATTTGCTGTCCGTTCATGCCCAACTTCTGGAAGATGTAGTTGGTCACATCAGTAGCCTTTTCAAGAATACCGCTAAGCAGATGTACCGGTTCGATGGTTTGCTGACCATTTCGCTGCGCAATGTTTACGGCTTCCTGTACTGCCTCCTGCGCCTTGATTGTAAATTTGTCGAATGTCATATTAATATCTCCTTTCTTATATTATATATTCTTATTTGTGTTATTCGGATGAGCTCCGGAATCTCCTCTTCGGAAACCTCCCGGTGCGTTCCTCCCATCCTTTAGCGAAACTTATGCCTATTCGTTGAAAATCAATGGTTTACTGACAATCTGTCTTGTTTTGAATAGATAAAAGATAGAAATAAGATATATTTCCGGACAGAATGACAGAAGAAGGCGGTTTGAGTACGGGCTGAAGGCCCAGGTTCCTTTCAGGACATGTGGGGCTTACTGGCGAAAGTTCAGTACGCGAAGAAATGATAGGATTAGAATTCGCTCAGATTGCTTATTTCTTGATTTCTCTCAATTATCTTTTAAATATCCTTTAAATAATGCTATTTTATGGGGGGAAATGTTGTGTAATCAAAATAATCTTCGTACCTTTGCACCATCATAAATTATAATTTATAAGTTCAATGGCTGAAACAAAGAAAATCAAGACAGCGTTGGTGTCTGTCTTCCACAAGGATGGCTTGGACGAATTGCTCGCCAAGTTGAATGAAGAGGGTGTAAAATTCCTGAGTACTGGTGGTACCCAGAAGTTTATCGAATCTTTGGGTTATGAATGCGAGAAAGTTGAGGAGGTCACTACCTATCCATCTATCTTGGGTGGCCGCGTAAAGACTCTTCATCCTAAAATATTTGGAGGTATCTTGGCTCGCCGTGACAACGAGGGTGACCAGGAGCAGATGAAGGAATACGAAATCCCTTCTATCGATCTCGTCATCGTAGACTTGTATCCTTTCGAGCAGACTGTAGCTAGCGGTGCTAGCGATGCTGATATCATCGAGAAAATCGATATTGGCGGTATCTCTTTGATTCGTGCAGGTGCCAAAAACTTCAAGGACGTGGTGATCGTTCCTAGCAAGACTGAATACGGCGTATTGCTCGATATCCTGAAGAAGAAGGGTGCTGAGACTGATATCGAAGACCGCAAGATGTTTGCAGAGCGTGCATTCGGTGTAAGCTCTCACTACGATACTGCAATCCATGCATGGTTTGCTAAGTAAACTCTCGGAAAAATAAAGTAGTTAAGGAGTTAAGAAGTGGAAGAAGTCAGGACAAGTGTCTGCGGGGATTCCTCCCCGGTATATGACAGACTGTTGCCGTGGCTTCTATGCTCCTTTAACTCCTTAACTCCTTAAATAAAAAGAAAATTTTAAGCTTAAAATAATATAGATTTTAGAAACGAAATGGGATTTTTTTCATTTATTCAGGAAATCGCAATGGACTTGGGAACAGCCAATACCATCATTATCAGTGATGATAAGATTGTAGTGGATGAACCTTCTGTTGTAGCCCTTGACCGCCGCACCGACAAGATGATTGCTGTGGGCGAGAAGGCTAAGATGATGTACGAGAAGACTCATGATAATATCCGTACTATCAGACCATTGCGTGATGGTGTGATTGCCGACTTTACTGCCTGTGAGCAGATGATGCGTGGATTGATTAAGATGGTTCATACTGGTAGCCGTCTCTTCTCTCCTTCACTCCGTATGGTTATCGGTGTACCTTCTGGTTCTACCGAGGTTGAGCTTCGTGCTGTGCGCGACTCTGCCGAGCATGCCGACGGGCGTGATGTATATTTGATTTTTGAGCCAATGGCAGCCGCTATCGGTATCGGTATCGATGTTGAGGCTCCAGAGGGTAATATGATTGTTGATATAGGTGGTGGTTCTACCGAAATCGCTGTCATCTCATTGGGTGGTATCGTATCGAACAACTCAATCCGTACAGCCGGTGACGACCTTACTGCCGATATCCAGGAATATATGAGCCGTCAGCACAACGTGAAGGTTTCTGAGCGTATGGCTGAGCGTATCAAGATTCATGTGGGTTCAGCTCTGACCGATCTGGGTGATGAGGCTCCAGAGGACTTCATCGTACATGGTCCTAACCGTATTACAGCGTTGCCTATGGAGGTGCCTGTATGCTACCAGGAGATTGCTCACTGTCTGGATAAGACCGTGGCAAAGATTGAGAACGCTGTGCTCTCAGCATTGGAGAACACACCTCCTGAGCTCTATGCCGATATCGTGAAGAATGGTATCTGGCTCTCTGGTGGTGGTGCTTTGCTCCGCGGTCTCGACAAGCGTTTGCAGGATAAGATCAATATCCCATTCCACATTGCAGAAGATCCATTGCACAGTGTTGCCAAGGGTGCTGGTATTGCGTTGAAGAATGTAGACCGTTTCTCATTCTTGATGAGATAATCAGAACTTATTCTAATAGTAAGAATAAAGTATGCGCAACCTTTTAGAGTTTTTAGCGAAATACAACCATTGGTTTGTCTTCCTGATTCTTGAGGTGGTGAGTATGGTGCTGTTGTTTCAGTATAACAGCTATCAGGGCAGTGCCTGGTTCTCCTCGGCTAATGCCGTAACGGGTAAGTTGTATGAATGGGATGCGAATGTGGAAACATTCTTCTCACTTACCAAGGTGAATCAGGAACTGACACAGCGCAATGCGTATCTCGAACAGGAGGTGCAGAAACTTTCTGACAGTCTCGTGAGCGTGACCAAGGATAGCAGCATCTACCATCGTGACCAGTTTGCATTGCTGAGAAACTATCGTCTGATTCCGGCTAAGGTAGTGGCGAATAGTGTCGATAAACCCGGCAACCTGATGACAATTGACAAGGGTAGCGCGGATGGCATCCACAAGGATATGGGTGTAATCAGCGGTACGGGTGTTGTGGGTATCGTGTATCTGGTGGCAGAACATTACGCTATCGTGATTCCGGTATTGAACACGAAGTCGAACATCAGTTGTATGATTCAGAATAGAGGCTATTTTGGCTATCTGCGCTGGAAGGGTGGTGTGTCTGACCTTGCCTATCTGGAAGAGGTGCCACGTCATGCTCACTTTAAATTGGGTGACTATGTGGTAACGAGTGGCTATTCTGCTGTATTTCCTCCTGGAGTGAGAGTAGGTAGGATATTGCACGTGTTCAACTCCGCCGATGGCCTGTCGTATCGCGTACAACTTCGCCTCTCTACCGATTTTGCCCGTCTGCGTGATGTATGTGTAATTGAAGATGCCGCCATGAAAGAGCGATTGGAGATTATGCGTGCAGCACAGGATAGCATCGAAACAAATGGAGACAATAATCAATAATGACGTATAGTAAGAGGATATAAAAAGCAATGAGTATAGATTTAGTGAAAAGACTAGCTACCTTTGTGGTGCTCGTGCTGGTACAGGGATTGGTGTTTAATCATATTCATCTATTCAATTGTGCCACCCCCTTGCTGTATATCATTATGGTACTGCATTTCCGCCGCAACCATCCTAAATGGGCGGTGTTATTGTGGTGCTTTATGATGGGGCTTTGTGTGGACGTATTTGCCAATACGCCAGGTGTTGCAGCAGCTTCGATGACTGCCGTAGGACTGCTACAACCTTATTTGTTTGAACTTTTCGTACCGCGTGACAGCGCCGACGATCTGGAACCGTCCATGCGTTCTATCGGCGTAGGTGCATATTGCTGGTACGTATTCTTCATCATTCTCGTTTATAATCTATTGTTCTTTACACTTGAAACATTCAATTTCTTTAATTGGGTTCACTGGTTGGAATGTATAGGCGGAAGTACGGTTATCACTTATATATTGGTGATGGCGACAGAAAGTTTCAGAAAGTAAGATTCCGGATAAGTGATGAGAGAGAAAAGAACACGATTTTTAGTTTGCTATATATAATAAGGTATGTTGGATTACAATCTTGAAAAACGTAGATTCGTTATCGGTGGAGTGGCCACAGCTATTGTGGTCATTTACATGATTCGTCTGTTTACGCTTCAGATTATGAGTGACGACTACAAGAAGAATGCCGACAGTAATGCCTTCTTGAAGCATATTGAGTTTCCCGCCCGTGGTGCCATTTACGACCGTAATGGTAAGCTGCTGGTATATAATCAGCCGTCTTACGACCTGATGGTGGTCATGAACGAGGAGAGCGGCAGGCTTGATACGATGGATTTCTGTAATTCGCTGGGTATCACGAAAGAGTTTTTTATCAAGCGAATGAACGATATCAAGGACCGCTCTAAAAATCCGGGCTATTCGCGCTATACCCAGCAGCTTTTTATGGGACAGTTGAGCGACCGGGATTTCAGTGTGTTCCAGGAGAAGATGTTCCGATTCCCCGGTTTCTATGTCCAGAAACGTACCGTCAGAGAATATACCTATCCTTATGCTGCCCATGTGCTGGGTGATGTGGGTGAGGTTTCGCAAAGCGATATTGAAGATGATGACTACTATCAGGCTGGTGACTATATCGGAAAACTGGGTATCGAGAAGTTTTATGAGAAGCAGCTGCGTGGTGAGAAGGGTGTGAAGATCATGCTGAGAGATGCCCACGGAAGAATACAGGGTAGCTATCAGAATGGTAAACTCGACCGGAAGCCTGTGGCAGGAAAGGACTTGACGCTGGGATTGGATGTCAAGTTGCAAGCCTTGGGCGAACGTCTGCTCCAGGGTAAAATCGGCAGTATCGTTGCCATCGATCCTAGAACGGGCGATGTGCTGGCTATGGTTTCTTCTCCTTCTTACGATCCAAGACGTCTGGTGGGTAGAAACCGCGGTAAGATGCACAAGTGGCTCTCGCATAATCCTTGGAAACCGCTCCTGAACCGTAGTATTCAGGGTCAGTATCCTCCGGGTTCTACCTTTAAGACCAGCCAGGCGCTGACCTATCTTACTGAAGGTATCATCACACCGGGAACAGCATTCCCATGTAATCATGGTTTCTCTTATAAGGGTCTGCATGTGGGCTGTCATGGTCACCCGTCGCCTATTGCACTGGTTGATGCCATCAGTACCTCTTGTAACGGTTACTTCTGTTGGGGTCTTTACTATATGATAGGTAACCGCAAGAAGTATGGCAGCGTACAGAATGCGATGACCGTATGGAAAGATTATATGGTGAGCATGGGATTCGGATATAAGTTGGGCATCGACTTGCCTGGCGAGAAACGCGGTCTGATTCCGAATGCACAGTTCTATGATAAGGCTTATAATGGTTCATGGAACGGACTGACGGTAATCAGTATTTCTATCGGTCAGGGTGAGGTTAACCTCACGCCGTTGCAGATAGCTAACCTGGGTGCTACCATTGCCAACAGGGGATACTATTATGTGCCTCATGTAGTGAGAAAGGTAAAGGGCGAACCGCTTGATACGCTCTATACCCGACGCCATTATACCAAGGCTTCCCGCCGGGCTTACGACTATGTGGTAGCCGGTATGAGAAGTTCGGCGCTGAAGGGAACCTGTAAGATGCTCGGCCGCTACGATTTCGAACCTTGCGGCAAGACGGGTACGGCACAGAACCGTGGCCATGACCACTCTGTATTCATGGGCTTTGCTCCGATGAACAACCCGAAGATTGCCATTGCCGTGTATGTAGAGAATGGTGGTTGGGGTGCTGACTATGGTGTGCCTATCGGTGGTCTGATGATGGAACAGTATCTCAAGGGTAAGTTATCTCCTGATTCTGAGCATAGGGCTGCAGAGATGCAGGCCCGTAGAATCGCCTACGGATTAAGCAGTAGATAGTTTTCAGTTAATAGTTTATAGATTATGATCGATAATAAACAACCTAGTGTGCTTGCTTCACTTGACTGGTGGACGATAGGTATTTATCTGGTACTCCTCATCTTCGGATGGGTGAGCGTCTGTGGAGCCAGCTATAACTATGGTGACAACGAGATATTCAGTCTGGGTGCCCGCTCGGGTATGCAGATTATATGGATTGGCACATCCATAGCACTGGGATTGGTAATCCTGCTGCTTGATGACCGGTTTTACGATACCTTCTCGTATGTCATCTATGGCGTCCTGATACTCTTGCTCTTTGCTACGATATTCAATCCGCATAGCATCAAGGGTTCCCACTCCTGGCTGGTGTTGGGACCGCTCCGACTGCAACCGGCTGAGTTTGGTAAGTTTGCTACGGCTCTGGCGGTAGCCAAGTTTATGTCAAGCTATGGTTTCAGTATGCAGAACCTGAAGCATTTCATGGCAGCCGTAGGCATTATCGTTCTGCCGATGCTCTGTATTGTAGGTCAGCGCGAAACGGGTTCTGCCCTGGTTTATCTTTCATTCTTCCTCATGCTTTACCGCGAAGGAATGCCGGGTGCCATTCTCTTTACCGGCGTGTCGATGGTGGCTTACTTCGTAGTGGGTGTGAAGTATGAGAACGTGATGATGTGGGATACCTATACTTCTGTGGGTAAGTTTGTAGTGCTTCTGCTGGTGCAGATTTTTACGGCTGGCATGGTGAACTCCTATACGGGCGATAGGAAACAGGCACTGATGATCCTTGCCTATTCGGTAGGCATTACGCTGCTCTTCGTGCTCTTTTCTACCTATGTCATTCCGTTCGACATTGTGTGGATCCAACTCTTCCTGTGTGCTATGCTCATCGGATTCCTGGTTTATCAGGGACTGAGAACCCGGTTCCGGAATTACTTCCTCATCTCAATCTTTTCGTTGGGAAGTATCGCTTTCTTCTATTCTGCCGATTATGTGTTGAATCATGTGATGGAACCTCATCAGAGAGTGCGTATCAACGTACTGCTGGGACTGGATGAAGATTTGGCAGGTGCGGGATATAACGTGCATCAGAGTGAGATTGCCATTGGTTCCGGCGGACTTCAGGGCAAAGGTTTCCTCAATGGAACGCAGACCAAACTGAAGTTCGTGCCTGAGCAGGATACAGACTTTATCTTCTGTACGGTAGGCGAGGAGGAAGGTTTCCTCGGTTCGGCAGGCGTGCTGCTGCTTTTCCTGGCTTTGATATTGCGGTTGATGCATCTGGCTGAGCGGCAACCTTATAAATTCGGGCGTATCTACGGCTATTGTGTCCTGTCGGTATTCCTCTTCCATCTGTTTATTAATGTGGGAATGGTGTTGGGTTTAACACCGGTTATCGGTATTCCGCTGCCGTTCTTCAGTTATGGTGGCAGTTCGTTATGGGGATTCACCATCCTTCTTTTCATCTTCTTAAGAATTGATGCGGGAAGGAACTTAGTGAGAAGTTAAAAAAAAGAGTGAACAGATTGTTGATGAATCTGTTCACTCTTTTTTTATTGTATCTTTGAAATCTTGATGCCGATGTCACTCACACCGGGCAGGATTTCTCTTTTCATATCATGTCTGATGGCTACGTGTATGGAATCGCCCTGATGCATCTGATAGATGTTGATAGGGAAGTTATACTGATAGTAGCTGATACCCTGTCCTTTGCTCACGCCGTTGTTGTCAATCAGCTGGCAGTTGACCGTATCTATCTTGCATTCGCCAGGTATCTTTCTGTTTCGGTGATAAACCGTCTGTTCTACGATGAGCGTAAGTCCCATGAACGGGTAGGCACCTGTAATGCGAAGTCCTAGGCTTTGTTTGTAATGCCCGGGCTCGAGTAGAGGTGATACTTCGAATGATAGGGTGTCGTTCTTCTCCCATCCTGCAATCGGTGTATGGGCATACTCATCGTATACGGTCGAACCGCTGCAGGCAGAGAGAATGTGAACAATCGCTGTCAAAACGATGAAATAAACAGTCTTTTTCATCTTTTTCTAGCTCCTATTCTTTATTCTTGTGGGGCGTTATTGCCTTGTGGGGCGTTGCCATTCTGAGGGGTGTTGTTACCTTGCGGCTTGTTTCCACCCTGTGGTTTGTTTCCCTTGTTAGGTCGTCTGTCGTTTCTTGGCTGGCGGTTGTCACCCTTAGGATGATTGCCCTGATTACGGTTGTCGCGGCGCTGGTTGTTTGACTTGCCTTCATTCTTCTGAGGTTTGTTGTCGCCATTCTGCGCGCGGTTCTCGTTCTTCTGCGACTTGTTGTCTCCCTCCTGCTGGCGAGGTCCCTTGTTCTTATTGTTCTTCTTCTTCTTCTTTTTCTTAGCCTTGTCAAAGCGGCTCAAATCAGCTTCGGCAAGCAGGTCGGTTGGCTTGGCTACAGGTTTTGCCTTACCGTCTTCCAGCAGACTCAATGGCTTCTCGCCCTGACGGTTCATTTCGATGATAGCCTTGGCACGCTCGATGCTGATGGTTTCGAGGTTGGAAGCAAGGTTCTTGTCAGAAGAGTAGGTGATAAGACCTGCCAGGATATCCACCTTGAACTGATGGAAATCACCGTCGGCAGTCTGCAGTACGGCATCCTTAGGAGGCAACTTTCTGCTAGCCTCTACATAGCTGTCTACCTCGTAGTTGAGACAGCACTTCAGTTTGGCGCACATACCGGCAAGTTTCTGAGGATTCAGAGAGATGTCCTGGTAGCGTGCTGCATTGGTGCTAACGCTGATGAAGTTCTTCATCCAGGTAGCGCAGCAGAGTTCTCTGCCGCAAGGACCCGTTCCACCGATGCGGCCTGCTTCCTGTCTCGCACCGATCTGTTTCATCTCAATGCGCACATGGAAGGTATCGGCAAGAACCTTGATGAGCTGGCGGAAGTCCACACGTTCGTCAGCGATGTAATAGAAGATAGCCTTGTTGCCGTCTCCCTGATATTCTACATCACCTATTTTCATCTTCAGTCCGAGATCTTTGGCTATCTGGCGGCTCTGGATCATGGTGCCGTGTTCACGGCTCTTAGCCTCCTTGCATTTGTCAAGATCCACCTGTTTGGCGATACGGTAGATACGCTTGATATCATCCTGCGACTTGAGGTTTGCCTTCTTAATCTGAAGTTTTACCAGTCTTCCGGTCAGCGTAACCACACCGATGTCGTGACCCGGGTTAGCCTCTACCGCCACTATATCGCCCTTCTTCAGGTCGAGGTTATTCACATTGTGGTAATATCCCTTACGGGTATTCTTGAACTGTACCTCCACGAGGTCAGTACTTTCTGCATTGCCGGGTACATCGGCAAGCCAGTCGTATGTGTTGAGCTGTCTGTTCTGTCTTCCTACGCCCTTAGCGCACAGACCACGGTCGCAGCCGTTACACATCCTGAATTTCATATTTTTGTAATCCACGATCGTCTAATTTATAATGTCTAATTTATAATGTACAATGAATAATGACCAGGCATCTGCCCCGTTATTCATTTGAATTCTTCACTCTTCACTTCCTTAGCAGGAGTACGATGATTTTGAGCGCCATATCGAAGAAAACGATTTTGGCATTGGCATTTTGCGAAATCATGCGCTTGCTGTCTTCGAAGAGGTTGGAGATGTCAATGATGTTTGCCTCGTTGATGAAGCGGGCAAAGTTCTTGGCAAAGTTCTCCTCATCCTGCGTCATGTAGCTCAGTTCTGGATTCCGGAAGTTGTACATGAAACTTTCTCTGAGCATGTGCATGAAGTAGTCGAGCATGCGTTTCTGCTTTTCTCTTCCGAAGGTGGCAATCACATCGGTCCACTTCTTGAGGTCACCTATCTTGCGCATGTAAGCCAGTCGCATCAGCATGATGAACATGTCGAGATGCTGCCGGTTTTCATTTCCTGCATCCAGTTCTTCGAGTGCGAGGTTCCAGTTGCCGTTGGCGATACGGGCTATGCGGTGTGCCATGTCTGGCTCCAGCGCTCTCCGTTCCGTCAGCGCTTTTTCCATCTCAGCGGTTTCTATCTTCTTGAAGTCGATACGCTGTGTACGACTTCTGATGGTTTCGAGCAGCAGTTCCGGATTCTCGCTTACCAGCAGGAACACCGTCTGGCGTGGCGGCTCCTCCAGCAGTTTCAGTATCTTGTTGGCACTCTGTATGTTCATACGTTCCGGGAGCCATATCAGACTTATCTTATATCCGCCCTGACTCGACATCATCATCAGCTCGTGAGAGATGGCATCGGTTTCTTCGGCAGTGATGATAGCCTGTTTGTTATAGTCGGCATCCGTCTTGCCCATCTTCAGCATCCAGTCGCTAATCTGGATGTAGGGACCTTTAGAAAGCAGCAGCTCTCTCCATTCCTTGATGAAGTCGAGGCTCACCGGTTTGTGTTCGCTGCCCATATTGGCGGTCTTGATGGTAGGAAAGGTGAAGTGGAGATCCGGATGTTCCCATTTCCTGAGCATCGGTGAATCGCCCAGAAGATAGCTGGCAAAAGCCAGTGCCATCGCCAGTTTGCCGCAACCCTGCGGGCCGCAGAACATCAGCGCATGGGGCAAACGGTTCTCCTGAACCATCTCCATGAGCCGGTTCCATACTTCTTGCTGACCTATAACTTCATTTCTTTGCATTTAAAACAGTATTTTTGCTATTTGCTTGACGCTGTCTACAGCCGATACGGTGAAGAAGTGAACATTTTTGTAACCATGTTCGAAGAGATCTTGCACCTGAGCGGTAGTCCACTCGATACCGAGCTGCTTGGCATCTTCGTCAGTTTTACATTTCAATACCTCCTGTGCGAGTTCTTCAGGAATATCGCAGTGGAAGGTTTTCGGCACTACTGTGAGCTGGCTCAACTTGGCGAAAGGCTTGATGGCAGGAATGATAGGAATGGTTACGCCTATCTGCCGAGCCTTTTCAACGAAAGCATAGAACTTCTCGTTGTCGTAGAAGAGCTGGGTAACGGCATACGCTGCGCCCAACTGTTGTTTCTCCAGCAGATGCTGCATATCCATTTCGAGGTTTGGCGCCTCTTCATGTTTCTCCGGATAGCAGGCTACACCGCAGCAGAACTTGTCGCCCGGGTGCTTGATGGGTGTGCCGTCAAAGAAGAAACCATCGTTAAACTGATTCACCTGCTTCAGGAGGTCGGTGGCATGGGTATGACCGTTCTCGGTTGGTGTAAACTGCCGGTCTTCTTTCGCCTTGTCTCCTCGCAGAACGAGAATGTTGCTGATGCCCAGAAACTGGAGGTCGAGCAGTTCGTACTCGATGTCTTCCTTCGTAGCACCGCTGCAGATAATATGAGGGATGACAGGTATGTCGTACTTATTCTGTATAGCGCCTGCGATGGCCACGGTGCCCGGGCGGCGGCGCACACGCTGGCGAGTGAGGAGACCGTTTTCCAGTTCCTTGTATACATACTCGCTATGGTGCGTAGTGATGTTGATAAAGCGAGGACCAAACTCGCTCAGCGCATCGATGGTACGGAAGAGTGCTGCTGTTCCGTTACCTTTCAGCGGAGGTAAAACCTCGAACGAAAAGCCTCGCTTATCGCCCTGCTGATGTAGAAAATCTGCTATGTTCATATTACCTAAATTCTATGTTTCTTCTTATTTTGGTGCAAATTTACAAAAAAAATAGGGGAAAACCGCATGTTGAACGTAATATTTATAAAGAAAAAACGTATATTATTAGGTGGAGATTGATTTTTGGCATGAAAAAGAAGATTTCCTGCCGGTAAATGCTACGCTATTCTACAGAAAAGTGATTAAAATTTAAACCTAAAAAAATAATGGAACAAAAACAAACAGGCTCTAGAGCCTATCTTATTTCAATTGTGATGGTAGCCGTTTTGGGCGGCTTGCTTTTCGGTTATGATACCGCGGTAATCTCGGGAGCCGAGAAGGGTTTGCAGGCATTCTTCATGGGTGCTGAGGATTTCACTTATACCGATTTCTGGCATGGATTCACTTCTTCCAGTGCTCTGATTGGTTGTATCATCGGTTCGGCGCTTTCGGGTGTGCTGGCTTCTAACTGGGGCCGTAAGCGTTCGCTGATCTTTGCGGGTGTGATGTTCTTCATCTCTGCATGGGGATCTATGTGTCCTGAGTCTTTGGTGTTGCCAAAGGGCGAACCTAATCTTACGCTTCTCATCGTGTTCAACCTCTATCGTGTGATTGGCGGTATCGGTGTGGGTCTGGCATCTGCTGTATGTCCGATGTATATCGGTGAGATTGCGCCTAGTAACATCCGTGGTATGTTGGTCAGCTGGAACCAGTTTGCCATCATCTTCGGTCAGCTGGTGGTTTATTTCGTCAACTTCTTCATTCTTGGCGATCATATTGCTCCTGCTATCCAGAGTGTGGGCAATGGTATGAACCAGATTCTGAATGGTGGCGAGGCTGCCTGGGCTATTGAAACCGGATGGCGCTATATGTTTGGTTCTGAGATGGTTCCTGCGGGTTTGTTTGCTCTGCTTATCTGCTTTGTTCCTGAGACTCCCCGTTATCTTGCCATGGTTGGTCAGGATGCGAAGGCTGAGCGTATCCTGGCTCGCATCAATGGTGCTGAGGAGGCTAAGAAGATTTTGGATGACATCAAGAATACGGTTACAGAGAAGAAGGAGAAACTGCTTACTTACGGTGTGCTCTGTATCTTCGTAGGTGTGATGCTTTCTGTATTCCAGCAGGCTGTAGGTATCAATGCCGTGCTCTATTATGCTCCTCGTATCTATGAGGCTATGGGCTTTGACAATCCGATGGTATTGACCGTATTCAATGGTATCGTGAACCTCGGTTTCACCTGTGTAGCCATCTTTACGGTAGAGAAGTTGGGACGTAAGCCTTTGCTCATTACCGGTTCTCTGGGCATGGCATTGGGTGCCATCGGTGTAGCCATCACCTTCGGTAATCCTAATCTGCAGTTGTTGTGCATGGTATCCATCATGGTTTATTCAGCATCATTCATGTTCTCTTGGGGACCAATCTGCTGGGTACTTATTGCCGAGGTATTCCCTAATACCATTCGTGGTGCTGCCGTAGCGATTGCCGTAGCCTTCCAGTGGATTTTCAACTGGATTGTTTCTACCTCTTTCGTTCCGATGGCTAACAGCCTGGGCTATTGGTTCACCTATGGCCTGTATGGTGTTATCTGTATCCTCGCTGCCATCTTTGTATGGAAGCTCGTTCCTGAGACCAAGGGTAAGACACTGGAGGATATGACCAAGCTTTGGAAGAAAAACTAAGTTCTTATTCTGTGAAATATCAAGACCGCCAGGTGTAGAAAGAAACGCCTGGCGGTCTTTCTTTATGCCCCCGGCTTCGCAACGCTTAATCCATACCATGATATGACGGCGCGCTGTCGCCCCGTCGGTTGTGTCGGGAAAGTAGGGCAGACCCAGCTCGGTCTTGCTGTACATACGTTGGGAATAATTCATAAGCTTTATATTTTTTATGATGCAAAAGTAATATTAATTTCAGACTTATGCAATTTTTTGAAGAGAAAAAATGCATTTTAATAGCTGATTTGTTGAAAAAAAAATCTTTTTCCTCCCGTATTACGTATAGTGTAATTGATGTAAATGTATATATATAATATACTTGGTATAGTATAGGAAAGAAAAATCTGCACATAACTGTCTGATATTCAGTGTATTGTATTCTTAAGATTCTCCCTGGTAGTCATTTGGGCATATCAGAAAACACATAATTGGCCCTGATGGTACCTATTATTGGCCCTCATGGTACCCTCCGAAAGGCTAATTCTCCCTGGTAGTCATTGAACACTCAAATGAGGTAAACAAACGATGTGTTTCCGTTTACCAACTGATGTGGGTGAACTGGGTTAAGGATATGGCTGCACTGGGTTACGCAGACGGCTGGACAAGGTTAAGGATTCGACTGCGTCGGGTTAAGGATTCGACAACGTAGGCTAACGGAGTCGTATCCGTCGATTTATCGAGACGTCTTGACTCGCTGACAGAACCATCTGGGGTAGCTGACTGAACCATATCAGTATTCTGCTGCATACGCTTGCATGCAAAAGTATACGTAATTGAGCCAAATAGTGCACAACAGGTACTTATCGTACCAAAGTGGACAAGTGGGGCTCCGCCGATGTTGTATCTTTGTATCAGCATTCGGGAAGAGACCGGTGCACAACATGATTATTCACAATTTTAAAATTTTATGTATTATGGCAATTAATTACAGTTTAGTAAAGCTTGCGTCAAAATTTGGCGACAAAGCAGGAGTTCCTAAGTTCTACGCACGTGCTCAGATGAACGAGTCTATTTCGCTCAAGAAGTTTGCGAAGTTGATCGCTATGCAGACCACTGTATCCTATGCGGATGTAACAGCCGTTCTGGTCAGTATGCAGGAGAACATGATCATCGAGTTGCAGCGAGGCAACCAGATTGATTTCGGCGAGTTGGGCAAGTTCCGCCTCCAGCTTACCAGTGAGGGTGCTGCAACTGCAGCCGAATTTAAGAGCGACATCAACATCAAGGGTGTGAACATCCAGTTTATCCCGGGCAGCGATCTTGCCAACATCTTCGTAGGTATGGAGTTTGAGCAGGTTGCATCACGTGCCGTACAGAAGGCTGCCCTCAAGGCTGAGAAGGAGGGTGCCAAGACCCTCGACATCGAGGAGGCTAAGAAAAAGCCTGCCAAGGACAATGCTTCTTCAGGCGGCGATACCACGGGTGGCAACACCTCAGGCGAGCAGACCGGCGGCACGGGTAGCGCTGGCAACGGTGACACAGGAGACGGATTAGAATAATTAACCTTTTAAAACAGAATAGATTATGACAGAAAAGAACAAGCAGAAATGGAATGAGATTCTCAAGTTTGCAGTAACCGTACTGACAGCTCTCCTCGGGGCGTTGGGCGTTTCGGCAGGTGGACTTTAGAGTGATGCCTATGAGAGACATCGATATGATAGTGGTGCATTGCAGCGGTAGCCGCTGCGATCACCGTTATACGATGAAGATGCTGCGCTACGACCATGTGCATAACAACGGCTGGACTGACATCGGCTACCATTTCTACATCACGCTGGATGGAGTGGTTCATGCCTGTCGCCCGGTAGAGCGTATGGGCTCTCATGCCCTCGGTTACAATGCGCACAGCATAGGCATCTGTTACGAGGGTGGTCTTTCGCCATCGGGCTGCATCAGCGACACCCGCACTCCTAAGCAGAAGGAGGCGATGAAGCATCTTATCCTGGATCTTCACCACCGTTTTCCGGGCATCCGGACCATCC
The DNA here is from genome assembly GCF_019249795.2 of Segatella copri. Taxonomy (NCBI): domain Bacteria; kingdom Pseudomonadati; phylum Bacteroidota; class Bacteroidia; order Bacteroidales; family Prevotellaceae; genus Segatella; species Segatella copri. Next base: position 2,808,118 of record NZ_CP156891.1, read on the forward strand.
TGGGTCATCGCGATTTGCCTGGCGTTCAGAAAGCCTGTCCGTGTTTTGATGCCACGAAGCTCCAGTACCTCCTGGATGCTTCCTGATTCTCTTCCATTAAGAGGGTTTTTCAAGAGCAGAATCCCTCCGAATTTATTTAACAAGTTAGGGCGCATCCAATCCGGATGCGCCCTTTTTCTTTGTCGTCATATTTCTTTCAGTCAACACTCAACACTCAACATTCAACATTCAACACTCACCATTCTCTAACTTTTTCAGCAACTTTTCCCAGAAATCTCTTGCAGATATGAAAATAAAACCGTAACTTTGCGCTATAGAATTTTAAAATAGATGGTTCATCGTGGCATATAGACCCTTGATTATATGGTGACATTCGTAATCTACATCTCCGCTTTCTGTTTTTTATGAATTGCTCAGATTCTTAATGATTTCCAAAGACAGCTGGGTAGCTTTGGCAACCTGTTCGGCAGAAAGTCCCATTGCCAGCAATCGTTGTGCTGTTTCTGTGTTGGCCTCATGTTTGCCTTCTGCTCTACCTTTTTCCATACCTTCCTTCATGCCCTTTTCCATACCTTCAGCTATACCTTCACGCTTAGCAGTGTCTACGGAATTCTTGATGTCGCGATATGCCATCTTGCTGGTCTCGTACTCCCTCATTTCCTGCGGAGTAAACTTGGCTATCTCGGCTTCCTCGAAGAGGCGGTCGAAAACTTTGTCGCACAGTTCTTTAGGGCGCTGGGTAAGTTTATAGAGGTTCTTCAGAGCATAGAGCCACTTCTCGTAGAGCGTATCCAGTTCTTCCAGGGGTTTGTTGAACTTGGAAATCTCTACATAAATATATTCGAGCTTTTCGTAAAATACTTTGTGGGTAGCGGTGTCGCACAACTGCACATGATGGCGGATTTTCTCCTTGTCGAATGCATCCTCGTTCATGCTGAAGTTGAGCAGGGCTACGGTATAGACATGATTGAGCTTGAAATCCCATTCATTCCCCTTTGGTGCCTGTTCACGGATAGGGAAGGTTGAGTAGAAAAGGGCGCGATCCTTGAAATACGTCTGGTAGGCATTCTGCATTTCTACGATGAACTTCTCGCCGTTTTCGCCCTCGCAATATACATCGAAGATGGCTCTGCGGTCGGTATAGACATCTCCCACATGCTCTGGATTCAGATACGATACGTCCTTCACAACCTGTCTGCCATTAAACAAGCTGTTGAGGAAGCAAATGAGCAAATCCTTGTTCATTGCTGTTCCAAAAATTCGCTTGAAACCGAAGTCGGTCAGCAAGCTGATGTATCTTTCTTCTACCTGCTTCATAATCATCTGTTTAAAAAATCCATGCCGCAAAGGGCGACTCTAGTTAAAAGAATGATAAAACCTTTTCTACCAACATATCATGCTGAGCTTCAACTAAGCCTGATTCAACTTTGTTGATAAAGCCCTCAATCTCACTTTCACTCATAATCCTTAATTATTTTAAATTTAACAATATCCTTAATCTTTGTTGGAATAAGATCTGGTTGCTAAAGTAGTTTTAAATTCTTTGGATGCAAATATACTTCAAAATCTTGATAACGCCAAATATTTGAATGAAATTAACATCATTATTGATCAAATAACTGAACTTCGCATATCAGGAAGTTCAGTAAGTAATAAAAGCATTCTTTGTATAAATGCAACAAGGCGCAACCTTCTCACGAAGACTGCGCCTCTAATAGTTTTCTTTTTTTGTTTAATTTTTAAGAGAGTATTAACATATATATTGTAAGTTTCTAACTTCTTTATTTCTTTTGCTCTGAACTTTGTGGCTCGAAGAACTTAATCTGTGCTCCAGTATATGGTTTTCCTGCTATATTATAGCTGAAAACTATAGGCTTTGGATTCTTCTCATCCTTTGGATCAACTTCGTAACCATAAAGAGCAAAATAAGCTTCCAACTTGCTGGTCTTACTGTCAACCAGTCCTGAATTGTAAATGTAATATGCATTAGCATAAACATAGAAATTGACCTTATGAGTTGCACCACCATACTCCAAATTTACTGTCATTGTTTCTGGATAGAGCAAGAATTGAAGGACTGGTGTAACTGTATAGTAGGTTACAACACTCTTGAAGTTAACCGGCATCTCATATTTCTTCAATGCTTCCTTCAGGTCTTTCGTGTCAGCATTTTCAGGAATGTAACGGGCGAGAATCTTTACAGGGAAGTTGCGAACAGTCATTACAGTGTCTTTGCCATTTCCATAGATTTCTGTAGCAACGTCTAAGGTGTCGATGTATTCCTTTGTACCTTTTTCAGTAACATGCTCATCGCTCATATAAGCGAGTTTACCATTGTGGACACCTGCTGTCTTGAGATAGCAAAGATCCTTTTCTGCTTGTGTGAGCGGCTGATAATAGCTGTTGTTATCATCGCCTGTATTACAAGAAGTGAATGCGAAAGCTGCAACGAAGGCAGCTACAATTGAGAATAATTTGATTTTTTTCATTTTGCTATTATGTTTTGATTCTTATTTTCTCATATTTCTCAGCCTAAATGCACCTCGATATAGTTGCCCGAGGCACTTCAGTTCTTGTATAAAACAAGAAAAGGCGGGAAACTTGCATCACTTTTAGTTAATCTCTGTTAATGCTCTTCATTTGTCCATTTCATAGAGCACTTTTGCCAATGTATCGTAACCTCTGACTTTCAGTTCTTAGTTGTTTGAGCTTTTTACTGTATTAAGTCTAGGTTTGTCTTACATAGCTATGCAAAGTTAGTTTTTTATTTTGAAATACGCAAGAAATTTATGATTTTCTTTCTCTTTTTCGCATAAAAATACTACTTTTGTGGAGATTTTAGGGATTATTCACCTAAAAGCGGAATGAATCGTGTAGACTCAGAGTCTCATGGAAAATGAATTAATGATGAATCTGATATGAAAAAGAAAGTAGGTACATTTAAGATTTGGCTGTTGGCGATAGCCGCAGTAGTGGCGTTTTCTGTCTTGCCGAAGGTTTCTTCGCTGGCAACAGAAGATCAGGCACTTGTTGTGAAGGAGAACAAGCAGGAGGCTGCTGATGCTGCGGGCGATGAACCGTCTGCAGAGAATAAGCAGGAAACTGCTGGAGAGGATGCGAATCTGGAGGCGCAGGGGCTGGAGATTCCGGTATCTAAGTTAAAGGTATCTGAAACCATCAAGCATCGGTTGGCTTATACGGTATCTTATAATCATGATACGCGACAGCCGAATTGGGTAGCCTGGGTGCTGACAGGGGAGCATGCATCTGGTAAGTTGCCGCGCGGTAAGTTTGCTGATGATGAGGAGATGCCGGCACCCGTGGGTACTTTGGCGGATTATTACAACAGTGGTTTGGACAGGGGACACATGTGTCCGGCTGGTGACAACAAATGGAGTCAGCAGGCGATGGATGAATGTTTCCTGATGACCAATATGTGTCCGCAGAACCACAGTCTGAATGCGGGGGTATGGAACACGATAGAGCAGCAGTGCCGCAACTGGGCGAAGCAGTATGGTAAGGTTTATATTGTCTGCGGACCGATATTTCTGGATAAGGAGCATCGCAAGTTGGGTAAGAACAAGGTGGTAGTGCCTGATGCCTTCTTCAAGGTGGTTCTTCATACGGGCAAGAATCCGCAAGCCATCGGCTTTATCTGCCGTAACCAGTCGCAGAAAGGCAGAAAGAAGACGGAATTCGTAAATTCAGTGGATGAAGTGGAGCGTATCACCGGCTATGATTTCTTCCCTCAGCTTCCGGATGATGTTGAGAAGAGGGTAGAGGCTAAGGCTGAAATGTTTTAAAAAGGAATTTCTGCAGTATCCGGTAATAGGATATAACAAAAAAAGGCTTTCCGTAATGGAAAGCCTTTTTCTTGAAGATCTGTGACTCGCATGGGGCTCGAACCCATGACCCCAACATTAAAAGTGTTGTGCTCTACCAGCTGAGCTAGCGAGTCAATCTTCTGCTTTATGTTTCAAAAGCGAGTGCAAAGGTACGGCAAAAATCTGAAATAACCAAATATTTTGCCATATTTTTACTGATTTTCTTCATTTTTATCTGAAATCGGGACATTTTCGCCCGTTTCTTCATGATATTGCGGCTTCTCCTTCGTTACATACCGCTGCCAGTAGGCTATGATGAGCGTTGTGAGCGGAAGGGCTACAATCAATCCCAGGAAGCCCAGAAGTGCACCCCAAACCGAGAGACTCAAGAGGAGAATGGCTGGATTCAATCCCATCGCCTTACCCATGATCTTCGGGGTAACTACCATGTCGGTGATGACCTGCACCACACAGAACACCAGAACTGCCAGACCGAATACCAGCCAGAAGTTCTGACCTGTGTCGGCAGCCTTCAGCATGGCAAGGAATGCCGTAGGGATGAGGGCGAAGGTATGGAGATACGGAACCAGGTCCATGATGCCGATGAGAATACCCAGACCTATCGCCATCGGGAAACCGATGATGGTAAAACCGATGCAGAACATGATGCCCATACAGAGCGCTACCAGTCCCTGACCACGGATATAGTTGTTGAGCTCGCGCTCCACATCCTTCATCAGCGCACTCCAGAACGGACGGTTCTTCTTAGGGAAGATTCTCACCCAGTTGGCTGTCAGCGTCTCATAATCGAGCAGGATGAAGAACATATATAATAAGGTAATCATCGATGCCACGATACTCATCAGTACCGTGGCCGTCTGGCTGACTACCGAGAAGACCTTAGGCATGGTGGTCTTGATGGCATCGCTGAAGTCCTTGCTTTTCAGAAAAAGCTCTATCTGTTCCTGGTTGGCCTGCAGCCAGTCTTTGATCAGCGCCGTCAGGTTGTTGGTATGAGTCGTCTGATGCAGCCATCGTGTCAACACCTCACCGAGTTTGTCAAACTGGTCAATCATCGGAGGGATGATGAGCCACAGCACGCCTCCTATAACAGCGATAGCCGTTCCCATGGCGATGAGGATAGACAGCGCACGTATTCTGATGTGGAGTTTGTTTTCGATAAACTTCACGACCGGATAGAGCAGGTAAGCGAAAAACCATGCAATGAAAAATGGCAGCAGTACGCTGCTCAGATAATTGGTCATGTAGAGCACGGCCAGTACGATGAGGGTAACACCCGCCCATCTTATAAATTTATCAAATGTAATCTCCTTTCCCATAACTGTTCCTTTTGTTATAATTTTTCATTAAGAATCGCCTTCTGGTAGCATTCTCTGCAGAGCGGCTCGTATTCATCTTTCTCGCCCAGAAGCACCCGTTTGTCGTTATTGATCAACCGGTGGCTCACATAGGCGACCGATCCGCACTTTACGCAGATGGCATGAACCTTGGTCACCTCGTCGGCGATGGCACAGAGAGCAGGAATCGGACCGAAGGGAACTCCCTTGAAGTCCATATCCAGTCCTGCCACGATGACTCTCACGCCACGGTTGGCGAGTTCGTTGCATACCTCCACGAGTCCATTGTCCAGGAACTGGGCTTCATCGATACCCACCACGTCGATATCAGAAGCCAATAGCAGTATCGATCCAGAGGACTCAATAGGAGTAGACCGGATAGAGTTCTGATCATGGCTCACTACATCTTCCTCGGAGTAACGAGTGTCAAGCGCCGGCTTAAAGATTTCCACCTTCTGCTTGGCGAACTTCGCACGCTTCATTCTTCGGATCAATTCCTCTGTTTTTCCGGAGAACATCGATCCGCACACCACTTCAATTCTTCCGGGACGGTGCGCCTCCCCAATTAGATTTTCTGTCATTTCGGGGGCAAAATTAATAATAAGGTTTTAAAAAATGCAAAGAAACGCGTTTTTTTTTTGCTATGAAAGATTAATTAACTACATTTGCAGTCAGTATGGGCACATTATACATCGTTCCGACTCCAGTTGGTAACATGGAGGACATGACAATGCGAGCCATTCGCATACTGAAAGAAGCGGATTTGGTACTCGCTGAGGACACTCGAACATCGAGTGTCCTGCTGAAGCATTTCGATATCAGAAATCGATTAGTGGCTCACCATAAGTTTAACGAACATGGCACATCTTCTGCCATCGTAGAGCGACTGAAGGGTGGCGAAACCATTGCCTTGATCAGCGATGCCGGAACACCGGGTATCAGCGATCCTGGTTTTTACCTCGCCCGCGAGGCAGCCAAGGCAGGTATCACGGTGCAGACTTTGCCTGGACCTACGGCATGCATACCGGCCATCGTTTCTTCGGGGTTGCCATGTGACCGTTTCTGCTTCGAAGGATTCATTCCGCAGAAAAAGGGCAGACAGACCTATCTTGAATCATTGAAGGATGAGGTGCGCACCATGATTTTCTATGAGTCGCCTTATCGTGTGGTGAAAACCTTGCAGCAGTTTGCCGAGGTTTTCGGGGATGACAGACTGGTGAGCTGTTGTCGTGAAATATCCAAACTCCACGAGGAGAGTGTGAGGGGTACGCTTGCCGAGGTCATCGCTCATTTTGAGGAGACAGAACCAAGGGGCGAATTTGTCATTGTATTGGCAGGAAAAGATCCCAAACAGCTCAAGGAGGAGATGAAGGAAAAGAAGCGTGAAGAGCGCCGGCAGAAGAAAAACGGGGCTCGCAGGGATGAAGAAAGTAATGAATAAAGTATAGGAAGCGACGCGTTTTACGCGAAAAGATAATTTTTTAAATCAAACATTAAAAAGAAAAATGATTATGAAAAAGCTATTATTTGCGGCATGTTTAGCTGCTTTTTGCTTGACCAGTTGCAACAACGGCAAGAACAACACCCAGGATTTGGCAAATCAGCAGAATGATTCGCTAAACAGTATCATCGCTCAGAAGGATAGCGAAATTAACGATATGATGGGTACATTGAATGAAATCCAGGATGGTCTGAACCAGATCAGTGAGGCTGAGCACAGAGTAACTCTCCTGAAGAACGGTGAGGGTGCCAGTAAGAGACAGCAGCTAAAGGAGGATGTTCAGTTCATCGCTACCCGTATGCAGCAGAACCGCGAACTCCTGGCTAAACTGCAGAAGCAGATGGCTAACAGCTCTTTGCAGGCTGACCAGTTGAAGAAGACCATCGCAAACCTTCAGGAGCAGATTGCACAGAAGGATAAGGAACTCCAGGCGCTTCGCGAGGAGTTAGATAAGAAGGATATTCATATTGCAGCGCTCGACGAGACTATCAACAATCTGAATACCAAGACCTCTCGTCTTACTACTGAAAGCAGCCAGAAGACAGAGACAATCAATGCACAGGACAAGCAGCTCAACACTGCCTGGTACGTATTCGGTACCAAGAAGGAGTTGAAGGAGCAGCATATCATGGAAGGTGGTAAGGTAATGACCGGTAATTTCAACAAGAGTTATTTCACCAAGGTTGATATCCGCAACATTTCTGAAATCAAGTTGATGTCAAAGTCGGCTAAGTTGCTCACTACCCACCCATCCAGCTCTTATGCATTGGTACGTGATGCCAACAAGCAGTATACGCTCCGCATCACCAATCCACAGATTTTCTGGAGCACCAGCAAGTATCTTGTAGTGCTTGTTAAGTAATTATCTCTTTCTCTGAAAGAAATCCTGCATGAGTGCGCGGCACTCATCTTCCAATACGCCCGATGTAACTGTCGTCTTAGGATGCAGTGCATCGGGCGCATATTTTGTATACCCCCTTTTCTCGTCGCTGGCACCATATACCACGCGGCTGATCTGTGCCCATCCCAGCGCTCCGGCGCACATCACGCAGGGTTCTACCGTAACGTAGAGGGTACAGTCTTTCAGGTATTTTCCTCCCAGCATGTTGGCTCCCGAAGTGATGGCCTGCATTTCGGCATGAGCCGTAACATCGGTCAGCATCTCCGTAAGATTGTGGGCTCGCGATATGATCCGGTCCTTACAAACGATGATGGCGCCTACCGGAATCTCGTCTTCATCGAATGCCGCCTGAGCCTCCATCAGGGCACGGCGCATGTATGCTTCGTCTTTATTCTTGATATCTTCCATTGTTTTTCGTGCAAAATTACATAAAAAAGTTTGAAGTGTGGACTTTTTTTGTTATTTTTGCAAGGTAAAAGCATCTTTTGGTGCAAAATAAAGAAAATAGGCTATGGCAGAGCATAATGAATTAGGCAAATGGGGAGAAGACGAGGCTACGCTCTATCTCGAGAATGAAGGCTATGTCGTCATCGACAGAGACTGGAAAGCCGGCAAGCGGGATCTGGATATCCTTGCCGTTTCGCCGGATGGTAAGACGCTGGTTGTGGTAGAGGTCAAGACCCGTTCGGGTGAAGAATACCAGCAGCCCGAGGAAGCCGTAGATGCCAGGAAGATGCGTAATCTGGCAATAGCCGCCAATACTTACGTCAAGGAACAGAAGGTGGAAAAAGAACTTCGCTTTGATATTGTTACCGTGGTAGGGGTAGGGCATCAGGTGAAACGCATCGAGCATCTTGTGGATGCCTTCAACCCGTTGCTGATTGGATAACCCGTTGTGATTCGCTATACATTATTATATAGACATGGAAAAGAAGATTATACGATTAAAGGAAGTGGATTCCACGAATGCCTTCCTGAAGAATTTGGATACTTACGATGAAGATGCGCTGACCATTGCCGTTGCTGATTATCAGACATCGGGCAGGGGACAGGGCGTGCATACCTGGGAGAGTGAGCCGGGCAAGAACCTCCTCTTCAGTATGATGATGTGTCCTAAGTGGGTACCTTTGCGCCAGCAGTTCCTCCTTTCCGAGGCTGGTGCGCTCGCCGTGAAGGACGCTCTTGATTCCTATACGGACGGCATTACGCTGAAATGGCCGAATGATGTGTACTGGTATGACAAGAAAATCAGTGGCACGCTGATAGAGACTGCCATCGACTCCAAGGGCATCAAGCGCTGCATCTTCGGTATCGGCATTGATGTCAATCAGACTGAGTTCCACAGCGATGCGCCCAACCCTGTATCTCTGGCTCAGATTCTAGGCCATGAGGTGGATAGGGAAGAGGTGCTGCAGAAGGTGATTGAGGCTTTCTGCAAATACTATGAACTTCTGCGTCGTGCCGACTATATGGATGTGTCGGGCATCTATCATCTTTCTCTCTACCGTCGCAAGGGCTATCACTGGTATGAGGATAAGGACGGTAAGTTCGAGGGCGCCTTCGTAGAGGTGGAGGACGATGGTCATCTCATCCTTCATGACAAGAAGGGAGTAATACGCTCGTATGCGTTCGGAGAAATCAAGTTCCTGGTTAATAGTTAATAGTTTCTAGTTTCTAGTTAATAGTTTATAGGAGGCTACGCTCTATAAACTGTTAACTGTAAATTGTAAATTAAAATAAAATGGCAAAGTTTAAAAGAATTCTTTTGAAATTGAGCGGCGAGAGTCTGATGGGCAAGCAGAGCTTCGGCATCGACCCAGAGCGCCTGAGTGATTATGCTAAGCAGATAAAGGAGGTCCATGAGATGGGCGTTCAGATAGGCATAGTGATTGGTGGTGGTAACATCTTCCGCGGTTTGAGTGGAAGCCAGAAGGGTTTCGACCGTGTCAAGGGCGACCAGATGGGTATGTGTGCTACCGTTATCAATTCCCTGGCATTGAGCAGCGCACTCGGAGCCTTGGGCGTTAAGAACAAGGTGCTTACTGCCATCCGCATGGAGCCTATCGGCGAATTCTACACCAAGTGGAAGGCGATAGAGGCGATGGAGGCAGGCTATATCTGCATCTTCTCTGCAGGTACAGGCAGTCCATACTTCACTACCGATACCGGTTCTTCTCTCCGCGGTATCGAAATCGAGGCTGACGTGATGCTCAAGGGTACCCGTGTAGACGGCATCTATACCGCCGACCCAGAGAAGGATCCTACAGCTACCAAGTTCAAGGACATTACCTATGATGAGATTTACACCAAGGGCTTGAAGGTCATGGATTTGACTGCTACCACCATGTGTAAGGAAAACAACCTTCCTATCTACGTGTTCAATATGGATGTTGTAGGTAACCTCAAGAAGGTGATGGATGGTGAGGAGATCGGTACGCTCGTACACAACTAAACTTCTCTCAACAGGAAGAAAAAACAAATGCGACTGGATTCACATCTAGCCGCATTTTTCAATTAATAATCTACATAAATACCTAAATATCCCAATAAAGGGGATTTCTTCTATTTCGTCTTCTTCAGATAAATAATCGCCGAGATGATGACGTATGCCACGATGACAAGCCACCAGCCGGTGAGGAAACCGGTCAGACCATCGAGTGCTACCGAAGTAGCGAGGATGATGAGGGTGAGCGCGGCAAAGCCATATTTTACCTCATTGCCCTTGAAACCCCACTGTTTGAACTTCAAGGCGAAAAGAGGCATCTCGCAAACCAGCAGATAGCTGGTGATGAGAATCAGAGCCAGAATGATGAATACCGACCATGAATATCCTTCGAGCCAGCTTGGATTGAACACAATCAGCGAACCCCAGAACAGGGCGTTGGCTGGTGTAGGAACACCGATGAAAGAGGTAGTCTGGCGCTCATCAAGATTAAACTTAGCCAGTCGCAATGCCGAGAAGGCTGCGATGATGAAGGCTGCGTAAGGCAGCCATGGGCGCAAAGGCTCCAGAAAACCCGGATATTCCATCACAAAGAGTTGTGAGAATACGATGGTGGCAGGAGCCACACCGAAGGTTACGTCATCTGCCAGCGAATCCAGCTCCTTGCCTATTGGCGATGAAACGTGCAGCAGGCGGGCGCTCATGCCGTCAAAGAAGTCGAATACGGCTCCGATGATAATCCATAACAATGCCATCTTTGGGTTCCCGCCGAAGGCAAACGATGTTGCGATGCAGCCCGAAACCAGGTTGCAGCAGGTTATCGTGTTTGGAATATGTTTCTTGATACTCATTTCTTTACAGTATATTATGATAGAGTGAAAGCCGGAAGTATGTTCCGGCTTGCCCTCTATCTGTCAATATGTTATTTCAATTTGGCGATGATGGTCTGGTCGCCAGTAGTTGACTGTCCCATCTTTACGCATACTTCTGTACCTACAGGCAGGTAGACATCCACGCGTGAACCCAGCTTGATGAATCCCAGGTGCTCGTCGATGAAGCATTCTTCCCCTTCCTTGGCATAGGTTACGATGCGGCGTGCCACTGCACCGGCAATCTGTCGGCAGAGTACATCCACTCCCTCAGGTGTGGTAATCATCACGTCGGCATGCTCGTTTTCCTCGCTAGCCTTAGGCAGCCATGCCTTGTGGTAGTTGCCGTCCACATGCTTCACGAATTTCACCTTTCCGTCTACCGGGAACCAGTTGGCATGAACATTCCAGAGGCTCATGAAGATGGAAATCATCAGGCGGCGGTCACCGAAGTAGGGAGCATTCTCCACCTCTTCTATCACCACAATCTTTCCGTCGGCTGGTGCTACTACCAGTTTCGAAGTATCCTCTACGTTGAGGTATCTGATAGGGCAACGGTAGAAGTTGAGCACGATACCATATACCGTACCGAACACAACAACAAAAGCCCAGAACGGAATCTTGTTGTCTAAGGTTGTCCACAATATAGCCGCAATGGCTACTAACGCTATCGCTCCGGTAACCAGCTGATCGGTACCTTCGCGGTGCAATCTTATCTTCTTTAATTTCTTTATTTTCTGTCCCATATGGTAGGATTAAGTTTTTATTGGTGCAAAGGTACGTCATTTTTATCACTTTTGCAAATTTTTTGTGGGTTTCTTTTACCTTTTTCAATATTTTCGCATATTTCTTTTGGCTTTTTCAATATTTCGCCGTAACTTTGTTGTCAAAATTCGAATTTTAAACAGATAATGGAAGATTTTGTTCATTTGCATGTACACACCCAATACTCCATCCTCGACGGCCAGTCGAAGATACCGCATCTGGTAGATAAGGCCATCAAGGACGGCATGAAGGGTATGGCGGTAACCGACCACGGTGTGATGTTCGGCATCAAGGAACTCACCGACTATTGCGGCAAGATTAATAAAGACCGCAAGAAGGAGGGACTCGAACCTTTCAAGCCTATCATAGGCTGCGAGATGTATGTGGCACGCCGAACCAAAGCCGACCGAGAGAAGGATAAGGGCGATATGAGCGGTTATCACCTCATTGTACTTGCCAAGAATTATAATGGATACAAGAACCTCATCAAGCTGGTGAGCAATTCGTGGGTGGATGGTTACTACATGCGCCCACGAACCGACCGTGCCGATCTGGAGAAGTATCATGAAGACCTCATCGTCTGTTCGGCATGTATTGCAGGCGAGGTGCCATCCAAGATTCTGCATGGTGACCTGGAAGGAGCCCGCGAGGCTTGCCAGTGGTACCACAACCTCTTTGGCGATGATTACTATCTCGAGCTCCAGCGACATAAAGTGCCCGATGATCCAAGTCTGCTTGCCAACCGCGAGGCTTACGAGTTGCAGCAGCGTGCCAACAAGGAACTTATCAAGATGGCAAGGGAGTTTAACATCAAACTGGTGTGCACCAACGACTGCCACTTCGAGGATAAGGAGACTGCCGAGGCTCACGACCATCTGCTCTGTATCGCTACCGGCAAGGATCTCGACGACCCTAACCGTATGCGCTATTCCAAGCAGGAATGGTTCAAGACCCGCCAGGAGATGAACGAGGTGTTCTCGGATATCCCCGAAGCGCTTTCCAATACCCTCGAAGTATTGGATAAGGTGGAGATTTACAGCATCGACCATGGTCCTATCATGCCTTTCTTCCCGATTCCGGAGAGTTTCGGTACCGAGGAGCAGTTGCGACAGAAGGTATCAGAAGAAGATCTCTACAAGGAGTTTACCTCTGATGAGAACGGCAAGAACCCGCTGCCACCAGAGGAAGGTCAGAAGGTAATCGACCGATTGGGTGGTTACGATAAGATATACCGTATCAAGTTTGAGGCAGAATATCTGCGCCACCTTGCCTACGAGGGAGCTAAAAAGCTTTATGGCGACCCGCTGCCCGAGAATGTAGACGAGCATGTAAACTTCGAGCTCCACGTGATGAAGACCATGGGTTTCCCGGGCTACTTCCTCATTGTGTCAGACTTCATCAGGGCGGCGCGCGAGGAACTCGGCGTGATGGTGGGCCCGGGACGTGGATCTGCGGCAGGTTCGGTGGTGGCTTACTGCTTGGGCATTACCAAGATTGACCCATTGAAGTACGACCTCCTGTTTGAGCGTTTCCTGAATCCAGACCGTGTGAACCTTCCGGATATTGATACCGACTTTGATGATGACGGCCGAGGCAAGGTGCTGAGATGGGTAATGGATAAGTACGGTCATGAGAACTGTGCCCATATCATTACCTACGGTTCCATGGCCACGAAGAACTCCATCAAGGACGTGGCGCGTGTAGAGAAGTTGCCGTTGGATAAGGCGAATGCACTCTGCAAGGCTATCCCAGACCGTTTGCCTGACGGTGCCAAGATGAACCTGACCAATGCCATCAAATATACCCCAGAGCTGCGCGAGGCAGAGTTCTCCAACGATCCGCGCGAGAGCAATACCATCAAGTATGCCAAGATGCTCGAGGGAACCATCCGAGGCACGGGTATCCATGCCTGCGGATTCATCATCTGCCGCGACCCTATCAGCAACTGGGTGCCTGTATCTACTGCTGATGACCCTGATTTCCCGGGACTGAAGACGGCGGTAACGCAGTACGACGGCCATGTCATCGAGACCACCGGTCTGATTAAGATGGACTTCCTGGGCTTGAAGACCCTCTCCGAGATGAAGGAGGCATGCAAGGTTGTCAAGCAGACTACGGGCGATGTCGTTGACCTCGATACCATCCCTATCGATGACGAGCTGACCTATCAGCTCTATCAGCGCGGTCAGACCATCGGAACCTTCCAGTTCGAGTCGCCGGGTATGCAGAAGTATCTCCGTGAGCTGAAGCCTACGGTGTTCGAGGACCTCATCGCCATGAATGCCCTCTACCGTCCGGGACCTATGGATTACATCCCTGATTTCATTGCCCGCAAGAACGGCAAGCAGGAGATTACCTACGATATCCCGTGTATGGAGAAGTATCTGAAGGATACCTACGGCATCACGGTCTATCAGGAGCAGGTGATGCTTCTTTCCCGTCAGTTGGCGAGCTTCACCCGAGGTGAGTCTGATGCGCTGCGTAAGGCGATGGGTAAGAAGAAAAAGGCTATCGTAGATGCGATGAAGCCTAAGTTCATCAAGCAGGGACAGGAGAACGGCCACGACCCGAAGGTGCTGGAGAAGATATGGGGCGACTGGGAGAAATTTGCTTCCTACGCCTTTAACAAGTCTCATGCCACCTGTTATTCGTGGGTAGCCTACCAGACTGCCTATCTCAAGGCGCACTATCCTGCCGAATATATGGCGGCGCTGATGACCCGACGCTTTGCACAGATTACCGAAATCACCAAGCTGATGGAGGAGTGCCAGTCGATGGGCATCAAGACCTTGGGTCCGGATGTGAACGAGAGTTACCGCGTGTTCGGTGTGAACGAGCATGGAGAGATACGTTTCGGTCTTTCAGCCATCAAGGGTATGGGTGCTCCGGCAGCCGATGCCATCGTGGCAGAGCGACTGAAGAACGGACCTTATAAGAGCATCTTCGATTTTGCCGAGCGTGTAGATTACTCCAGCGTGAACCGCAAGGCTTTCGAAACCTTGGCGCTGAGTGGCGGTTTCGACAGCTTCGGCATCCGTCGCGAGCAGTTCTTCGGCAAGAACAACAAGGGCGAAACCTTCCTCGATACGCTGGTGCGCTATGGTCAGCTCTTCCAGCAGGAACAGCACGAGGCTGCCAACTCACTCTTTGGCGGTACCGAGGCGATAGAGATAGCTACGCCGCCTATTCCTGATGCTGAGAGCTGGAGCACCATCGAACGTCTGAACCGTGAGCGCGAGCTTGTGGGCATCTATCTTTCTGCCCATCCGCTCGATGAGTACAGCATCATCCTCAATTCTCTCTGCAATACCCATTGTTCCGAACTGGGCGACAAGCAGGAACTGGCAAAGAAGGAGGATGTGGTGCTGGGCGGCATCATCACGGGTGTGAAGTCGAAGTTTACCAAGACGGGCAAGCCGTGCGGTTTTGTTACGCTTGAAGACTTTGAGGGTTCAGGCGAGCTGGCTCTCTTTGGCGAGGACTGGGGCAAGTGGCGCGGCATCATGGTTGAAGGCAGCACCATCTACATTACCGCCAAGTGCGTTTCCCGTTACGGCAATGCCAACTATCTCGATTTCCAGATAGGCAATGTAGAGTATCTGCAGACGGTCAAGGAGAACCGCATCGACCGCTTTACCATCAATGTGGAGAGCGATGCGATAGATGAAACGATGGTTAGCGACCTGCAGACTATTCTGGAGAATGACGAGGGCAAGGCGCAGCTCTTTTTCCAGATACATGATGTTGACAGCAATACCTATCTGCTGATGCGTGCCCGTGAGCATACGGTGGGTGTAGGCCATGCCCTCATCCAGTATATCGAGCAGCATCCTAAGATGAGCTATCAGATCAATTAGAGATAATTTTAGTTTTAATATATAAAAGTATAGAAAAATGGAAGTAACAATTACAACCGAGAATTTCGAGAGCTACAAGAATGGCGAACTGCCATTGGTAGTAGATTTGTGGGCAACATGGTGCGGTCCTTGCCGCCAGATTGCTCCTATCGTATCAGAACTTGCTGAGGAGTTTGACGGCAAGTTGGTAGTAGGCAAGTGTGATGTAGAGGAGAACGACGACATCGCTATGGAGTTTGGTGTTCGTAATATCCCTACCATCCTCTTCTTCAAGGGTGGCCAGCTGGTAGATAAGTTTGTTGGCGCAGCCTCTAAGGCAACCCTCACCGAGAAGTTCCAGGCTCTCCTGTAATCAGCCCGGATAGGAAATGATAAAAGCATCTGGCTTGAGAAAACATATTCTCAGCCAGATGCTTTTTTTGTTCTTTTTCCTGCCTTTCAAACTGCGCCACGAGGGGGATAAAAATACGTCTCGACGCAGACTTTGCTACGTCGGGACGTAATGAGAACTGCGTCGGGACGTAGTAAAGTCTACGTCGGGACGCATTTTCGGGGCTGTCGGTGACTTACCATTCTACGCTTCTTGTTCCGTCTTCTTCGACGGTGATAGTCACTTTGGTGCAGTCTTCCGGCAGCAGGTCTTCTATCAGTTCCGGCCACTCCAGGAAACAGAGGTTGCCGCTGTAGAAATAATCTTCGTAGCCCATATCGTAAACCTCATCGAGTTTCTTGATGCGGTAGAAATCGAAGTGGTAGACAGGTGAGCCGTCGCCCGCTGTATATTCGTTTACGAGGGCGAAGGTAGGAGATGTGATGACATCTTCTACGCCCAGTTCTTCGCAAATGGCTTTTACAAATGTTGTCTTTCCGGCTCCCATCTTGCCATAGAAGGCAAAGACCTTGCCGTCGCCCATGTTCTGCAGAAATTCCTTGGCTGCTTCATGGATCGTGTCTAATGAGTCAATTTTTATCTTCATATATGTTTTCTATAAACTGTTAACTATCAACTATTAACTGTTAACTGACAATCATTACCTTTTTCTAGGTGTCAGCGTGATGAGCGGTATGAGCATTTCCTCCATCGAGATGCCGCCGTGCTGGAAGGTATCCTTGTAGTATTGCACATAATAGTTGTAATTATTTGGATAGGCGAAGAAACTGTCGCCCGTGGCAAATACATACGAGGTACTCAGGTTAGGTGCCGGCAATTGGGCACGCTGAGGCTCCTTGATGGTGAAAACTTCCTTGCTCTGGTAAGCCAGATTCTTGCCCAGCTTGTAGCGCAGGTTGGTGTTCGTATTGCGGTCGCCTACAATCTTGATTGGTTTCGATGCCCTGATGCTGCCGTGGTCGGTGGTGAGCACTACCTGATAATCGCTCTGCGAAAGGAGCTTGAAGAGCTCGGAGAGAACTGAATGGCGGAGCCAGCTCTGCGTGATGCTGCGGTAGGCACTCTCGTTGTTGGCAAGCTCGCGCACCATCTTAGATTCGGTACGCGCGTGAGAGAGCATGTCGATGAAGTTAATCACCAGCACGTTCAGGTCGTAGTTCCGGCATTCGTTGTAATGCTCCAGAAAGCGGTCGGCACCCTGCGAATCGTTCACCTTGTGATAACTGAAGGTATAGTGCTTTCTGAATCGCTCTATCTGGGTCTGTATCAGCGGCGCCTCGTTGAGGTTCTTGCCTTCCTCCTCGTCCTCATCTACCCAGAGGTCAGGGAACATTTCGGCTATCTTGTTCGGCATCAGGCCGCTGAAGATGGTGTTGCGCGCATATTGCGTGGCGGTAGGAAGGATGCTCATGTAGAGCTGCTCGTCGATGTCGAACTGGTCGCCGATGTCTTCAGCCAGCATGCGCCACTGGTCATAGCGGAAGTTATCTATCACAATCAGAAACACCTTCTTGCCCTCATCGAGCAGCGGGAATATCTTGCGCTTGAAGATGTCGGGACTCATCAGATGGCGGTCTCTGTTGTCGGGACTCACCCAGTCAAGATAGTTCTTGGCTATGTATTTGGCGAAACCCTGGTTAGCCTCTTCCTTCTGCATGCCCAGCATCTCTGCCATCGGACTTGCCGTATCGCTCAGCTTCAGTTCCCAGCTTACCAGTCGCCTGTAAATCTCCATCCAGTCTTCCGCACTTCTGCATTCCATCATCTGCATGGCTATCTGCTGGTAGTCCTGCTGGTATCCGTTCTGCGTCACCTCCGCCACGATGTCTTTGCGGTGAATGTTCTTCTTGAGCGAGAGCAGAATCTGGTTCGGGTTTACGGGTTTGATCAGATAGTCGGCTATCTTTGAACCGATTGCCTGGTCCATGATGTTTTCTTCTTCGCTCTTGGTGCACATCACTACCGGTGTGGAAGGCTGGATGTCCTTGATGCGTAGCAGGGTTTCCAGTCCGCTGAGTCCCGGCATCATTTCATCGAGCAGGATGAGGTCGAAGGTTTGCTGGCGGCAAAGTTCAATGGCATCAGGGCCGTTGCTTACCGTCTGCACCTCGTATCCTTTCTTTTCCAGAAAGATGATGTGTGCCTTGAGAAGTTCTATCTCGTCGTCTATCCAAAGTAATAGTCCGTTGCTCATATTTTATATCCTTTTTCTTTTCGGGGTGCTAAAGTACAAAGAAAAATGGAATGAGGAACACGACTTCGTGTTAAAGAGAGTTAATGATGAAGATTCTTTGGTACTTTTTATGAAAACGTTTGTATTACCTTGTGACAAAACCTAAAAACATAGGTTAATTAAAACTTATTTGTATAACTAAACGTAAGCATTATGATCAGACGCAATTACTTAAAAAGTTTGTCTATTAAGCAATAATACGATCGGGAATCCGTTTTTTATGGTAAGGTAATTCATAAAAACGAACAATAAAAAGAAGAAAAACAAGAAACAATGCTCAAGATAGTAATGATTATGCTATGCGGAATAGGTACCGGCTATCTGCTCCGCAACAAGAAAATGAGTTTTATCGGCCGTATCATCACGGCGCTGATATGGGTACTCCTGTTCCTGCTCGGTATCGAGGTAGGTTCTAACCCTCGTATCATCAGCGGTCTTCAGACCCTGGGACTTGAGGCGATAGCCCTGACCTTGGGAGGCTGTCTGGGTAGTGCGCTCTTTGCTTGGGCATTGTGGAAGTATGTTACAGCAAAGCAGGCTAAATCGTCGGCTCACGCTGAAACCGGGAAAGGAGGCAAGGCATGAAAGGCAGTTTGATTATCGTAAGCTTCTTTGTTCTGGGTATCATCGTAGGCTTGTGTGATGTGATTCCGGCAGGTCTTCTGGATAGCGACGTGAGCTATTATGCACTCTGCTGCCTGATGTTCTGCGTAGGTATCAGCATCGGTTGCGATACCTCTGTGCTGAAGAGTTTCAAGAAGGTGAATCCCCGTCTGATGATGCTCCCTGTGATGACCATTTTGGGTACGCTGGCAGGTTGTGCCGCCGTATCTCTCATCTTGAGCCACCGCCAGTTTACCGATTGTCTGGCTATAGGTTCAGGATTCGGATATTACTCTCTTTCGAGTATCTTCATCACCGAATCCAGGGGCGCCGAACTGGGAACCATCGCCCTTCTTGCCAACATCTGCCGCGAGATTCTCACCCTGCTGTGTGCTCCGCTGTTGGCAAAATACTTCGGCAAACTGGCACCTATCAGTGTAGGTGGAGCTACGACCATGGATACAACGTTGCCTATCATCACCCGATATTCGGGCGAGAGTTTCATCATCGTTTCCATCTTCCATGGTTTCTGTGTCGACTTTTCTGTACCCTTCCTAGTTACCTTCTTCTGTTCTTTGTAGAAATAACTAAAAGCAGTTTTAAACCAAACCCGTATGAGACATATTTTCAGTTCATTCATGATATGTCTGAGCCTGTGCTGTGCCCATACCTCAGTAGCCCTTGCGGCTCAGAGCGGCTTTACGCTGTCTGCCTCTTCCAGCGTGCTTCGGTTGTTCCAGAGCCATACGAAGGTATCTTCCATGATTTCTTCGGCATTCCACTAAAATCCATCTAAATCATATTCTTCGCTGTCCAAATCCAGACTGTCGTCGTTGTCGTAAGCTGTCTTTGGCGCTTTTTCTTCCTTTATATCCGCATCGGTTCCCTGGGTTCCGGTTGTTCCGCTTTCGGCAGTTCCGGTTTCTTCTTCATTTTCTTCAGAATCATCAGTCTTTTCCTGCTGGATGATTTCCTCCGGTTCTTCAAGCAGTGGGTCCTTGCTGATTTTCAGCGGTGCCAGATGCTGGGTATAGAAGAGGGTATAGTCGTCGTAGCTCAGACTGGTGCCCAGCAGCAGGAGGTTTGGTTCGCTGATTACGATGCCTCGGGCTCCCTTTGAGAGAAGCTGGGTGATGGCCTGATGCTGGTAGATGTCGTTGGCATACTGGCGTGCTTCGTCGTAATTGCGGAAGCCCTTTACCTGCATGCGGTGCAGATCATTCTGCTCGTCAATGACGAGGTCGAAATTACGCACGAGATAGGAGGTGAAATTATATTTCGCCATCTCGAAGAGCAACTGGTTCTCGTTCACAGAATCAGGAACGTAGGCGAGCATGAAGACGAACGGCTCGTTGCGCTCAATGCTGAATACTTTTGCTTTGGATTTGACGTCATCATTGAGTACGGCGTTGCGGCGCGACCATACATTGCTCAGGTCGAATGTGCCGCCCTTGAGCTGTCTGCCGGCTTTCACTCCGTTGAGAATCATTCCCGCCATTTCGCTGAGTCGGCTGTTCGGATATTTCTCTACCACCTGCTGCATATCATCGAGACATGCCTGGATATTACCCTCGTGGAGCTGGGTGAGTCCGCCGATAAAGAGGAACTTGTCGCGGTTGGCTCCTTCAGGATAGCGCTTGTCAGAGATAGCCCTGTTGTGTACCACCTTATTATATAGGTTAGCCTTGAAGGCGTCGTAGGTGGCAGCATAGAGCGAATCTTCGAGATGAATGCCCATCTTCGCATCTTCTTCATAATAAGGAGAGGTGAGTAGGGCGGTCCATTGGCTCTCCGGATAATTCGCTTTCAACAGGTCGAGATAGCGGCTGGCGATGGCTGGCTGCTTCCTGATGTTGTAGAGCAGGTAGAGGTGATAGTAGGCATCATCGAGATGTTCGTATGCTGCGTTCTTCTTTACCAGTCGCTGCAGCATGCGTTCGCTTTCGTCCAGATCATTGAGTTTGTCTTTCAGAATGATGCCGGCATGCAGCAGTCCGTCGTCCAGAATCTGATTGCTTTCTGCCATCTTCTCTTCGGTGAGCGGAATCTGAGCGAGATAGTAGGCACGCTGATGCGGATCTTCTTCTGCACTCAGGTTCTTCTCTTTCTCCTTCTCAAGGTCTTTTTTCTGTGCCTCGTTGAGGAGTGAATCGCGCTGTTCATCAGTCATTTCTTCTACACCTTTGGCATCGGCTACTACGGTCTGGTTGCTCCGCTGCCAGTTGTCTATGTTCTTTCTCTTACCCCAGAGGCGTTCAAACTGCTGTTTGCCTTGGGCTACGGCAGATTGGGAGTAGAAATACCAGGTATTGGTGTTGCCGAAACCGCCGTTGCCCATGGCTCCGTTTCCGAAGCCGGATGAGGCATTGCTGTTTCCCTGATTCCTGTTATTTCTGCTATTATAACCATTGCCGTTGTTTCTGCCGAAGTCGGAGTTGCCCTGCTGTTCTGCCAGTTTTCTCTTTTCTTCCTTTTCCTGCTTTTTCAGGGCATCTATCACCTTGTCAATGGCGACATTCCGTTCTGTTTCGCTCATGCGGGCAAGCGATTGCAGGGAGTCCTGCAAATAGATGGCGTCGGTATAAGGCACCAGTTCATCGAGAACCTTCGAACGGTCGGAGAGCTGTTTGTAGTCTTTGCGGTCCTGGTCCAGGAGTCCGATGGCAGCATCATAGCATCGCTTGGCATCGCCATAACGGTGGCATTGCCAGTATACATTGCCCAGATGCAGCAGCAATACACCTTTCTCTACTCCGTTTCGGCTTGATTTCGCGGCACCCTTTTCGTATGCTGCAATAGCCTGAAGGGTATCGCCCTGGTTGAGATGTATGTTGCCGATGGCATAATAAACCTGGTCGAGATATTCCTGGTTCTTGTCGCTCGCTGCCATTCGCTTCAATTTAGATACCATCTTCCGGGAGTTGTTGGTTGCCAGTACCTCGGTCATGGAGATGCGGGCATTGAACTCCAGTTCGTAAGGCGGATTGAGACGGATGACATGCTTGAAGGCACGGTAGGCATTCTGGGTATGTCCCTGTAGTGCTTCTACCTGTCCCATCAGATACCAGAGGCGGGCTTTCTGCTTGCGTCGCATCTCATAGCCGATGGCTTTGCGGAGATACGGAACGGCCTCCTGATAGCGTCCGGTCTTCAGATAGTAGAGGGCATAGGTCTTGTCCCATTCCTTCTGGGCACGCCAGTGGATGGAATCGCGCTCGATATTACGGATTACATCTTCGGCATCGTATATCCATCCCGATTCGAGATAACTCTTGGCGAGCCAGGCACGTGCCTTGCCGTAAATGCCGGGTTGGGTGGCGTAGAGACGGCTCATATAGGCGAATGTAGCTGCTGCCGACTGGAAATCGCCTTCAAAAAACTGGGAACGGCCCATCAGCATCCATGCCTTCCAGAGGAAAGGATTATATTCACGGCGCTGCAGCCATTCCAGGTCTTTGGCTGTCTTGCGGCGTTTCTTGTCCCATACCGGGCGGCGCTTGATGCTATGCTGGTGAATGGCTTTCTCACATTTCTCGATGGCGCGGTCGTAGTTCGACTTGCCCAGTTCGCGGCTGTTCTTGTTGCCCACAGTATAATAAGGAATCATTTCAGAGTAATTATCCTTATTCCCGTTTTCCTTTTCGAGCGAGCCTTCTATATAGGCTACGGTACCATTATAATAGGTGTTGTATCGGGCGTTGAAGGCATGCCACCATCTGCTCTTCGCCGTATTCTTCTGCGTAGAGCATCCTGCTATGGTCATTGCAAAGGCAAGGACAACCATAGCTGGCAAGAGGTTTCTGAATGGGAAATGCTTCAACATAAGTTTCTTCTTTATTTAAAATTTTTCTTTTAGGGCGTGTGAAAGCCTTAGTGCTTTCTGGCTGCCAGTATCCTTGCTGCTGCAAACAGGATGATGCTGACGAAGATGATGGTTGCACCTGATGGCACATTGAGTAGATAACTGGCATAGAGGCCTACGATGCAGTCGATGCAGCCTATCACGATGCTGGCTCCTATCATGCGCTTGTAGCTGTAGGTGAAGAGGTTGGCTGTCATCTGTGGTATGGTGAGCAGACTGATGGCAAGTACGATGCCCACCATCTTGATGGTTGCCACGATGGTCATGGCGATGAGCGTCATCATCATATATTCTATCGCTGTAACCGGCAGATGTTGCGATTTGGCAAAGGTGCTGTCGAATGCGATGGTCTGGATAGGACGCAACAGAAAGATGAACAGCAATGCTACAAACAGGGTGAGACCTGCCAGAAGCCAGAGGTCTGTGCTGTCGATGGCAAGTATACTTCCGAAGAGGAAAGAGGGCAGGTCGGGCATGAATCCCGGAGTAAGGAAGCAGCAGATGATGCCCACGCTCATGCCCAGGGTCCAGAACATGGCGATGGCAGAGTCTTTGCGCACATCTTTCTTCCGTGATACCCATTGCACGCCGAAGGCACTCAAAATGGCGAATACCATGGCAGAGAGTATGGGGTTGATGCCTGCAAATACGCCGATACCGATGCCGCCAAAAGAGGCATGCGTAATGCCACCGCTGATGAAAACCAGCCGGCGTGTGACGATGTAGGTGCCTACAAAGCCGCACAGGATGCTTGCCAGTAGGGCGCCAATCAGCGCGTTCTGAAAAAATGTATATTGCAGTATATCCATGTCTTTACTTTGAACTTAAAACTTTGAACTTTAAACTTTGCGCATTGCATGTTTAACTTAAAAAACTGATGACTTCGTCTTTAATCTGGTTGGGCAGGTTGATGCCTCTCAGTATCAGACTTCGGTTCCATCCCGCCACCTCTTCCGGTTGCATCGTATAGAGCACTTCCGAGAACTCCTCTACCTCCTCATCGGTATAGTCGTCGGCAGCTCTTCCTGCAAACCGGTCTAGTTCTTCGTCATCGTAGTATTCTATTTCCTTGGTGGCGGCTTCCATCAAGCATTCCTGTTCGCATTTGGAGTTCTCTCCGTTGCAGGTATTGCACGAAACTCCTTCCTGCAGCGGTTCTTCATCCTCTCCCTTGCGATGAGAGATGATGCCGAAAATGGCGCTTATCAAGCCTAGGACCACCAGGGCCAAAACTAAATATAGCATAAACTGTTAACTATTAACTATTAACTTTCAACTATCTCAAACCCAACTTTCTTCAGGTCTTCCCAATAATGAGGATAGGATTTGCTCACCACCTCTGGATTGTTGATTTCTATCTGAGGGAACTTGAAGGCAAGAGGGGCGAAGGCTAGTGCCATGCGATGGTCCTCGTAGGTATCGATAGGCTCGAAACTAGGCTCGCAGGTCTCGCCATCCCAAATCAGCGTGTTATCGTTCTCGTCATAAATCACGTAACCCACCTTCTTCAGCTCCTTCTTCAATGCCTCGATGCGGTCGGTCTCCTTGATCTTGAGACTGGCAAGACCGGTGAACTTAAACTTTACGCCCAGGGCACAGCAGGCTACAACGATGGTCTGTGCAAGGTCTGGAGAACCGCTGAAATCGTAGTCGAAACGAGGCAAGAGACAACGCTGGACTTTCAACTTGACAGGAGAAAGAACATCACGGTTCTCAAATTCTGATTTCACGCCCAGCAGACTGAAGATGTATTTCACGACAGAATCGCCCTGTTTGGAATTGTCGAACAAGCCTTCGAGTCTTACCTCAGAATCAGGGTTTCCGTTCAGCGCCATCATTTCATACCAGTAAGAAGAAGCGCTCCAGTCATTCTCGATGGTGTAGTCGGCTACGCAGCTGTAAGGCTGTGGCTTTACGGTGATGGTATCCACATCGGTCCATTCGGCACTGGCTCCGAAGTTCTGCATCGTCCACAGCGTGAGGTCGATGTAAGGACGTGATGCTATCTCGCCCGTCAGTTTCAGTTCCAGACCGTTTTTCAGAATCGGACCAATCATCAGCAGTGCCGAGATATACTGCGAACTGATGTTTCCCACCACTTCGAGATGTCCACCTTCCAGTGGCTTACCAACGATGTGGAGTGGAGGATAGCCCTCTTTCTTTTCATACTGTATATCAGCTCCGAGGTAACGCAGGGCATCTACCAGGATAGCAATAGGGCGGTTCTGCATGCGCTCGGTACCTGTGATGGTATGCTCGCCCGGTGTAGCAGAAAGATAGGCGGTCATAAAGCGCATGGCAGTACCGGCAGCCTTGATGTTGATGACATCAGGCATATCGCGCAGTGCCGCAATGATGACTTCTGTATCATCGCAATCGCTCAGGTTGCGGGGCTGCAACTTGCATTCCGCCATGGCATTGATTACCAATGCACGGTTGCTGATACTCTTGGAAGCTGGCAAGTTGATACTTGCATTGAGTTGGCGTGGAGCCTTGATTGTATATTTCATTTTCTTCTTGTTTCTGTTTCTTTTAATACTCTTTTTTCTGATTTTTCTATTTCTCAGCCTTCAGTAACCGGATGTCCTTGATGCAGACAGCCTGCTCTTTGGCATATCGGATTGGGAGGTCATCTTCTGTTTCCGGCATCTCATCCCATGCACGGGTTCTCGGACGAATCTTCTTCGGACCCGGTATCAGAGGCGAATAATACAGAACCTGACGGATGCGGTTTGCCTGTTCTGGGGTGAATCGCATGCTGTAACAGAAGAAGTAGTCCATCAGATTGTCTGACTGCCATTCTTCACCCTTGCTGTTGGTGCGTTTGGCCACATCTCTCAAGGTGAGAGAATCCTTCTTGATGGCTTGTGCATTACTGATATATTCTGTCAGCCATTTGCCGTATGCTATTCGGTTGTAGCTAGGCGTATCATCGCAATAGTCAGAGTCGTCATCATCATTGGCAGCCTCTGATTTGCCTTTCACAGTCTTTTCTGAGAAACTGTGGAAGAGACCCAGATAATGACCCAATTCGTGAGCCAGTGTAGCATTCGGATCCGCTGTATTGGATTTATATTTCCTGTTATACTTGTCTTCTGTATACCGGGATCCTTCATTCTTCTTTCCCACATAGATTGAATTGAGCGAAACGCAATATGGAAATTTGCCCGGTTTGCTCAGCGGGTAGTTCTTGCCATTGCTCAAACCGTCTATCTGTGGATAGCCGCCTACCTGATAAGGCAGATGACTGATGCCCAGCGTGGTGCTGTTCTCATCGGTCTTCTTGAAGGCATATACCATCACATTGATGTAGTTGTTCTGGTCCCAGCAGTACTGTACATACTTCTTGTCCTTCATGAAACTCTCGCAGTCGAACTCCGGTTCTGGAACCTTGATATATTCCACACCTGGTGTACTGAGCCTCTTGCCGCTCTCATCCTTTTCAGCCAGTTCGAACAGGATATGCAGGTTCTCGCTCGGGATGGTATCCATCTGATAGTTGTAAACATCACCCTGATAAAGTTCGTTCACGTTGGAGAGAATCTCCTTGAGGCGGGTATATTTGATGTATTGCGTGGTGTTATTGTAGAAGACATGGAAGATGACAGGCAGATGATAGACATAATCATCGCCTGTAATGATATCTGTGTCACGGTCTTGTCCGTTGGATCTGATAGGGTCGCCGATAGAGCCTTCGGTATCCTTGCATGATGCAAAGCTGAAAACGGTGAGGGCGATCATGAAATAAAGAATTTTTCTCATGCGCGTACCTTATATTATATATTTTCGTGCAAAAATACAAAAATAAAAGAAGATAGGCGAGAAATATCCTGAAAAAGTTTCTCAAAATGCCAAAAAACTTGTGCTCCCATCTTCTTGATGTATATCAATTTAGTTACATTTTGTAAACTTGACTCCATAAAAATGGCGTTTTGTAAGGTGAGCGTTCGTGCAATATGCGAAATTTTAGGCTATGAAATTGCAAATTGTAAGATTGTGTGCGTTCTAAAGCGAAAAGTATAACTTGACCAAAAAATAAGATAAAATAGCGTTAAGGAATTATGAACTTTTCGGAAATCGTTGTATCTTTGCACCAGAAAAAGAAACAATGACAATAAAAATAACATCCTAAAAATAAACGATATGAAACGAATGATATTATTCTCATTGATGGCTTTGATGACCATAGCAGCTTTCGGTCGTAAGCACGTAGAGAATGCAACAGTTGTAGCTGACACTATTTTCTATGCAGAAAATATGAGTAATGTAACCAGTGCAGATCAGGCTAGTTATTACAGACTGCTGATGACTACTGGTTCAGGCCTTAACAAGAAGGACGTTTTCCAGGACTTCTACATGAACGGTAATCTCCGTGCTGAAGGTGGTTATAGCTTTATCGACCTCGGCAACGATCGCAATACTATCTTTAATGGTGAGGTTACTACCTATTATAAGAATGGTAAGGAGAAGTGGCATGGCAAGTATGTTAATGGCAAGCGCGAAGGCTACTTCACACTCCAGCTCCGTGAAGGCGGTGTAGCTGTCGTTCAGTTCAAGAATGGCAAGTCTGTTCACGATTACTTTATGGTAACTTATAAGGACGGTTCTTCTGAGAAGAGAAATCTCTCTGAGTTGAAGCAGTTCATGTAATCAGAAATAAGCAACTATCTAGTTTTGTTACTTCATTGAATTAGAAGAAAATCTCTCTTATATAAATTAAAATTTTATGTTGATATGACCAATATGGGGATGGCTTCCGTGAGGAAGGTGCATCCCCTTTTTTAATGACCTATATTTACCAACGACAAGAAGAGGGTGAATCATAAACTTATGACACACCCTCTTCTGATTATTCTTATTGATGTTGGATGAAAGGTAGGATTAGAACGTTAAATCTACTTCTACCGGACAATGGTCGCTGCCCATGATTTCAGTATGAATTTTAGCTTCTGTAATCTGTTCCTTGATACGGTCGGATACTAGGAAGTAGTCGATACGCCAACCAGCATTCTTCTCGCGGGCCTTGAAACGGTATGACCACCACGAATAGGTAACCTCATCAGGGTGGAGATAACGGAAGCTGTCGGTGAAGCCATCATTCAGAAGAACGGTCATCTTTTCGCGCTCCTCATCGGTGAAACCGGCATTGCGGCGGTTGGTCTTCGGATTTTTGATATCTATCTCTTCGTGTGCTACATTCAGATCGCCGCAGATGACGACTGGTTTCTTGGCATCAAGAGATTTCAGAAACTTGCGGAAATCGTCTTCCCAAGTCATGCGATAATCCAGGCGCTTGAGTTCTGTCTGAGAATTTGGGGTGTAGCAGGTAACGAGATAGAACTGGTCATATTCCAGCGTGATGATTCTGCCTTCATGATCATGTTCCTCTATGCCCATGCCATAGCTTACGCTCAAAGGCTTGTGCTTGGTATAAATGGCTGTACCAGAGTATCCTTTTTTCTCAGCGTAGTTCCAATAACTCTCGTAGCCCTCAAACAGAAGGTCGAGCTGTCCCTCCTGCATCTTTGTTTCCTGCAGGCAGAAGAAGTCGGCATCGAGTTCCTTAAACTGGTTCTCGAAGTCCTTGCCTACGCAAGCGCGCAGGCCATTTACATTCCATGATATAAACCTTAACATTGTGTTTATTGATTATTTAGTAGTGATTATTGATTATTTAGTATTGATTAGTGATTACTTATGGACTCTAACGATTATCACTAATAACTAATCATTATATTTAAATTCTCTTCGTTTCTCCTCTCAGCAGACTCATAAACTCCTGGCGGGTGTTCAGTGAATTGAAAACTCCGCTGTAGTCGCTGGTGGTGGTAATAGAATTCTGTTTCTCTACACCTCGCATTTGCATGCACATGTGCTTGGCTTCTATCACAACCATCACACCCTGAGGATTCAATGTTTCCTGAATGCAGTCTTTAATCTGCTGGGTAAGACGCTCCTGTACCTGGAGACGGTGGCTATAGATATCAACCACACGGGCTATCTTGCTCAGACCGGTAATCTTTCCGTTTGGGATATAAGCTACATGCACCTTGCCATAGAAAGGAAGCATGTGGTGCTCGCACATCGAGAAGAAATCAATATCTTTCACGATGACCATCTGGTTGTATTTCTCTTCGAAGAGGGCATCGGTCAATACCTTGTGTGCATCCTGTGTATAGCCACGAGTCAGTATCTGCATAGCCTTGGCTACTCGCATCGGCGTTTTTACAAGTCCTTCACGTTCAGGGTCTTCTCCCAAGAGCTTTAATACTTCAGTATAGTGTTCTGCGAGTTCGTCCAATCCCTCGCGAAATTCTGTTTCTGTATTCATCTTATTTATTTTATAATTCTTAATAAATAGTTAATAATTTACAATTAATAGTTTATAGTTAGACCTACGGCATCAATGCTGTAAACTGTTAACTATCAACTATAAACTATTAACTAGTACTGTACCGTAATCAGTCCCTTTACAAGGCATGCTTGTCTGTATCCCAGGGAGCGAACCTTGGCGAGTATCTTCTGGGCTTCAGCTAAGCTGCGGAAGTTGCCCATTCGGCAAATCCATCTTGGTGAGTAGAAATGAACATAAACCGGCTGTTCTGGGAAATGAACTTTTAGCTGGTTGCCTGTCCGTTCTGCTTTCAGACGGTCGTTACGTGAATTGCCGCCAGCAAAAGCCTGTACTCTATATCCTGTAACCTTATAGCTTTTGCGCATCACTTTCTTGCGCATATCCACTACAGGTGTCTCTTTTTCTTCGTTTTTGTTCTCTGCCTTTTGGGCATTGTTCACGTGGGCATTCTCTCGGGTTGCCTCACGATGCTGTGGCTCAGCCTTTTTCAGGGAATCAGGACCCTGCTTGTGCTGAGTTTCAGGCTCTTTTTCTTTTTTCTGTGGGGTAGTCTTAGTCTTGTCGTCTTGTGGAATCACTTGTTTGCCGTTTACCAGTTCATCAATCGCCTTACTTTGGTTCACGGTTACAACACCCTTTCCCGGTTCCTTCTTTTTGAGATGGTCCAGGTAGTTCTGCGCATTAGCTGTGAATGTTGAGCAGAGGATCATAATCAATAATGTGACGAATTGTTTCATGACTATTCCTTTTATTTTTTTGTCATCTTGTTTTAAAACAGCACCTTATTTTTGGATCTCTATATATAATAAGGTGTAATGAAGAATGAAGGGATGCGCTTCACGAGAAGGCATCCCTTCGGGAAATGTAATATCCTTATGAGATTACTTCTTCCAAGCGTCGATGATACCCTTGAAGTCAGCAGCCTTCAAAGAAGCACCACCGATCAAACCACCGTCGATGTTTGGCTTAGCGAAGAGCTCAGGAGCGTTGCTAGCCTTGCAGCTACCACCGTAGAGGATTGAAGTCTCCTCAGCAGCCTCGTTGCCATACTTCTCTGCTACGATAGAGCGGATGTATGCCAACATCTCTTCAGCCTGGTCAGAAGTAGCAGTCTTACCTGTACCGATAGCCCAGATTGGCTCGTAAGCAAGGATGATGTTCTTCCAAGCGTCAGCGCTCAAGTGGAATACTGAACCTTCCAACTCAGCCTTTACTACCTCGTTCTGCTTCTCAGCCTCACGCTCCTCGAGAGTCTCACCGCAGCAGAAGATAACCTTCAAACCGTTAGCCAAAGCCAACTCTACCTTCTCCTTCAAGATCTCTGCTGTCTCGCCATAGTACTGACGACGCTCTGAGTGGCCGAGGATAACATACTGAGCACCTGTGCTCTTTACCATCTCTGCTGAAACCTCACCAGTGAAAGCACCCTTAGCCTTGTCTGCGCAGTTCTCTGCACCAAGACCTACAATCTCTGAATCCAAAACCTGAGCTACTGAAGCCAAGTGGATGAATGGAGTACAGATTACTACGTCGCAGTTTGGTTTGTCTGCTACCAATGCCTCGTTGATCTCCTTGGCGAGAGCAACACCGTCCTGCAGGTTCATGTTCATTTTCCAGTTACCTGCTACAATTTTCTTTCTCATTTTTCTTTTCTTTTTAAAAGTTGATAATATTCTGTTCGAATTCTCTTTCTTTCTGATCCAGGCGCCCCAAGCCCAGAGCCGGTCGGCAATGGTGAGGAGTACCAGTGGAATGATGAACCAGGAGATGATGCCGGCTATCTTCTTGGCGGCACTTACTTCCGGCATCTTGCCTATCTCGGTCTTCTCCAGTGGCTTGTCACCAATCTCTGCCATGTCAGGCAAATCGTTGTGGCTCCATTTCTGGATGATGGTTCCGTTCTTCAGCAGAAGAAGACCTGGGTTGCTGCGGATTACCGTTTTCAGCGTAGTCTCGTCTGTGACATAGAAGGGATATTCCGCTCCTGTTATGTCCTGCCAGTGCTTGATGGCTTTCTCCGTACTTGCCGTGAGGCAGAGAAAACGGTAGTCATGGTCATTGGCATATTCGTAAATCTCATCGATATTGCCGAAGTTGCTGTCATCGGCAAATTCAAGATGTGGCGAAACCAGGAGGAAGGTATAGCCTTTATCGTGAATCACTTCCTGGGTAATGTCTTCTCCCGTCTTGGCATCAGCTATGCTGAAGTCGTGGATTGGAGGTACGTAACCTTCTTCGGTCTGAACCGTCTTGCTGTCGATGAAGGTCCAGGTAGAGTCGGGATAGTTGTCTATCGTAAACTCCTTCCGCTCTCCGTTCTTCTCCAGGATGAAGGTGGTATCAAACTTGGGTTGCTTGGCTCCTTTCGGTATCTCCATGCCCTTGGCGATGTTGACACCTATATGATAAGGACGGAAGTCGAATTGCGGAAGATACCACAGACTCCAGATACTCATCACGATGGAGAAGAGGAAGGTGTAGTTGATCACCACCCACTGGGTCTGTCTCGAGATGAGTCTCTGCATCTCCAGCGGCTTTCTCCAAAGCAGGACGGCGAATATCAGGAGGATGATGTTCTTGATGAATGTCTCCATATTGGTGAGCACTACGGCATCACCGAAGCATCCGCAATCCTTTACTGGGTCTGCGATAACGATCCACAGGGTAATCAGCGTCATCACGCTCATCACGGCAAGGGTGATCTTGCTCATCAGTCTCCGTCGGATGGCGAAGAGGAGGAAGATACCGATGGCAAACTCTGCAGTGGCTAGTAATACCGACATCACCAGGGTGCTCCAGTCGGGGAACATCCAGTCGATGTGCAGCGCCTCCAGATAGTCGGTTATCTTATATTGCGTGCCTAATGGATCAATTCCCTTCACAAATCCTGAGAAAATGAAGGTTATAGCCATCAGCAGTCGCCCGATATTGACCGCTATCTTTGCTAATATGTGAGTTGCCTTATTCTTCATCATTTTATATTTTTACTTCTCGCTCATTTTGATGGCACCGAAGACGGCATAGTTGATGATGTCCATATAGTTGGCATCAATACCTTCAGAAACGAGGGTAGCGCCGGCGATGTCTTCAATTTCCTTTACGCGCTGAATCTTGGTCAGTATGAAGTCGGTATAACTGCTGACTCTCATCGAGCGCCATGCCTCATCATAGTCATGGTTCTTCCTGAGCATCAGCTCCAGTGCCTCCTTTGCATGGAGGTCGTATAGTTTCATAGCCTCTTCGGGTGTCATATCCACCTCATCCACGAAAGGCTTTTCGAGCTGGATGAGTCCTATGATACCATAATTGATAAGGGCGATGAATTCCGGACGGATACCTTCGCCAACCAAAGATTCTTTCTTGATTTCGAGCGAGCGGATGCGCTTCGCTTTGATATAGAGCTGGTCTGTCAGAGAAGAAGGGCGCAAGATTCTCCAAGAGGCTCCATAATCATGAAGCTTCTTCTCAAATAATGTCCTGCATTCACTCATGACATCCTTAAACTGCTGTTCTGTTTTCAATAAATCTGCCATAATAATTTCGAAATTCGGTGCAAATTTACGCATTTATTGTGAAATAGCCAAATATTTATTTTGTTTTTCGCTTAAATTGCAGTAACTTTTGATAAGTTACGCTGCACTCGGAAGAAAAAATAAATCGCGATTTATTTTGTTTTTCGCTCGATTTGCAGTAACTTTTGATAAGTTACGCTGCATCTCAACAATAAAAACAAAAAAAATCTTTTTTTATTTTGTATTGTCTTCGATTTGCAGTAACTTTGCACCCCGAAAGTAAAAAGAGTATGAGAAATTTGACCAATGCCGAACTGGCACAGATACTGGATAAGGATATATTTCATAAGATTTCAGAGGCAGCAGATGGGCTGTCTGTGGAGTGTTATGTAGTAGGTGGATATGTGCGTGACCTCTTCCTGGAGCGACCTTCCAATGATATTGATGTCGTTGTGGTTGGTAGCGGTATAGAGGTAGCTTCTGCCTTGAAGAAGATGCTCGGAAGAAAGGCGCATCTCTCTGTGTTCCGTAATTTCGGAACTGCACAAGTGAAATATCAGGATACTGAAGTGGAGTTTGTCGGCGCCCGTAAGGAGAGCTATCAGCGCGATTCCAGAAAGCCTATTGTGGAAGATGGAACGCTGGAGGATGACCAGAACCGCCGCGACTTCACCATCAATGCGATGGCTATCTGCCTGAACAAAGACCGTTTTGGAGAACTCGTAGATCCTTTTGATGGTGTCTACGATATGGAAGATGGCATTATTGCCACTCCGCTCGACCCGGATATCACTTTTTCTGACGACCCGCTGCGTATGATGCGTTGTGTGCGTTTCGCTACCCAACTCAATTTCCAGATTGAGGAGGAGACCTATGATGCGCTCTCACGTAATGCTGAGCGCCTGAAGATTATCAGTGCTGAGCGCATCTGCGACGAGATGAACAAGATTATGCTCTCCAAGCACCCAAGCTGCGGTTTCTATTACCTGAAAGATACAGGTTTGCTCGATCTCATTCTGCCAGAACTGGTGGCGATGGACAAGGTAGAAACGCGAAACGGCAGGGCTCATAAGAATAATTACGACCATACGATGGAGGTGCTCGAGAATGTCTGCAAGCATTCTGATAACCTCTGGCTCCGCTGGGCTGCTCTCTTCCACGATATCGGCAAACCGAAGAGCAAGCGCTGGGATAACAACATCGGCTGGACATTCCACAGCCATAATATAATAGGTGCAAAGATGATTCCAGGTATCTTCCGCCGTATGAAACTTCCGATGGATGCGAAGATGAAATATGTGCAGAAGCTGGTAGAACTCCACATGCGTCCGATTGTGATTGCTGATGAGGAGGTTACAGACAGTGCCGTTCGCCGTCTGCTGAATGATGCCGGTGATGACATCAACGACCTGATGACGCTCTGCGAGGCTGATATCACCAGCAAGAACCAGGTACGCAAGCAGCGCTTCCTGGATAATTTCAAGATGGTGCGCGAGAAACTGGTCGATCTGCAGGAACGTGATTATAAGCGACTTCTCCAGCCATGCATCGATGGTAATGAAATTATGGAGATGTTCCATCTTACCCCTTGCCGCGAGGTAGGCACCCTGAAGCAGTATCTCAAGGATGCTGTATTGGATAATAAGGTGGCTAATGAGCGTGAACCGTTGATGGAACTTCTGATGAAGAAGGCTCAGGAGATGGGATTGGTAAATGCAGAAAACTCAAAATAGAGAATAATTTTTGTTAAATAACGGCTCCTTGCGAGCCGTTATTCATTTATTATTAGTACTTTTGCAGCGCTTTTAAAACTTAAAGGCATACAAAAGTTTTCGTTAGAGGACGGAAAGAACTTTTGAATAAGAGAAGATAAAAGATTAAATAATAAATTTATAATATAAAAATAGGTATGAAAATTAAAAGCGTTTTGTTTGTTGCAGCAGTTTGTGTTCTTGCTGCGTTGACATCATGTGGTGGAAGTAAGAAGGGCGGTCTGCCTAACTTCGGCGACGATGAGTTCGCTGTGGCTACTATCGGTACTTCCAGCGCCGCATTGCAGACTACCTATCCTGCTACCATCAAGGGTATCCAGGATGTAGAGGTACGTCCTAAGGTTTCTGGTTTTATCACTAAGGTTTTTGTACACGAGGGACAGACTGTTTCAGCAGGTCAGGCTTTGTTCTCTATTGATAGCGAGACCTATCAGGCTGCTGTCCGTTCTGCTGCTGCTGCTGTAAATACAGCTAAGGCACAGGCAAATACAGCTAAGTTGACTTATCAGAACAACAAGAAGTTGTATGATAGCAAGATTATCGGTGAATACGAACTCTCTACAGCAGCTAACAGCTATGCAACAGCTAAGGCTCAGGTAGCTCAGGCAGAGGCAGCATTGGCTTCAGCTCGCGAGCAGTTGGCTTGGTGTACCGTTACCAGTCCTTCTGCTGGTGTAGTAGGTAGTCTTCCTTTCAAGGTAGGTGCTCTGGTAAGTGCTTCTGGTCAGGCTCTTACTACCGTTTCCAATATCAGCACTATGGAGGTATTCTTCTCACTCTCTGAGTCTCAGATTCTGAGCATGTCTAAGACCAATGGTAGCATTCAGGCAGCCATCGCAGCGTTCCCAGCTGTCAAGTTGCAGTTGGCAGACGGTTCTATCTATAATCACCCGGGTAAGGTGGTTAAGATGAGTGGTGTCATCGATGCTACTTCCGGTTCTATCTCTCTCATCGCTCACTTCGCTAACCCAGAGAAGTTGCTGAAGAGTGGTGGTGCAGGTTCTATCGTGGTTCCTAACGATCAGAACAGTGCTATCGTCATTCCTCAGGAGGCTTGCTCTCAGGTGCAGGATAAGATCTTCGTTTATATCGTAACCAAGGATAACAAGGTGAAGTATTCTGAGATCAAGGTAAATCCACAGGATGATGGCAAGAACTATATCGTAACTTCTGGTCTCCATGTAGGCGACCGCATCGTATTGAAGGGTATCACTAAGTTGACCGATGGTCAGCAGATCAAGCCTATCACTCTGGAACGTTACAACCAGAAGATTGCAGAGGCTGCCAAGTTGAGTGAGTCTCAGGACAATGCTCACGCATTTGCTACTGCTATGGGCGGCAAGAAGTAATATATATTAAGGTATAAAGAAAAATAGTAAATTATGTCATTTACAAACTTTATAAAGCGCCCAGTACTTTCGACGGTGGTTTCCATCTTCTTCGTTTTGCTGGGTATTATCGGCTTGGTATCGCTGCCTATCGAGCAGTATCCGAATATCGCGCCGCCTACCATCTCGGTATCTACTACCTATCAGGGTGCTGATGCCCAGACGGTGTTGAACTCTGTCATCGCTCCTCTGGAGGAGAGTATCAACGGTGTGGAGAACATGACCTACATGACCTCTTCTGCGTCTAACTCTGGTTATGCCAGCATCACCGTTTACTTCAAGCAGGGCTCTGACCCAGATATGGCTGCGGTCAATGTACAGAACCGTGTATCTCAGGCGCAGTCTCTGTTGCCAGCCGAGGTTACCAGGGTGGGTGTCACCGTAACCAAGCGTCAGAGTTCTAACGTCATGATGTTCGCTCTGACCACAGACGACGGCCGTTACGACGACCAGTTTGTTACCAACTACGCCCTGATCAACGTCATTCCTCAGTTGAAGCGTATCAATGGTGTGGGTGATGTACAGAGCCCTTCTACCCGTAACTACTCTATGCGTATCTGGTTGAAGCCAGAGAAGATGAAGGAGTTCGGACTGGTTCCTTCTGATATTTCTCAGGCTTTGGCAGAGCAGAATATCGAGGCTGCCCCTGGTAGCTTTGGTGAGAGCACTGATATGCAGTATGAATATACCTTGCGTTACAAGGGTCGTTTGAAGACTCCATTGGAGTATGAGAACATTCTTATCAAGAGTAATACTTCCGGTCAGACGCTCCGTTTGGGCGAAGTTGCCAAGATTGAGTTGGGTGGTTTGCAGTACAATGTAAACCTGCTCAATGATGGTCAGCCTGCCGTGATGGGTATGGTTCAGCAGATTGCCGGATCCAACGCTACCCAGATTGCAAGCGATGTAAAGAAGACGTTGGATGAACTGGAGAAGAGCTATCCTCCTGGGTTGAAGAATGTCATCCTGATGGATGTTACCGAGTTCTTGTTCGCATCTATCGAGGAGGTTATCTTCACCCTGATCATCACCCTGGTACTGGTGTTCA
This sequence comes from Segatella copri, assembly GCF_019249795.2. Taxonomy (NCBI): domain Bacteria; kingdom Pseudomonadati; phylum Bacteroidota; class Bacteroidia; order Bacteroidales; family Prevotellaceae; genus Segatella; species Segatella copri. The sequence continues at coordinate 2,844,800 of NZ_CP156891.1, forward strand.
TCGTAGTGTATATCTTCTTGCAGGACTTCCGTTCTACGCTGATTCCTATGATTGCTGTGCCTGTGGCTCTGGTCGGTACGTTCCTCTTCCTCTGGATCTTCGGATTCTCCATCAACCTGCTTACGCTGTCCGCCCTACTGCTGGCTATCGCGATTGTGGTCGATGATGCCATCGTGGTGGTCGAGGCGGTTCACGCCAAGCTCGACCAGGGTTATAAGAGTGCTCTTACTGCATCTATCGATGCGATGAACGAAATTTCCAGCGCCATCATCTCTATTACATTGGTGATGTCTGCCGTGTTCGTTCCTGTATCATTCATCGGTGGTACTTCCGGTTACTTCTACCGTGAGTTCGGTGTAACCATGGCGGTATCTATCGTTATTTCGGCTATCAATGCGTTGACTTTGTCTCCTGCACTCTGTGCCGTGTTGCTGAAGCCACACGAGGAGGGTCACGAGAAGAAGACGTCTTTCATCGACCGATTCCACGCTGGATTCAACTATCAGTTTGATAAGATTACCAATAAATATAAAGGTGGTGTCAAGTGGGTTATCAATCATGGCATCATCGCTGGTAGCCTCGTGGCTGTCAGCATCGTAGGTCTGGTTGCCCTGATGGGTACTACCAAGACGGGTCTGGTGCCTGATGAGGATACCGGTACTATCTTCGCTTGTATCTCTACAGCTCCTGGTACTTCTCAGGAACGCACTGCCGAGGTGGTTAAGCAGGTAGATAAGATGCTGGCTAACAACCCAGCCATCGCAACCCGTAACGCCATCATGGGTTATAGCTTTATCGGCGGTGCCGGTTCTAACCAGGGTACCATCATCGTGAAGCTGAAGCCATTCGAGGAGCGTCCGGGTGGATTCTTCCACCGTATCAAGGAGGCTTGTACCGGTGGCGGTATTGAGGCATTGTTTGTCAACCCAATGGAATACACTTCTGTGTTGGGTATGATTTACAAGCAGACTGCTGCCATCAAGGATGCACAGGTTCTTGCCTTCGCTCCACCTATGATTTCTGGTTTCTCTGTACAGAATGGTATCACCATGACTATGCAGGATAAGACTGGTGGTGACTTGAACAAGTTCTATGACAATGTGAAGAAGTTCCTGGCTGAGTTGAACAAGCGTCCTGAGATTCAGACCGCTCAGACTCAGTACAACCCTAACTATCCTCAGTATATGGTAGATGTAGATGTAGCCAAGACCAAGCAGGCTGGTATCTCTCCATCTTCAGTATTGTCTGTCATGCAGGGTTACCTCGGTGGTCTCTACGCATCTAACTTCAATGCCTACGGTAAGCTCTACCGTGTGATGATTCAGGCTGGTCCTGAGAGCCGTATGCGTCCAGATGATCTGAGTAAGATTTACGTTCGTTGTGCTGATGGCACCATGTCTCCAGTAAGCGAGTTCGTGAACTTGAAGAAGGTTTATGGTCCATCTAACATCACACGTTTCAACCTGTTTACCTCTATGGATGTATCTGTAACGCCTAACAGCGGTTACTCTACCGGTGACGGTATGAAGGCGATTGCTGAGGTTGCCAAGCAGACATTGCCAGAAGGCTATGGTTATGAGTACTCTGGTTTGACCCGTTCTGAGGCTGAATCCAGCAACTCTACAGGTTTGATTTTCGCACTCTGTATCGTATTCGTTTACCTCATCTTGAGTGCCCAGTACGAGAGTTACATCTTGCCATTGTCTGTAGTATTGTCTATCCCATTCGGTTTGGCAGGTTCGTTCATCTTCACCAATATCTTTGGCCACTCTAACGATATCTACATGCAGATTTCGTTGATTATGTTGATCGGTCTGTTGGCAAAGAACGCCATCCTTATCGTACAGTTCGCCCTCGAGCGTCGTCGTACGGGTATGGCTATCAAGTACTCTGCTATCTTAGGTGCCGGTGCCCGTCTCCGTCCTATCCTGATGACCTCTCTGGCGATGGTTATCGGTCTGTTGCCTCTGATGTTCGCATCTGGTGTAGGTAAGAATGGTAACCAGACCCTGGGTGCTGCCGCAGTAGGTGGTATGTTGATTGGTACTATCTGTCAGATCTTCGTGGTTCCTGCTCTCTTCGCAGTCTTCCAGTGGTTGCAGGAGAAGTTGACCCCAATGAAGTTCGAGGACGAGATGAACGAGGAGGTAGCTGCCGAATTGGAGCAGTATGCCAACGCCGCTCACGAAATGAAGGGTATCGAGAAGAAGTAATAACGCAATGTAACTTCAAAGGAAACAATGAAAAAGAATTTAAATATCATCATATTGGGTCTCGCAGCGCTCTCTCTGAGCAGCTGCAAGACTCTCTACGGAAAGTATGAGCGTCCGGATGTGAAGACCAGCGGCATCGTTCGCGATGTAGCTTCTGATACAGATACTTTGGCTGTAAAGGATACTACTACCTTCGCCAATATCCCTTGGCGCAGTGTCTTTACCGACCCTCAGCTTCAGTCGCTCATCGAGAAGGGATTGGAAAACAATGTCAACCTCCTCAATGCGGCTTTGAACGTGAAGATGGCTGAAGAGCAGTTGAAGTGTGCCAAGTTGGCTTTCGTGCCTTCTCTGGCTTTCACTCCTCAGGGAACCATCGCTTCATGGGACGGCAACGCTGCTACCAAGACTTACACGATGCCTGTTACAGCCAGCTGGATGGTAGACCTCTTCGGCAATCTGCTCTCTCAGAAGCGCAGTGCCCAGATGGCGCTGCTCCAGTTGCAGGACTATCAGGTATCTGTCAAGACCAACCTCATCGCCAACATCGCCAATATGTATTATACATTGCTGATGCTCGACAAGCAGGTGGAGCTGGTTAACAATATGGAAGGTCTGACCAAGGAAACTTGGGAGACGATGCAGAAGATGCATGATCTCAAGATGGGTTACCGTACACCAGCCATCCAGTCAGCTGAGTCAAACTACTATTCAGTATTGACCCAGAAGACCGATCTGTTGCGCCAGATTCGTGAGACAGAGAACTCTCTGAGTCTTCTCATCGGCGACCAGGCACATAGCATCGCCCGTGGCAAGTTGGATAACCAAAGTCTTCCATCTAATTTCTCAACAGGTGTAGGCATCCAGTTGCTCAACAACCGTGCCGATGTCCACGCTGCCGAGATGAATCTTGCCCAGTGCTTCTATGGCGTAGAGACCGCCCGCAGCAAGTTCTATCCATCTATCACCATCTCTGGTACAGGTGCCTTCACCAATTCAGGTGGTATGGGCATCGTGAACCCTGGCAAGTGGTTGCTCTCAGCTGTAGGTTCTCTTACTCAGCCAATCTTCCAGAACGGCCGAATCATCGCTGGTCTGAAGGTGGCTAAGATGCAGTATGAGCAGGCTTACAATACCTGGCAGAATACCGTGCTGAAGGCTGGTAGCGAGGTGAGCAATGCGCTTGTTCTCTACAACTACTCTGATGAGAAGAGCAAGATAGAGCAGAAGCGAATCGATGTACTCGAGAAGAATGTAGAATCTACCAAGGAATTGATGGGTATTGCAGGCAGCTCTTACCTTGAAATCATCCAGGCACAGTCTTCACTCCTCAATGTACAGCTTTCTAAGGTAGCTGATGACTTCAACAAGATGCAGGCAGTAGTAAATCTCTACTATGCATTGGGTGGAGGAGCTAAGTAGTTTATAGTTAATAATTAATAGTTTATAGTTATGGCTAGTATAATAAGTCCAAAGGCAGAGGTTTCTCCAAAGGCTAAGATTGGAGACAACTGCAAGATATATCCATTCGCCTATATTGAGGACGATGTGGTCATCGGCGACAACTGTACCATCTATCCATTCGTGAGCATCATGAACGGTACTCGCATGGGTAATAATAATAAGGTGTTTCAGGCAGCCGTTATCGCTGCGCTCCCACAGGACTTCCACTTTACAGGTGAGGAGAGTGAGGTAGTAATCGGCGATAACAATACCATCCGTGAGAACGTGGTTATCAACCGTGGTACCCATAAGGGCGGCAAGACCATTCTGGGCAACAACAACTTCCTGATGGAAGGTGCCCATATCTCTCACGATACCGTAATCGGAGATGGTTGCGTATTCGGTTATGGTACCAAGATTGCAGGCGACTGCGTGATTGGTAACGGTGTCATCTACTCAACATCTGTAGTAGAGAACGCCAAGACTAGAGTAGGCGACTTGGCGATGATTCAGGCAGGTACTACCTTCTCTAAGGATATTCCTCCTTATATCATTGCCGGTGGAAAGCCTGTGAAGTATGCAGGTCCTAACACCATCATCATGGAAGCAGCCGAGCTTACCGAGAAGGTTCGCAAGCACATTGCGAATGCCTACCGTTTGGTATTCCATGGTCAGACATCCCTCTTCGATGCCATCAACCAGATCAAGGATCAGGTGCCAGATGGACCGGAGATTCAGAACATCATCCAGTTCCTGGAGAGTTCAGAGAAGGGTGTCATCACTAAGATGTAATGAATGTACATAAAGGGATTTACCATCCCGAATAGTAAATTTTCATTTAGTAAATTCAAGTCATACCTATTTGAATTTTACTTATTATGTGAAGGGCTGGCCGTGAGGTTGGCCCTTTTTGCTTCTCTACTTAATTGGATAATGGAGATAATCTGATAAGAACAGTTGCTTTATCTGGTTGAAATCTCTGTTCATAGACTTTGAATGTCCGTTCATAGACTTTGAATGTCCGTTCATAAGTTTTGAATGTCCGTTCAATGTCTATGAACGAAGATTTCTGCTAGTTCAATCAACAAATACATTTAGGTTTTCATAGTTTTTATCTCGGGTTTATCAGATTCTTTCTCCTGTTCTTTCATTTGCTTTCTCCCATTAATTAATTGAATAAATGTAAATAAATGCAATTTTATTTTGTAATCTCTTCGTTTATGCGTATCTTTGCAGACAATTTGGGTCATTGTGCCCTTTTAGATTTAAGTTAGTAAAGGTTTTTAAAATGAGAAAGAAACAATATAAGCCTAGCAATCATCGTGGATTGCAGGTCATTACTTTGTGTATCAGTACCGCTATGGTGCTCATTTTGTTGGGATTGGTTATCTTCTCTGTCCTCATGGGACGCAATCTCTCTTCCTATGTGAAGGAGAATCTCGTGGTGCAGGTGATGCTCGAACAGGATATGACTAATCCGGAGGGATTGCAGATGTGCAAGCGTCTGAATGCAAGACCTTACGTCAATACGCTGACTTATATCACCAAGGAAGAGGCACTGAAAGAGGCTACCCGTGATTTGGGCACCAACCCGAGCGAGTTTGCCGGTGTCAACCCTTTCCAGCCTTCCATAGAGATTACGACGAAGGCTGATTACGCGAATAATGATTCTCTGAAGTGGATTGCCAAGGAACTGAAGGCATACCCACGTGTTACTGAGGTTACTTATCAGCACGACCTGATAGAGCAGGTGAACAATTCGTTGGCAAAGATCAGTATCGGATTGCTGATTGTTGCCGCCTTGCTTACCTTTATCTCGTTCTCGCTGATCAATAATACGGTTCGTCTGGGCATCTATGCCCGCCGCTTCTCCATCCATACGATGAAGCTGGTAGGTGCATCCTGGGGCTTTATCCGCCGTCCGTTCCTTCGCAAGGCAATGCTTGTGGGCGTTGTTTCAGCCCTGCTGGCAGACGGTTTCCTGGGCGGTAGTCTCTATGCATGGTCCCTCCACGAACCTGAACTGATGAACGTCCTGGGTTGGCAGGAACTTGCCATCACCGGTGGTTCGGTCTTCCTCTTCGGACTCATCATCACCGCCTTCTGCGCCTGCATCTCAGTCAATAAGTTCCTGAAGATGAAGGCAGGAGACCTTTATAAGATTTAGTTAATAGTTAAAAGTTAATAGTTTATAGCAATCTTGCTATCAACATTCAACATTCAACATTCAACACTCAACATTCAACATTAAAAAAATGGATAAGAAGAATTTAGCATTCGACAAGATGAACTTTATCTTGTTAGGCATCGGAATGGCGATTGTCATCATCGGTTTTCTGCTGATGAGTGGTGCCGGTTCTAACGAGCATACCTTCGATACTGATATTTTCAGCACTCGTCGTATCGTTGTAGCACCAACCGTAACATTGATAGGTTTCCTTTCAATCATCTATGCGGTGATACACAAGCCGAAAGACAATGAATAATTTATAATTAATATACATATTATTATTAGTATTAGATGGATTTTATTCAGACTATCATTATCTCTATCGTAGAGGGACTGACCGAGTTCTTGCCTGTATCCAGTACGGGCCACATGATTATAGCAGAAAATTTGCTGGGTGTAGATATCCAGGATAAGTTTGTCAACGCCTTTACTGTCATCATCCAGTTTGGCGCCATCCTTTCTGTCATCTGTCTGTATTGGAAGAGATTCTTCTATCCAGAGGCTGTGAAGACCGGTGAGAAGACCTATTTGAAGGCGATGTTCGATTTCTATGCCCGTCTGGTTGTAGGTACCGTGCCTGCCGTGGTGTTGGGTCTTGCCTTCAATGATTTCATCGAGTCAAACCTTGGCAATGTACAGCTGGTGGGCTGGATGCTTGTCATCGGCGGTATTTTCATGCTCTTCTGCGATAAGATATTCAATAAAGGCAGCGAACAGACCAAGCTTACTTACAAGCGTGCCCTGATTATCGGTTTCATCCAGTGTATAGCGATGATTCCTGGTGTATCGCGCTCCATGTCAACCATCGTAGGTGGTATGTCCCAGCGTCTTACCCGCAAGGCAGCAGCCGAGTTCTCATTCTTCCTGGCAGTGCCAACCATGTTTGGCGCCACCTGTCTCGAGGTTTATAAGCTCATCAGCCATGGCGGCGGCTCATTGCTCACCCAGGGCAACAACCTGTTCACATTGATATTAGGCTCAGTGGTAGCATTCATCGTTGCCATTCTCGCCATCAAGTTTTTCATCAATTATGTCACCAAGTACGGTTTTGCAGCTTTCGGCTGGTACCGTATCGTAGTAGGACTTATCATTATCATCTGCAGCCTTTGCGGTGTAGATATGCAGATGGTTGACTAAACATAAAATATGGATTTCAGAAAAGGAGAAATTATTGCCATCGACAAGCCTTATCGCATGTCGAGTTTCGGAGCCCTGGCGCATGTGCGCTATCTGCTCAGCAAGAAGCTCGGTTTTAAGGTGAAGATAGGACATGCCGGTACGCTCGATCCCCTTGCTACTGGCGTGCTGGTGCTCTGCACCGGCAAATGTACCAAGCAGATAGAACAGCTGCAGACCCATACCAAGGAGTATACAGCTACCCTGCAGCTCGGTGCTACCACCGCCAGCTATGATATGGAACACAGCGTGAATCACACCTATCCTACGGAGCATATCACCCGCCAGCTGGTGGAGGAAACGCTCAAACAGTTTGTGGGCGAGATTCAGCAGGTTCCGCCTACCTACAGCGCCGTAAAGGTGAATGGCGACCGCGCTTATGCCTTGCGCCGCGCAGGCGAGGAGGTACAGCTCAAACCGAAGACCGTGCGCGTAGACGAGATAGAACTCACCGATTATAACGATGAGCAGAAGACCGCCAGCATCCGTGTGGTTTGTGGCAAAGGAACCTATATCCGGTCCCTCGCCCGTGATATCGGCAGAGCTCTGGATAGCGGTGCCTATCTTACCGCCCTCCGCCGTACCAAGGCAGGAAGTTTCGCAGTAGAAAACTGCATCAGTTTTGAACATTTCCAGGAATGGCTTGATGAGCAGCCTCTCGAAGACAGCCTTCAGTCATCCAAGTAATAAATAATATAACATGAAGCTATCACAATTTAACTTTAAGTTGCCAAAAGATCAGGTGGCACTTTATCCACATAAGGCAAAGCACGTGGTAAAAACGGCTAGTGGTGAACGTACATTCGAGATTACTCGCCGCGACGAGTCCCGACTCATGGTTCTCCACAAGAAGAGTGAAACCATCGAGATGTACAAGAAAGATGAAAACGGCAAGGATATGGTTGATGCCGATGGCAATCCAGTATTCCTGCAGTTCAAGGATATCGTGAATTACTTCGAAGAGGGCGATACCTTCATCTTCAATAATACCAAGGTTTTCCCAGCCCGTCTTTACGGTACCAAGGAGAAGACCGATGCCAAGATAGAGGTGTTCCTGCTCCGCGAGCTCAATCCTGAGATGCGTCTTTGGGACGTATTGGTAGAGCCTGCCCGCAAGATCCGTATCGGCAATAAGCTTTTCTTCGATGATGTCAACGAGATGGTTGCCGAGGTTATCGACAATACCACCAGCCGTGGCCGTACCCTCCGTTTCCTCTATGATGAGGATGGCAGTCATGATGTCTTCAAGCGTTCGCTCTTCGCTCTGGGCGAGGCTCCGCTCCCACGCTACGTTATCGATGCCCGTGAGGATCATCATGCTACAGAGGATGATATGGACGATTTCCAGTGTGTTTTCGCTGAGGTAGAGGGTGCTGTTACTGCTCCTGCTACAGGTCTTCACTTCTCACGCGAGCTGATGAAGCGTATGGAAATCAACGGTATCAACGAGGCTTATATCACCCTGCATTGCGGTTTGGGCAACTTCCACGATATTGAGGTGGAGGACCTTACCAAGCACAAGATGGATTCTGAGCAGATGATGATTAGCCAGGAGGCATGCGATCTGGTTAACAAGACCAAGCTTGCCGGCCATCGCGTCTGCGCTATCGGTACCAGTGTGATGAAGGCAACAGAAACGGCTGTAGGTACCGATGGTATGATGAAGGCTTTCGATGGATGGACCAACAAGTTCATCTTCCCTCCATACGATTTCGGTCTTGCTGACTGTGCCGTAGCCAATTTCTATCATCCGGAGTCAACCCTGATGATGAGTACTGCAGCCTTTGGCGGTTACGACCTGGTTTACGAGGCATACAAGATGGCTGTGAAGAATGGCTATATGTTTGGCTGCTATGGTGATTCTTTGTTGATGCTTCCAGATTAAACAGTGGTATAAACAGTTTATATGTACATAGAAGTTGTTGATATTCTGGGTTTTAGCTTAGTTATCCACAATTTTATAAAAGTGTGAATAAGTATGTATCAGGTATATTTAAGTCTCGGTACGAATTTGGGCAACCGAAAGCGCAACATTCGCGAGGTAATAGAAAAGATAGGAGAGCAGATTGGTGTGGTAGAGCGCCAGTCTGCTCTTTACGAAACCAAGCCTTGGGGTTATTCATCGCCCAACGACTACATCAATGCCTGTGTGCTGGTTCTCACCACGATGGCTCCGCGCCAGGTGCTGGAGGCTACGCAGCGCATAGAGCGCGAAATGGGGCGCACTATGAAGTCGGTGGATGGCGAATACCAGGACCGCATCATCGACATTGATATCCTGATGATAGATGACTTGGTGATAGATGAGCCCGATTTCAAGGTTCCCCATCCGTTGATGGAGGAGCGTGAATTCGTGATGAAACCGCTGAAGGAGATACTTAAGTAATTTAATTTTAGTAAGTATACAAAAACGGGTTAGGAGCTTTTTCGCTCCCAGCCCGTTTCCTGTTTCTTATCTTTCTTTATTCCTGCTGATTTCTTTCATCCAGGCAGATGGCGTAACACCTTCTGATTTGGCAAAGACGCTCGAAAAGTAGGGCAGCGAGGAGAAACCTACGTTGTAGGCGATATCCTTCAGCTTGGCATCAGGATGCTCGCTCATCATTTTCTTGGCTTCTTCCAGGCGCAGACTCGCTATCCAACTGCTGAAGTTCATGCCGAATTCTTCCTTGATGAAGGAGGAGAGGTAGGTCTTGTTGGTATACAGCCTGGTGGCAAGATCATCTATCGTGAACTGGTCCTTCAGATACGATTTCTCCTGAATCCATTCCGTTACTCTAGGGCGCAGCGTTTCGATGTAGGCTTTCTTCGGACTGGCTTCTCCGCTCTTTTCTTCTTCCGTCTTATCGCAGTCTGCCTTCATCAGCGTCTCGTATTCTGAGGCATAGTTGATGATGTTTACCAGAATATAGAGGTTCATGCCCACCACATAGAATTGCACCAGCCAGTTGAACAGGGCACCCGTACGGATGGATATCACGCCCAGTATCAGCATGCCGTAGAAGAGCCAGTGGCTCACCTTGAGCCATCTGATGAAATGGCTCTTCTCGTTCGAGAAGTAGTTTTCGAAGAGGGCGTTGCTTCTCAGATAGCACTTGTTGAAGTAGTAGATATGCCCTATGAGCATCTCCAGCAGTCCTATCAGGGCGATAAGCAGCAGGGGTATCTGGTATGCCTTCAGCGCATCTGTCATGGCGATAAGGGCGAAGAAAGCCGTCATTGTGAACTTTACGGCTATCGTCCTGCAGCGCTTCCGGGAGATATAATGAGGGTCGAGCAGACTGCTGAGCGAGAAGCTGAAGCAGATGCCCATCAGATAGAAGAGGATGATGTCGAAACAGGGAACCCAGTTGTTATATTCCGTCCAGCTTCCTGTAAATGAAGCTATCCAGATCCATATATTCAGGCTGATGAGCATCATTCCGCCTGCCATCAGTCTTTTAGATCTGCGGAAAGTTTTGTAAACGGCCGTATCAGGTGTCTGGTAGAGCAACAGGATGGTTGCCAGCGTCAGATAGATGATGCTGGTTATGGTTACAAGTTCTACAAAGTGCTGTTCTAAGAAATGAATCATATTCTTTTTTTATTTATGAGTAAGCAAGAAAAATCCCATCGCTCTTGCGAACGATGGGATTCTGTTCTGTTAAGCAATGTGTCTGCCTAAGCTGATTACTTACGAAGACCGAGGGCCTTGATGATAGCACGATAGCGATTGATGTCGCGATCATACAAGTAATCGAGCAATGCACGACGCTTTCCTACAAGCTGTGTCAACGCACGTGTTGTAGTATAATCTTTACGGTTCTTCTTAACATGTTCCGTCAAATGAGCAATACGGTATGAGAACAATGCTATCTGGCTCTCAGCTGAACCAGTATCAGAGTTAGACTTTCCGTACTTGCTAAAGATCTCTTCTTTTTTTGCTTTGTCTAAATACATAGCTGTAAAAACTTAATTTAATAAAATATGAATATGTTTAATTTTGTGCATCTGATGACCTTCCTCACGGCGGTTTCATTAAAAATGCGGTGCAAAGATACAACTTTTTGCCGAATTATGCAAACATTTCGGGATTTTTTTGTAATTTTGCACCCAAATTTAAGTATTTAAGGTAAAAATTAAAATGCAAGACATTAGAAACATTGCAGTTATTGCACACGTTGACCATGGTAAGACTACATTGGTTGACAAGATGATGCTCGCCGGTAAGCTGTTCCGCGACGGCCAGGATAACAGCGGCGAAGTGCTCGATTCCAACGACTTGGAGCGCGAGCGTGGTATAACCATTCTCTCAAAGAATGTATCTATCAACTGGAAAGGTACTAAGATTAATATCCTCGATACTCCTGGACACTCTGACTTCGGTGGTGAGGTTGAGCGCGTGCTCAACATGGCAGACGGATGCCTCCTCCTCGTCGATGCTTTCGAGGGTCCAATGCCTCAGACCCGTTTCGTGCTCCAGAAGGCATTGCAGCTCGGACTGAAGCCTATCGTTGTTGTTAATAAGGTAGATAAGCCTAACTGTCGCCCTGAAGAGGTGTACGAGATGGTGTTCGACCTGATGTGCGACCTCGATGCTACAGAAGACCAGCTCGACTTCCCTGTAGTTTACGGTTCTGCCAAGAACGGCTGGATGGGCGAGGACTATAATCATCCAACAGACAATATCGATTATCTGCTCGATAAGATTATTGAGGTTATCCCAGCTCCTAAGCAGCTCGAGGGTACTCCTCAGCTCCTTATCACATCTCTCGATTACAGCTCTTATACAGGTCGTATCGCCGTAGGTCGTGTACACCGCGGTACATTGAAGGACGGCATGAACGTTACCATCTGCCACCGCGACGGAACCCAGGAGAAGACCAAGATCAAGGAGCTCCACACCTTCGAGGGTATGGGTCATAAGAAGACCGATCATGTAGATTCAGGCGATATCTGTGCCGTTGTCGGCTTGGAGAAGTTTGAGATTGGTGATACCATCTGCGACTTCGAGAATCCTGAGCCACTGCCTCCAATCGCTGTCGATGAGCCTACCATGAGTATGCTCTTCACCATCAACGATTCACCATTCTTCGGTAAGGAAGGCAAGTTCTGTACATCACGCCACATCCAGGAGCGCTTGAACAAGGAGCTCGAGAAGAACCTCGCTCTCCGCGTACAGCCTTACGAGGATTCTACCGATAAGTGGATTGTATCAGGCCGTGGTGTGCTCCATCTCTCTGTACTCATCGAGACCATGCGCCGCGAGGGCTATGAGCTCCAGGTAGGTCAGCCTCAGGTTATCTACAAGGAGATTGACGGTGTGAAGTGCGAGCCTGTAGAGGAGTTGACCATCAACGTACCAGAGGAGTTTGCTTCTAAGATGATTGATATGGTAACCCGCCGCAAGGGTGATATGACCTCAATGCTGAACATGGGCGAGCGTGTAGACATCGAGTTCGATATCCCATCACGTGGTATCATCGGTCTGCGTACCAACGTGCTTACCGCTTCTCAGGGCGAGGCTATCATGGCTCACCGCTTCAAGGAGTATCAGCCATACAAGGGTGAAATCAGCCGCCGTTCTAACGGTAGCATGATTGCGCTCGAAACCGGTACTGCCTTTGCTTACGCCATCGATAAGCTGCAGGATCGCGGTAAGTTCTTCATCGACCCGGGTGAGGAGGTTTACGGAGGCGAGGTTGTAGGTGAACATGTTCACGACAACGACCTGGTAGTCAACGTAACCAAGGCTAAGCAGCTTACCAACGTGCGTGCTTCCGGTTCTGACGATAAGGCTCGCGTCATTCCTAAGACCGTGATGAGTCTTGAGGAGTGCCTGGAGTATATCCGTGAGGACGAGTACGTAGAGGTAACTCCAAAGAACATGCGTATGCGCAAGATCGAGCTCGATCACCTGAAGCGCAAGCGCAGCAACAAAGACTAAACAGATATGTTTTTGTGGAGATTTTTTAGAAAGTTTTCATTGCCCTGCTCCCTGGTTATGGGAGCATTGGGCTACCTGATATTCGCCAATGTGCCCTTCCTGGTGCCCATTGGCGATTATTGTGGTCCGAGGTTGGTAAGTCTGATGCCGGTAGTGCTGTTCTCACTGCTCTATGTTACTTTCTGTAAGATAGAAATCAAGGAGATGAAGCCTAAGGCGTGGCATTTCATCCTCCAGCTCATCCGTACCTCGCTGGCATTGATGATGGTGGTGCTCATCTTTGAGTTCGGTTCAGATTACAGTACCAAACTGATTCTCGAGGGTGCCTTCATCTGCTTCATCTGTCCTACGGCAGCCGCCGTGGCTGTGGTTACGGAGAAGTTGGGCGGCAGTATCGGTTCGCTGACCACTTATACGGTCATCGCCAACATTTTTACGATGGTCATCATTCCGAGTCTTTTCCCGATGGTAGAGAAAGGGGCAGACGTATCGTTCCTCATGATGAGTGCGATGGTGTTCCGCAATGTCACTACCGTGCTGGTGGTGCCTCTGCTGCTTGCCTTGCTGAGCCGCAGGTTCCTGCCAAAATGGGTGGATAAGGTGAAGAATGTAAAGGATTTAGGCTTTTATATGTGGTGTTTCAACCTCACGATACTGATGGGCGAAACGGTTCGCAACATGCTCCATGCCGAGGTATCGGGCGTAACGATGCTTCTGCTGCTCTTTGTACCGCTGCTGGTATGTCTCCTCCAGTTTGCCATCGGCAAGGCGGTAGGCAGGCATTTCGGTGCGAGTATCAGTGCCGGTCAGGCGTTGGGACAGAAGAATACGGTAGTGGGCATCTGGCTCACCCTCACCTTCCTGAATCCTCTTGCTGCCGTAGCACCGGGTGCCTATGTAGTATGGCAGAATCTGGTCAATGGCTGGCAACTTTGGTATAAAGAAAAATATGGCAAGCTTAAGTGGTAAGCTTGCCATATTTTTTGTTTCTAATCCTGGGTAGGGTAGATGAGGTTTTCTTCCCTGATGCAGCAGAGCACCTCATCCAGATATTTTCTGGCTTCATATTTCGCCATAGGCAGGTCGTGGAGCAGGTAGTTGCCGCAGTCCTTTGCCGCCTGTCCTGGAATCTCACCCTCGAAATCGGCGATAAACTTAAAGGTGCGCTTCATCAGTTCCACGATGTCCTTGCTCTCCAGGTCGCCCTTGATAAGGAGATAGTTGCCCGTGAGGCATCCCATCGGTCCCCAGTAGATGATGCGGTCCTTCCACTCCTCGTCGTTGCGCAGATAGGTGGCAGCCAGGTGTTCGATGGTATGGATGGCACCGTTGTGCAGACAAGGCTCCTGGTTAGGCACCTTCATGCGGATATCGAATGTTGTGATGACTTCTCCGCCTACTTCGTCCTTACGGCTCACGTAGATGCCGCGGAGCAGCTTATTGTGATTGATTGTAAAACTTGGAATCTTATTCATCTTGATAATTGATAATTTACAGTTTACAGACTTTCGAGGAAAGCCTTGGTAACATTGAAAGAGCCTTCAGCCATTTTAGCCCAGAAGTCGAAATACTGCTGTGCCTTGGTATCTTTCAGCGGTACATCGCTGATGATGCGGAAGGAGATGAAAGGCGTCTTGTAGATGTGGCAGGTCTGGGCGATAGAGCAGCTCTCCATATCCACCGCCATCGCCTGAGGGAAGTGTTCCAGGATAGAGCGCATCTTCTCCTTGCTGTCTACAAACCATTCGCCGCTCACAATCTGTCCGGCGTGGATCTTCGGGTGCCTGTTGCCCGGCAGGTTGTTGATGGCGAGTGCCTTCTCCACATATTCCTTAGGTGTTTTGAAGAAAGCAGGCATGCCTAGAATCTGTCCGAATTCGCATTCCTCGCCGCAATAGGCATCATGGTAAACGCAGTTGGTTGCCACCACCACCTCAGTCACGTTGAGGTTGATATCAGCGCCTCCAGCCACGCCTGAAGAGATGACGAGGTCAGGGTGATAGTTGTCAATCATTTCTACGGCACCTATGGTACTGTTCACCTTACCGATGCCGCATTGCTGCATCACCACCTCGTTATTGCCTATCTTTCCGATAACGAAGTCCTTATAGTTTTTTCTCTCAACCTGCGATTCGGTCAATAATGTTTTGAGTTGCGCGAACTCCTTGTCCATCGCAACGATAATTCCTATTTTCATATTCTATACTAACTTTTGGGTGCAAAGTTACTAAAAATATTGCAGAGAGAAGCAAAGTTTAAGGAGTTTTTAAGGAAAAAGGCTTTTAAAGGTAAAAAAGTAAAAAAAGCCCCCGATGCGTGATGCACCGGGGGCTTTGCTATGTCGAATCAGAATTTAAAAACATCTTTTTTTTACACGCTACAGCTGGTAACTCCGAGCGTAGTAGCGATGGCTGTGAGGAAGGAGATTGCAATCTGCAAAATCGTTTTCCAGGTATTTGCTTTCATCATCTTTATTATTATTTTTTAATGTTAAGTGTTATATGTTAATATTAACTTGGCGAGGGGGATACGCTAGCTTTCTACTTGCCGCCCTCAGGCGAGGGCTTTATTCAAGCCCGTCGCCGCCGCCCTGCGTACCACCGCCTTGGCTGGTGCCGTCGCCGCCGCCCTGTTCAGTGCCGCCACCGGTAGTACCACCGCCTGTGGTGCCCTCTCCGTCGGTGCCGATATTGCCGCCGTACTCCTGAATCTTGCACTTCTTGCGCAGCTCAGTATTGCTCCAGCTCTTCGTGTTTCTCACAATCAGGTGCACGCCCTCCACGCTGGCAGCCGTCACCTTCTCCTTGGTATCCTCCGCCTTGGAGCTCATACCGATGGAGAACAATCCGAGGTCAGAGAGACGCACGCTCTTGCCGTCGAGAATCAGCTCCTGCAGATGGTCGAGTGCATCCATCAGCACACCGTGGATGGTACCTCGTGAGTAAGGCGAGCCGTTGTCAGAGATATGCGATACGAATCCCTCGAAGTCCACTTCGCGGTCAGTTACCGCAGCCGCATACCACTTCTTCTTACCTGCGTTTTCACCAGTCTGAGGTGTGCGCTGTACTTTACGATATTTCAATGTTCCTTTTACTTCCATAATCTTAATTTTTTAAAGGGTTAATAAATTGTTAACTTTGTGGGTTACGCTTTGTCGAGTGCAGCCTTTCTTCGAACGACGATGCAAAGATACTGCAATTTCCCGATGCCACCAAATTTCAGCGTGTGATAAGGCGCGATTTTCAGCACACTTTCAATCCGAAACCTGTTAAACAATCTAACTTGCCGTTTTGCGCCCCGCGACTCATACTTTTTCAGAGAGGAAAACATAGAGTTGCGCACTTAAATACTTTGTTTACAATAAAATAGAAAGATACAAAATGGCATAAGAAATCTCCCTCAGTTCCTCAGAACTCAGTTCCTCAGTTTTTCTCTGACCCTTCACTTTTATCTTAATTTAGAAGTTTATTATATATATAATATATATTATATATATAATAAAATATAATTACTTACAATTTGTAACCATCAAGTATACCCCCTAGAACAAAACTGAGGAACTGAGTTCTGAGGAACTGAGTCATTATCGCCGGTAAAAAGATACTGTTTTCCTATCCCTTACGTCGCGTTTCACGATATCCCTTATCTTTTTACGGTAGCTCCTTGCAATACTCCCGTTCTCCAGTTCTATCCTTCTCCTGATTCTATTGACAACTTGCCCATTTTCTCAATTTTTAAAAGAAAAGAACGCCTAAAAAGGCAAAAAATAGCAAAATAGAGCATTTGTTTTGAGTTTCAAGTGGTTGTGGCAGTCTTTGGCTTTAGTTGTCAGTGACAAGGAAATGAGGAAAAAGCAGATTAGAGAAGTAGAAACGCTTTCAAATCATTACCCAATGGAAACGCCCTAATAAGCATTTTTAACGGTGGCGGTTCATATTTCCCCATTCTGCGTAGGTTTTGGCTTTGCCATGCAACTCTCATAGTTTAATTTTGCACCGAACAAAAAAGTAAGAATTATGAGATGCACTTTCAAGACAGTCTTCTATGTAAATGGAAGCAAGGAGAGAAACGGAATTGTCCCTATCATGGGACGTGTGACAATCAACGGAACTATCGCACAGTTCAGTTGCAAGCAGAGCGTTACCAAGGCTATCTGGGATGCCAAGGGCAACAGAGCCATCGCCCACCGCATCAAGACGGCAGGCATCAAGCGTAAGATAACCAACGACCAGGTGAGGGTGATAAGAACCATGCTGTCTGGAACGCACGAGGACATGATGAACATCGCAGCCAATGGGCAGCTTGATGATTGGTGCAACGACAGCTTGAAATGGTTACAAGACACGTTTGGCAAGGAAAATGTTGTTTCGGTTGTTCTGCACATGGACGAGCACACGCCACACCTCCATGCCTCCATCGTTCCAATAGTGATAGGCGAGCGGAGAAAGGCAAGAAGCAAACCTACGGAAGAGGGCAAGCGGACATACCGCAAGAAAGCCAATGCCGTGAGACTGTTTGCCGATGATGTGCTCAACCGAGACAAAATGATTGGCTATCACGACAGCTACGCTGAAGCCATGGGCAAGTATGGCTTGAAGCGAGGTGTCCGTGGATCAGATGCGAGACATACCACCACGACACAGTATTACCGCAACATCAAACGAGAGACGGAGAGACTCCAAAACTGCATGAAACTGCTGCAATCCGATGTGGAGGAAGCGGAGCGATTGCTCAAACAGACCAAGAGTGAAATCAACACGGAGAAGCTACAGGCAGCCAAGACGGAAGCCAAGACTGCCTTTGTGTCGAAGATTGGTTCTCTTTTGGGTAGTGGAAAATTGAAGGAGGTGGAGCAACACAACCGAAAGTTGTGCGAGCTTGTGACAGACCGAGAGCAATACATTGACGAACTCCATGAGAAAATTCAGCGAACGGAGGACAGTCACAGCAAACAACTTGACGAGATGCAGCGGAAGCACCAATCGGAGGTCGCGAATTTGGAGAGCAAGCACTCCACGGAGGTAACGATGCTCAACGACATCATCCGCAAAGCCAAGCGTTGGTTCCCGATGTTGGAGGCACGCTTGCAAATGGAAGACCTGTGCAGGAAGATAGGATTCACAGTCGAGCAAATCGGAGTGCTTCTGACCGGAAAGGCACTCAACTTTAGCGGTTCACTCTATTCCGAGGAACACAGAAGAAAGTTCAATGTGGAGAATGCGGAAATCAAGGTGTTTTCTGATTCTACCAAGCCGAACCAACTGTTTTTGTATATCAATAGACAGCCTATTATAGAATGGTTCAAGGAGCAATGGAATATCTCAAAAGATAGAAGAAATCATCATTTTCGATTATAATCAGATTTGTATCTTATGGCAAGGAGCAAGGAACAAACGCGCAAGGTTCTTCTCAAATTTTAGTACAAAATCTTTCTCTAATTAATGATAAGAACCATTTGATAGTCTCCAGAACTCCATTTTATGTATAGCGGTAAATGTCTCCCAAAACCTATATACATAAATGTAATAAAATTTAAGAAGAGCCAACGCAGCAAAATATATTTGTCTGCATGGGTATTTAGTACACACTACCTAAAACATTGAGAATGAGTGTATCTTGCAATAAATAGTGCAGCTATTTCATAAAAACCACTAAAAGTCTTAGGTATCACTTGTAACACTTCTGTTGAAAATCAACCAGTTTGATATTCTATGTGAAGTTTTTGTAAGCTCTAAACGCCTATACAGATATATTTGAATGTTTTTTATCCAGCAATCGTCCCTACGTATGCGTGATTTAAATTTAAACCTGTTGGCGAGTAAGAAATCGTCAACAGGTTTATATCATTTGTTCAGCAATGTAAAATCTATAGCTTGTACAAATCTATAATGTTCTTGAGTATTTGTATCTTCAAAAGAAAAAAGTTGATTTTTTATAATTTGCTCTAAATTAAAAATTTCCTTTTCTGTAATATCAGGTGCAAAAGTCAGAGAAAAACTGACTTCTTCTATTTTTCCACTTTGACCATCAAATACAGTTAAGCAAATGATTTTTTCATTTCTTTCGGCTAGATACTTTATACGTTCTTTTGAGAATACTTGTCTGACTATAGAATCTACAGGGATACATTTGTTGATTTTTAAAGTACTAGATACAGCAATATTGGCAAAAGAGATTTTGTTTTGTGCATTTTTGATAATGTTCTCTTTTACTATAAATGTTTTTCCTTTATATTTGAAACTTTGGGGTAAGATTGTACTGTTTTTTGAACTAGCCAAAGCGATACTTTTTGTATTTTTGCCAAAATTATTCCCTATAATATCTATAAGTTTTGCTACAAGCACATTGCTCATAACGTAATCTTTGTAAGGAGAAGGAGAACTTTCCTTGAAGTCCTGAGCAAATTGCCACCAAGAAATATTGTTATAACCAGATTCTACTGCGGTAAAATTTGGAAATGAAGATGTTGGATTAAATGAATACACCCAATTGATATATGAATTGTAATACTTATTGCCAGAACCAACTAACTGTGTTCCATAAGGCGCATGAATAACATCTTGAATGAATTGTAAGCGGCTCCGCGTTTATACCTTGCATAATTCAAAAAAAAGCAGTAACAGCTGATTAAATTAATGCTGTTGCTGCTTTTTCCATCGGTCAGGAAGTAAGTCTCTATATTTTTCTAATGGGGTATTGGGTTGCCATTCTACAGTCTTTTCTATTACGTCGCATATGTATTCAAACAGATTAATGCCATTCAGCCTGCATGAGATTGCGATAGAATATAGGATAGCCGCCCGGCTTGCTCCTTCGTGCGAACCAAAGAACATTGAGTTTCTTCTTGATTCCTAAGACATAGCCAAATTTTTGAGCAACTTTTTGTGTTAATAAATACAAAAGAGGTATTTTGGAACATACAGGCACTAAAATATCGGTAGCAGAAATGGTCAAAAATGATTTTTCTGTTACAAATCAACACGGAACTCGTTCTTTTAATAGCGTGTGGCTAGATTCCTAATTAGTTATCCGTGTTTGTGTCTTTACAAGACTCTAAATGGCAGTAGCACAGACTGCTATAGTTCACTTGTTTCGGACTTATGATATTGCAAGTTTTTCATTGCTGCTCTTTGAATCCAACGGTTCCCATTTTCTGTTCTGCTTACCTATAGCGAACATTCTGAGAACAAGTTTGAACTTAACGGCATTCAATGCCTTGCGTTTTGTGTCTGAATCTTGCTTACCTCCTAATTTACGGTTATAAAATGATTGTAACTCTGCATCATATTGTACAACAACTGTGGCCGCCATGGATAGATCTGCTTTCGCCTGACCATCACAGCGTGCTGAAGGTCGGGGACGCCATTTCACACTGGTGCCTGAAGTGCGGAAGTGCGGTGCCACGCCGACATAACTGGCATATTGCCTTGCTGTTTCAAAAGCGGTAAAGTTTCGGGTAATGACAATGACATTTATGGCATTGACGAAGCCTATTCCCGGTATTGTCAGAAGATTCTTGTAAGTAGACAAGAGGCTATCGTCTGTAGCCAGCAACTTCTGTTCTTCCAACTCGATGTTCTCAATGTCACGGCTGAATTTTTTGATGTAGCCATCATATAACTGGGCATCTTCCTTTGTGATGCATAGCTGTCTTCTGTTCATGAAGCATGTACGCTGTTCCACCAGGAACTTACGCTCATTCATCAGTGCCTTGAGTCTCTGCATGGTCTTGTCAGGCATATTATAAGGCTTGACACATTCAGTACCATTATAGCGATAGAGAAAGTCTGCAATCTTGGCAGAGTCAATCTTGTCGCTCTTGTCCTTGGGCCCCATGGGATAATGCTTTACCACATGGGTGGAGAGCATGCAGAACTGATAGTTCCTGGTATTAAGAAACTTCTCCAGCTCCATGGAATAGCTGCCGGTGAACTCCATTCCGAAGAGACTGTTCGAGAGAACCACATGATTCTTCTTGAGCCATGTGCACATTTCGCCAAATCCCTTGCGGGAATTGTTGAATACATCGTGAGAAAAGTCCTTAATTGGGGTTTCTTCACAGAAAATTGATACGTCAATGACATTTTTTGAGATGTCGATGCCGATAAATGATTTATTTTTCATACCTTTGTACCGCATTTTGTAGGAAGGAGCTCTCTATGTCAGGGTAAGCCACATCTTTTAAAAGCTTCCACGGCTAATTCCCTAAACGGCACTTGACCTGGCATTTCAGGCTGGGGAGACTAGATCAGGGAAAGGTCTTTGTCTAAGACAAAATAGTTCACTACCCCCGTCCGGAGTTCCTTCCATTTCAGATGCTCCGGCAAAGGTAGTGAAAAAAACGCAGACAAAAGACTTAGTCGGGAAATAGTTATGCTCTAAGAAGTGCGATAGTTCACTTTTGCTGCATTTTAGTTCTTATATGCATCTGTCTCCACATATGGTGTTCCACGCTTTATCACGGCAAACATACGAAGGACCAGCTTGAACTTGACGGCATTGAGCACGATGCCACCGCATTTTTCCTTTCTCTTGCGTATCCAATAGTCTCTTATTGAAGGATTGTTCCTTATGGCGGAAAGGACAGCTATGGATAAGTCTGCCTTGGCTTCAGAAAAGCCTTTCTTGGAAACCCCCGTTTTCTTTCTTACTGAGGTACCAGATTCCTTTTTAAAAGGGGCTATTCCTATGTAACAGGCATATTTGCGAGGATTGCTGATTGCAGTGAAATTTTCCGTCAATACAATGGTTTCCAACGCTATGATGCGACCAATGCCAGGAATGGAGGTCAGCAGATTGTAATTCTTTCTGATGCTTGTATCTTCATTCATGTAGCTGTCAATCTCTTTGTCTATTGCTTTCTGGTTTTCCTGCATGTTCTTCAGCAGGAGTTTCTTGCGTTCAACGGATAAGTCTGTATCGTATGCGCTGATATCATGAAGCTGCTGCTTATAGAGAGTTGACTGCTTGGTGTTCTGCTTACGCTCTGCCAGCAATCTCTTCAACTTGAAATAGACAGGTGAAGGAAGTTTGGAGGGATTGCGAAGAATCTTCTTGTGGTTCTGCTCACAATAGATTGCTATTCTGAAAGCATCCAGTTCATCAGTCTTGATACGGTCTAGAGAGCGCTGGTCATCATCCAAGTCTGGCTCGAAGCGATGCATTTTGCGAGGTTCCACCATACCATAGATATATTCTTTGGATTCCAGCCATAATCTGAAGTTTTGGTTATAGAGTCCAGTATATTCCATACAGAACAAAAAGGTATCGAAGTCTTTTCCTACCTTTGCGACCCAGGAGCCAATCTTTTTGAACCCAGCATCATCATTGCTCACCTTAATATGAGCATTCTTCCAGTCGATGGTTTCACCATCATAATAAGCAAGGTCGAGAGTCTTCTTGGAGACATCTACGCCAAAGTAAAGTTCCTTATCCATATTATTGACATTTTAGCATTAAATGGAAACAAGAAAACATTTGGCTTGGCGAAGGACTGAATCAAAAAATAGTGATATTCTAGAGTGACATACAGTTCACCTTAACACCCGTTAACCAATTCGTTTAAACTTGTTTCCAGGTGCAAAGGTAAAAGATAGTGATATGTATCTCTGGATTCTCTCAATGTAGTTGTTATCGAGAGCCGTATCACCTCTTTTGAAGATGTCACAAATGGCATTATATTCATTAAGGGCATAGCCGACCGCCTGCGCCAAGGTAGACTTGGGCAGCAAATCTTTCCTGGAAGATATTTCCTCCAGTTTCTCCAATAAATCCTGCAAAATGTCCGGTGCATATGACTGCCGATAGGCTAGATGGTCTTCAACGGTCCATCCATTTACCCCAACCTTATGTTTTTTGTCTTCTCGATAAAATCTGTTGAGGATATCTACGACCTCCTGAGCATCCTTGTCTTCCTTGCCGCAGTCGATGAAATCTCTCTTGACATGCTGCAGGCAGGCGATTCTCATAATGTCAGGATAAGCATCCGACTCCAGTTTCCGGTAAGGAGCATATGCATCACTCTGTATGGTACCTTTATAATCAGAGAATATGTTAAGTATGACCTGCTCAGAGCGTGATCCATCCTCATATACGAAGAAGACAAGTCCCAGTTTAGGCGCACTTACAGCCCAGAAGTAGCCTTTCTTCGAACCCTTGTCCGTAGGCTTTGTCTTGGCTAACAGCACTTTATGGTATGTCTCGTCTGCCGAGACATAATCCTGCTGCAACACTACTTGGCAGATAGCCTTATAGAAGTTTTCCAGTACATCGGCACTTCTGGCAATCAGTTTGTTTGCCGTGGCTTTCCTTAACGTAAACCCATTGTCGGCAAAGTATTTGATGATTCGCTCTACCGGCATGGAATAGATGTATCGCATCTGCAGGAGTCCTGCTGCAAAGGAAGGTGAATAGGAAGAATTCAACAACAGAGCCGGCGGAGTTTTCCCCGGATACATGATACTTCCATCAGTATAAGTGTTGATGTGATACACGGTCTTGATGAATTTGATGGGTTCCATGCTGTAACGTATA
Organism: Segatella copri; assembly: GCF_019249795.2. Classification (NCBI taxonomy): domain Bacteria; kingdom Pseudomonadati; phylum Bacteroidota; class Bacteroidia; order Bacteroidales; family Prevotellaceae; genus Segatella; species Segatella copri. The sequence goes on from NZ_CP156891.1 coordinate 2,868,321, forward strand.
CAGGTACGAGTTCCGAAGAGACGCAACGTCTTCAAAAACTCTGCATCCATGACTGGATCTATCGTAACATGCACCTCTTTCATCTCGTAATGCATGTCACGCTTGGCTCCGTTGTTTTTGCGTGCCTTTCTCTTTTCGGCCTGCTCTGTTTTCTTCTTGTCAAATTCCTCCTGGGTCATCGAGTCTTGTGGATTCTTTTCCTGACGTTCGGACTTCTTGCCTGAAACGAGCTTGCCGAGTGCCTTGTTCTGACGATTCGCTTTGTCAATGGCGATTCCTTTCTGGACGAGTAATTCTTCTAATGACTTTATACGTTCAATGAGTTCGTTGACCTGTGTAGTCAATGAACTCACCGTAGCATTAGCTTGCTGAAGCTGTTCGTTTGCAAGCTGAAGCTGTTTCTTTAAAAGTACTATAATTTCGTCCTTTTTCATAGTGCAAAGGTACGAAAAAATATCGAGATATGCAAGGATTTTTAGATATTTATTTTTCTATCTTATTGATACACAGTTCATTAAATATAATCTTATGCGCCTATAGATTAAGCCGTTTCCTATATCTCATACTTTTCAGGCAAATTCCGCTCATGATGGCAGATAGCGTCTTGTACGGCATTTTGCATTGTTTGCTTTGGGGATCAAAGAATGGTAATTCAAAGGTTCCTCGCTCCAGTCGCTTCTGATACAGCAAGAAACCGTCGCCATCCCATTTTAGCATTTTTACCTGCTGGCGGTTCTTGGAGAAGAAGATGAAGACGGCACCACCGAGTGGCGGCAGCTCCATCTCCGTCCTCACAATCTGGTACAGGCCATTTATGCCCATGTTCATTCGGACATATCGCTGGCAGACGTAATACTGGGTGTTTTCGTTTAATCCAAACATAGCAAGTCCTCCTTCTCGTAAAGTTTCATCAGATGCATGACTGATTTGGCACTACCTTTCTTGATGGTGACTATCGTTCCATTGGGAAAGGTTAAGGTTATGCCGAAAAGATAATTTTCCGGGCAGACGGAATCGGATGGCATTTCCATGGGAAGGAACATCATCCCAGTGTCCTTGGCTGTTGCTTCGGAACATTCCTTACGGGCTTCGGCCTGAAGCAGACGAATCTGCTGTTTGGCTAACCTAACAGAATAACCTTTCTCTGACATCCATCTATGCATCGAGCGATGGTTTACATGCCGTTCCTTTAAAAAAGGAATCAAACTGGCTTTTGGATTATGATTCAAATGAATCTGGAAGGCATTCCATGCCCTCTCATAACGTTCTGTTGCTCTCATAATTTCGTTGCTTTTAAAATTATGGTGCAAAGGTAAGAACTTTTACGATAAAGGGCAAGGTATAAACGCGGAGCCGCTTACAATGAATTTTGATTCGAACTCTATATTTAGCATGGCAGTTTTTTCATATGTGCCAATTCCTCCAAAATACACATTATCTTGGTTCATATGTATGAACTCTTCTGGATAAGTTGTGTTATTTATAGCATTGCTTGTTAAAAATGACAGGATTTTTGTACTATGGTCATAGGCAGCAGGATTCCCATTCATGCCTTTAGATGTAATATTTACATCTGAAAAATTGTATTTTTTATCTTTTGCATAATTATGTAGCCACTTAATAACAGGATAGTCGTTACAGCAATTTGTTATTACTGAGTTTAATTTGGTTGTGGAAGCCGATGGTAATGACACCTTTTTAGCAATCTGATAGATGTTGTAGTTTCCGGTGTAAATAGACAAAGCACGATTTTGCTGAGTCTCAAAATCATGAGCGAGAAAGCTGTCATCATTAGTGCAACTGAGTAATGATGAACAGAATGACACTATAAGAAAAAAATATAAATGGTTCTTCTCAAATTTTAGTACAAAGCCCCATATTTTATATGAAGGAGCAATATTTTTGAGAAAGTTTAATATAAAAAATTAGCGATTGTCTCCAAAAATATGTAAGTTTAAAGTGATCATAAAATATGACTTACAATGGATACAATCGCTAACAGATGCAAAATTATAAAAAAGATAAGAAACAACCAAATAAAATCCGATATAAATGCTTCTACGGTCGGAGAAAAACTTCTTATGGACATTTTTCCTGCCATAGATGGCTTTTTTATCGCAAGTTGTGACTTCTCTTCCACGGAACTCAAAATGGTTCTCGTGAGTACGGCTACCCATGCCTTCTGCGACCGTTGTGGCAAGAAAACCACTCATACCCGTGGCTGGCAAAAGAGAACGGTCACGATGTGTCCTTTAGGGTGTAAACGGTTTGTTCTCACCCTTTACATGCGCCGTTTTTACTGCCAGTCTGATAAACATATATTTGTAGAGCAACAGACGAAGTGGCTAAACAAATATGCAAGATTCAGTGTAAGATGCATAGAGTTGATGAACCTGCTTCATATACATATGTCATCTGTGTCGACCTCCAAGGTCATGAGAAAGATGGGAATCACTTGCTGTCCAAATACTTGCATAAATCATTTGAAAAAGATCCAAAGACTTCCAGACAGGACTGCCAGGAATATAGGCATAGATGACTTTGCCAAGAGAAAGAGACATACCTATGGCAGTGTTATCGTAGACCATGACACAGGCGAGATTTTGGAACTGATAGACTCTAGAGATTCTTCGATTGTGGCAAATGTCTTGAAACAATACAAGAAAGTCAATACTATCACTCGTGATAGGGGACGATGCTTCATTAAGGCTATCAAGCAAGGAGCCCCATCAGCACATGCTATCACAGACAAATTCCATGTCATTGAAGACTTGACGAGCGCAGTCTTTCCAAAGATTCTGCAGGAGTTTTTGCATAAGAGAATGGAGTTGCTGACTCAAGGTCTAGTTGGTCCCATTAAGCCACAAATAAGTAGAGGTTGGCTTTATAACAGCATATATGCAGTCTTGGAATCGATGTGCAAGGATGCAAGAAGAATCAAGAAAATGACTGAATGGAACACTTTCATGGATCTTTATGCAAGGCAAGGACTGACTTTGAGTGAAATCCATGACAAAACAGGGTTTGATGGATTTAAGATGGGAAAGCTAAGGAACACCAAATATGAGGACTTGCTCAACCCAACGCAACTAAGGGCTTACAAAGCCATAGAATCTATTACAAATAGGATTCTCTGTAAAAAGTCATTGGATTACTCTGTGGTTACCAAGGGGTTACATTCTACAGAGAAGAAAGAAATACTGAAAAGACTTCTTTTTCTACTGAGAGGAAAATGGAAGGAAGACTGGAAGGCATACGATGATGCCTACAAGGCATTTCTTGCAAAGGCAACTATCAGGAACGAAGAGTATGACCTTTGGAATTCAATAGTTCACTTCAACTGGAAAACCAAGACGGAGACTGTCAGATTGTTTCTGCAGGACTTGCATGTTACCGATTTAGCCTATTATATAACAACATTTCAAGGCATTTTGAGCGGAGAGGTCAAAATGAACTTGTACAAATGGATTAACATGGTCATAGGATGTGGTAATGAGAAAATGGAAAAGTTTGCCAAAGGACTGATTAAGGACTATTCCGCCATCAATAATTCTATTGCTAGCAAATTGAACAATGGAATCCTTGAAGGTTCGGTCAACAAGATAAAGACCGCAAAGCGAATTATGGGTGGAAGAGCATCGATTTCTCTTTTGCAGATAAAGGTCTCCTCAAACTTAGATACATAAATGTACCAAAATTTGAGAAGAACCATATAAATGTTTCATAACTATTGAAAATTAAATGTTTATTTTGCAAAGATAGAGTAAAAATGTTATCATTGTACTTTAATCCTATAAAATTTAACGTAAATTATACGCAAAACAAAAAATGCTCTTCTTTCGAAAAACTTAACCATTAAACATACTTTGCATCCAAATAATTACAAGACAAGAGAAGTAGTTGTGTATAAAAACAAACAAAGATAGATTGTTAAAAAGGATAAATAATTTTAATTTTTCAACACTTAAAATATTTTTTTGTAAATTTGCAAAAAAATATAGAATCTTGTAGGTTTAAAAATGGTTGCTACAAGTGCAAGAATTGAATGACGAAACCATTTGGAAAGGAAAATGTATATGAAGATAAAACATTTGTTATTTTTTATTCCTGTGACTTTTTTGGTCGCATGTGAAGGGACTGATTTAATCGAGCCAGACAATGTGTCGAAAGAACAGATTTCCACTCAAATAATTTATAACCCGACAAAATATTCAAAACAAAAGGTGATGTCTTTGTCAAAAGTAGTTTGCCAACAACAATGGCAAAGCAAATACCTAATGCCTGCGTAACATCAATTATGGAGTACACAAACATATAATTCAAATCCTTTGATTGATGGTGTTTCTTTGGATTATATCGAGCCTTTTGTAACACATTTCTTTAAAACTCAAACATTTACAAATTATAAGTCTGCAATAGATGCCAAGCATCCCGTCATGACTGATGTAAATAGCCAAATAGAAAGCTCTGCCCATAATGTGTTATGTGTAGGATATAACTCCAATACGGGTGCTGCTATTTATATGGACCCTGAGCTTGCTTGTATGTACTCAGTTAATGCTGGGTATTTTTTACAAGATTATAATATAGTATTAACAGGTATAAAGTAATTAAATAAATATGAAGTTAATTTTTAAATATTTTTTTATTTCTCTATTGTTCCTAAATGGGCAATTAGTTCATGCACAATCATTTAAAATCGACAGCTTAAAAGGTAAAAAATGGGAGTTGCAATTGCCAAAAGGAAAGTCTTATACTTCGAATCTTATATTCAAAGATACGACATACACAACTAGTTTCTCCTTTAATGGACAGACTCATACTATAGAGAAGCCATACTTAATACAGCAGGAAAACGTAGAAACATTTTATGTTATTTTTCCATCAGAAGGAAAGGGTACAAAAACTTTCCCTGTTAAGTTTAAAGTTTTAGAATTTACCGACAAGTTGCTAAAATTGCAAAATACAACAACAAATGTTGTAAATACGTATTTCGCAAAATAAACAACTAGTAGATTGTAAAGTCTAAAAGTTTAGTAAGGCACGTGTGATATTTCATCAATCATCAGTATGTGACGAACGACGTTTTACTCAACTTTTAGACTTTACAGACTACTAGTAAGACCGTGCTTTTTGCAACATATTACTCTGTTTGATATTTTTTGTTTAATAAAATTCTTAGATTCATTATTTTTTTGTATTTTTGCAGCCGAAAAGAGTTGTTAGGCAGCAAACGTATGCAGATAGCAGAATTTAGGACTGTTGCCAAATCATTACCTCTATTGAGGTGAAAGACTCATAAATAGCTCATTTTAAGCTATTCGGCAGTTTTTAGCGTAATTTTCTAAGAAAACTCTTGCAGGTATGAAAAAAAATCGTAAATTTGCAGCGAGGAATAAAAACTTAAAGAATAAACAACATAAAAAATGAACTTATGAAGAAAATCTCGTTGATAGTGATGAGCTGCATGATAGCTTGCGGACTGCTCGCCAACCATGGCATCGTGAAGGGCGGAGAAATGTCGCCTAAGGTAGAGGACACGGTATCGATTGACAAGAAAATCGCTGATAGTCAATGGCTATCGAACAACTCCGACACGTTGGAAGTGGACACAGCTGGCGAAGACTCGGTGGTGAATGTGGTGGCCTACTTCTGCAAGGGCGACACCTGCGAATACTGGATATATGAGAATGAGTGGAAGGTGAACGGCAAGGACACAGTGAAGACGCTCGGCGTATCCACCCAGGTGCGCCTCGTGGTAAACGATTCCACCAGCAAGGGCTATAAGATGAGCTACACCTTCCTGGACGTAAAGGCCGATTCGGTGGGTGACAACTTCCGGGACAAGATGATGGCTATGGTAGCGGAGCGCACCGCCAAGAGCGTGATAGGCACCACCGTCAACTTTGAAACCGATGAATACGGTCGCATCACCAAGATTACCAATCTCTCGAAAATCAAGAAGCAGGCAAAGGCTCTCTTCAAGGCGAGCATGAAGGACATCGCCGCCATGCCCATCATGCAGGCAATGAAGAAGGCGATAGGTCTTGACTTCATGAAGATAGGCAACCAGGCTAACACCGACGGGTTGGTGGAGGGCTACCTGGAGGAGCTGAAACTGCTCTTCGCCTGGCACGGAAACCAATATGCCGTGGGCGAGCATCACGAGCACGAGGATGCCACCAAGGATAGCTACGCCAACGACACTTATATCAATGCCAGCCTAGAGAAGAATGGCAACTACACAATCTCCTGCGAGGTGGTCAGCGTGATACCAAAGGAGACCGTGAAGGAGGTGATGGGCGGACTGATGGGTGCCATCACGGAAGGACTGAAGAGCAAGAAGACCGAGGACGGCAAGGATCATGATGGCATCATCAACGACTTGGACGACGAGTTTAAGAAGGAGATAGACAAGGCAGTTGACCAAGATGCCCAGACCTCGGAGTATCTCTGTGTGACCTGCTTCGAGAATGGCTGGCCTAGCAGCGTGTTGAAGCAAAATAAAAATGTGATGGCTGGCCGTGGCAAGCTGAAGCAGAAACTCATCGAGGCTTGCCGATTCGCACAGCGCGAGAAATGATGAACTATTTCGACCTGTACAGATCTTATAATTAACAGGTTTGGTACACATTGCGCCTCACGGGAAACGACAAGGGTCTATATGCCACGATGAAAAGGTGGCGTATAGACCCTTGATTATATGGTAATTTTTGTCATCAATATCTCCGCTATTATAAGGGTTCTTTCAACACTTACCGAATCCCAAAACTTGTCGTAGGCTCTGAGTTCGGCATCTGTAAAGCCGGAAACTTCAAGATCTTCTACGGCTTTTCCAATCTCTGGGTCATTGAGCAGGTCGGCAGGAACTTGATTTTGCGTATCTGCTCCTCGTCGCTGAGGTTTTTATGGGATTTTTAAAGGTAAAAAAGTAAAGATTTTGCTATCCCCAATACTATCTGATAACTTTTTCTAAAACTTTTCTATGAATTCCTTGCGTGTTTCAAAATAAAGTCGTAAATTTGCTCACATAAACGAAACAATAATATCTACGGATTATGAAGCAGGTAGAAGAAAGATATATCAGTTTGCTGACCGATTTCGGTTTCAAGCGAATTTTTGGATCAGCTCCCAACAAGGATTTGCTGATCTGTTTCCTCAACAGCTTGTTCAATGGAAGACAGGTTGTTAAGGACGTGAAGTATCTGAATCCGGAGAACGTGGGCGACATCTATACCGACCGCAAGGCCATCTTTGACGTATATTGCGAAGGAGAAAACGGCGAGAAGTTTATCGTGGAAATGCAGAATGCATACCAGACATACTTCAAGGACCGTGCCCTGTTCTATTCCACTTTTCCGGTTCGTGAGCAGGCTCCTAAGGGTAGTGAATGGGACTTCAAGCTCAACCATGTTTACACAATTGCTCTGCTCAACTTTAACATGAACGAGGAAGCCTTCAATAAGGAAGAAATCCGCCATCATGTGCAGTTGTGCGATACTGCCACGCACAAGATTTTCTACGATAAGCTGGAATTTATCTATGTGGAAATCGCCAAGTTCAACAAGTCGCTTGATGAGTTGGAAACGCTCTACGACAAGTGGCTCTATGCCCTGAAGAACCTCTACAAGCTTACTCAGCGCCCTAAGGCGTTATGCGACAAGGTCTTCGATCGCCTCTTCGAAGAAGCCGAGATTGCAAAATTCACTCCACAGGAGCAGCGGGAGTATGAAGCCAGCAAGATGGCATATCGTGATATCAAGAATTCGATTGATACCGCCAAGCGAGAAGGTAAAGAAGAGGGCCTGGCTGAAGGCATGGAGAAGGGACTGGCTGAAGGAATGAAAAAGGGCTTGGCTGAAGGCATGGAGAAGGGCATGAACAAACGAAGCCTTGAGATTGCCAGAAAGATGCTGGCGAATGGTATGGATGCTGCCACGGTGATGGAAATAACAGGATTGTCGGAGAGCCAGTTACAGCAGCTGAAAGGATAAGGAACTGCCTGGAGAAACGAATGATCTCCGTGGCTGCATCTTTGATATCTATTGTGTTACCGACGATGATAAACATTTCATCGTTGAGATGCAGAACAGATGGGTACCCTTCTTTGTGAATCGTTTCATCTATCTTTCTCTTCCGTTTCACTTAATTAAGTTACCGGACAATCCTATCCGTTTATAATCCACAACGGTTCGTTTTTCCACTCTTGTGGAAATCCCATAGAACGAGTATTTACAATCTCACTTTTATCTATGAGTTTCAAAAGGCGTTTGGAAAAACTTCCATTTGCAGCTATAGATTGTTCCAAATATGCAAGGCAACACAGTTGAGGATACAATTTATTGGGACGAAAATTGCCGGTAATAAGCCATTGAGAAGGTAAATAATTGGGCATTATAGGCATTGTTGGAAAACGTCTGTTCCAAATGCGAGCATGATGAGCGCAAGCATTTCTTAACACCGCAATACATTTTATCCAATTCTCTAAATATAGATATTGTGGAAGTAGAAACTCTTTTGTCACCTTCTTCTTGACAGAGTTGTCTTTGAAGTTGCAAAACAATTTGGATAGTGTACCAAAGGAAACAACCTCCAAAGTTTTCCAAGCTGGTGGAAATGAGGGAGCCGTGTAGCTGTTGTAGTATTCTGAAATAAAATCTTCTTTTGAACGATTTACCTCGGTTGCTATATTGTCAAGGCAAGAATTGAAAATACTTTGATTCTTAAATTTGCTGGCATCCATGAACCAAAACGGACCATGTTCCATTGAAAAATAATGGATGATTCGAGTACGGAATGCTATTTCTATGTCTTGGATTGCCGTAAAAATCAAAGAACGAAGTTCACGGTCGAAGACATATAAATTAGTAGCAAAAGTGAAACTGCTATTTTGTGCAAATCTATGTGATTCTGTATTCAGTTCCATCGGTTGTAGGTAGTTCGCAAAACGAAAATAGCTTACAGAATGAAGAAATTTTATAGCATCTTCTTCATCTTCGATTGTCAGCCCGCGTTCTTTCAAAATGTCAAGTTGACAATAAAAATCCATTGCTTGTTTTGTGTACTGCATATTACTTCAGTATAATATAAAACACGAAGTCCTGCCGTGGTACGCTTTCAAGAAGAGGCGTGGCAGGAACTGTTGCTGCAAAAATACTAATTTCATTCCAAAATGGCAACTTTTTGTTTAAGAATATGCATTTTAAATATGTTATTTAACATTGTATAACGGAATTTCGGTCAACGAACCATCTCATGTCATTTGATACTTTCTTCATAATTCTTTTCTTTTGATTCTATGTCGCGAAGATACAAAAGAATTCGAATAATCGGATACCATTTCATCTTTCTTATATTTTTCGCGCACTTATAAACATTTCCCCCTTGCCAGTAACTTTTTCCAAAACTTTTTCCCTGATTTTCTTGCATGTTTCGAAATATTGTTGTACTTTTGAAGGAGTAAGTGTATTGGAAATGCACTTTTTGTAGCGTAACTATCTGATTATTAGGTGAAACTTATGGAATTGATTAAGGTTATAAACAACGTGTCAGAACGGGTAGTAGATGATTTGAAGGCCAAATTATCTGAAGGATCTCGTGTGTCAATAGCTGCAGCCTCTTTTTCCATCTATGCTTTCGAAGCATTGAAGGAAGAACTGGAGAACGTTGATGAGTTGCGTTTTATCTTCACTTCGCCTACCTTCATCAAGGATAAGGTGAAGAAGGAGAAGCGTGAGTTCTTCATTCCAAAACTCAACCGTGAGCGCAATCTTTATGGCTCTGACTTCGAAATCAAACTCCGTAACAAACTGGAGCAGAAAGCCATCGCCAAGGAGTGCGCCAACTGGATAAGACGCAAGGTGAAGTTTAAATCAAATGTGTCACAGGAGTCGATGGGCGGCTTTATTTACGTAAACGGCACTGCCCCTTATGCCTATGCACCTTTTAATGAGTTTACCACCACAGAGTTGGGATGCGAGCGAGGAAACAGCTTGTATTCCATGGTTCAGGTTGTGCCCTCACCTTTCGCCGAGCAGTATCTGAACGTATTCAATGAACAGTGGAAGAATGGCGATAAGTTTGAAGATGTAACTGCCAAGGTGCTGGAATACATAGAAACCGTTTATCAGGAAAATTCACCCGAGTTTATCTACTTCATTACGCTATATAATATCTTCAGCGAGTTTCTCGATGATATCAACGAGGATGTTCTTCCTAACGAGAAGACCGGCTTCCGGGAGAGTGTGATTTGGAAAAAACTTTATAATTTCCAAAAAGATGCTGCCCTGGCTATCATCAATAAACTCGAAAAATACAATGGTTGTATCCTTGCCGATTCTGTGGGTCTGGGTAAAACCTTTACGGCACTGAGCGTCATCAAGTATTACGAAAACCGCAACAAGTCGGTTCTCGTATTATGTCCTAAGAAGCTCTATGACAACTGGAGCACCTTCAAGACTAATTACAAAAACAACCCTCTTGCCGCCGACCGCCTTCGCTATGATATTCTGTTTCACAGCGATTTAAGCCGAGATAGAGGTATGTCAAACGGAATTGATCTAGAACGAATCAACTGGGGTAACTACGACCTGATAGTCATAGACGAAAGCCACAATTTCCGCAATGGCGGTAATGTGGATGACGAGGATGATGAGGCTGACAACCTGGATATCGTAGATGATGGTAAGAAGAAGGAAAATCGCTATCAGCGACTGATGAACAAGGTGATTAGAGCAGGAATCAAGACAAAAGTCCTGATGCTGAGTGCCACTCCCGTCAACAACCGCTTCAACGACCTGAAGAACCAGTTGCAACTGGCATACGAAGGTCATGCTGAGCAAATCAACGAGGTTCTTGACATCGACCGCAGCATAGATGATGTGTTCCGCTCTGCACAGTTGGCATATAACCGATGGACCAAGTTGCAGCCCAAAGAGCGCACCACGCAACGCCTGCTTGAAGAACTGAACTTCGATTTCTTTGAATTGCTGGATGCGGTTACCATTGCCCGAAGCCGAAGCCACATCGTGAAATACTACGATACGAAGGATATCGGTAAGTTCCCTAAAAGATTGGCTCCTATATCCCGCCGCCCAAAGTTGACGGATTTGAGCGATAGCATCTCTTTCAGCGAGATTGCTGAACAGCTTAACAGGCTGAATCTGAGCATTTATACGCCTTCACTCTATATCTTTGATAGCGTGAAGGAGGATTATGAAATCAATATGGAAGGCTCGGGTATCTCTATCGACGGACGAGAGAAAGGTCTCCGCAAGCTGATGGCTACCAACCTGCTCAAACGTCTGGAGAGCAGCGTCAACTCCTTCCGTCTTACCTTGCAGCGCATCCAGGAATATATAGACGAAACGCTGAATACCATTGAAAGCAATGGGTGCAGCGGTTCTGTGGATGTTACCGAGTTTACGGATGATTTGGATAGCGCAGATAGCGATAACGACCCATTTGTGGGCAGAAATTCCAAAATCAACCTCCGGGATATTGATGTGATTCGCTGGTCACGTGATCTTCGCAGCGACCAGGAGAATCTTGCCCTGCTTCAGATTATGCTCCAGGATATTTCTCCCGAGCACGACTCCAAGCTACAGATGCTCATCGAAGATTTGAAACACAAGTTTGAGCATCCCATCAATCCGGGCAACAAGAAAGTGATTATCTTTACAGCCTTTGCTGATACCGCCAACTATCTGTACGACCAGCTGGCAGCACGCATCAAGGCGGATTGTGGGTTGAATGTGGCGCTTATCACGGGTTCTACGGATGGCAAATGCACCATACCGAAGTTCCCGATGAGTTTCAACAATGTGCTGACCTATTTCTCGCCCGTATCGAAAGACCGGGCTGCTCTCTTCCCGGATGCTACCGAGGAGATTGATGTGCTCATTGCCACTGACTGCATTTCCGAGGGTCAGAACCTGCAGGATTGTGATTTCCTCATCAACTATGATATCCATTGGAATCCAGTGCGCATCATCCAGCGCTTCGGCCGTGTGGACCGTATCGGCAGCAGAAACGATGTCATCCAGCTGGTTAACTATTGGCCGGATATGGAACTGGACCAGTATATCGAACTGAAAGGCCGTGTAGAGAGCCGTATGAAGGCCACCGTCCTCACCAGTACAGGCGACGACAACCTGTTGTCGCAGAACGAGAAGGGCGACCTGGAATACCGCAAGAACCAGCTCAAGAAGCTTCAGGAAGAAGTGATAGACATAGAGGATATGGATACCGGCATCAACATCATGGATTTGGGTCTGAATGAATTCCGCCTCGACCTGCTGGCATACGTCAAGGAAAATCCGAATGTAGAGCACTCGCCGTTTGGCATGAATGCGGTGGTGGCTAGTTCTGAGAACGCCAAGCCGGGTGTTATCTTCATCCTGAAGAATAGAAACAAGAATATCAATATCGACAGGAAGAACCTGCTGCATCCGTTCTATATGGTGTATCTGGGTGAAGATGGCTCCGTCATCTGCGACCACCTGCAGCCTAAGAAACTGCTCGATGTGATGCGCCACGTTTGCCGAGGCAAGAGCCAGCCGGATAAGGAGTTGTGCGCCATCATCAACCGGGAAACGGCTGACGGCCGACAGATGAGTCATTATAGTGATATGTTGGCGAAGGCGGTTGACAGCATCATTTCTGTGAAGGAAGAGTCAGATATCGACAGCCTGTTCTCCATGGGCGAGACGAGTGCCTTGCTGGGAGATGCCAAGGGGCTGGATGACTTTGAGTTAATAACATTCTTAATTATCAGATAGTATGATAGATTTACATTATCCTCCAACCACGTTTGTAGGCAAGCCCGTTCCCAAGAACGCTTTCTACCGGCATCTGGAAGTGAATGCGAAGATGAAGCAGCACTTCGTAGATGATGTGGTGGCCATCAAGTGGCTCTATAAGCTGGCTCCTTCCACTCTCAATGTGGCAGATGGCAAGGAGGTTCACGAGATTGTGGTCTTTTCTGCGCAGCTGAAGTCGCAGGATTGTCCGGATGATGTCTTCCTCTTCATCGATAGGAACATGCCTCGCCACGTGGTGTTTGTTCTGGAATATGAGGGGCAGTATAAGCTGCTGCTCAACTATAAGGAATGGCTGGATGCCTCAGCAGGAACCTTCAGGATAGTGAAGTCTTTCGCTTCGGAATGGCTCCGTGAGGCAGATTTGTCTTTGCCTATCCAGGGGCTTACGATGGATGCCATCTATGAAAATATGGCAGGCGTGATTTCCGGCTATGGCACGAGCCGTAGCGAGGAAACCAAGCGCATGGTGGAGCTGGAGTCCTTGATACAGAAGTGCAGGAAAGAGATTGCAGCCTTGCAGAAGCGGGTTCGGACTGAAAGGCAGTTTAACCGCCAGCTGGAGCTGAATAACGAGGCTCGGGCGTTGAAGAAGAAGGTTGCGGAATGGGAAAAAGAAATGAAGAATAATTTATAAAATATAGATAATATGGATAGACCCAATAGAATGGAATTGCAGTCGGCAGATGGAGCGCAGTTGAATCTGGATGCGCTTTATCAGATTGCGCCTTCGTGCTTTACGGAGGTAGCCGCCCCTGGTACGGGGGGGGGTAAAACGTGTAATTAATTTTGACGTACTTCGCCAGCTTCTTGGTGACAACGCAGTGGAAGATGCTCCTGAGACATACGAGTTCAACTGGGTTGGCAAGCAGGCAGCTCGTGCCGAAGTTTTGGAGCCTATTAAGAAGACACTGCGTCCCGTAAAGGAGGATAGTGTGGATTGGGACAACACCCAAAACCTTTATATTGAGGGTGATAACCTCAAAGTGCTTAAACTTCTCCAAAAGTCTTATCTGGGTAAGGTAAAGATGATCTATATTGATCCGCCTTACAATACGGGTAATGACTTTGTTTATCATGATGATTTTGCGATGTCTGCTGATGAGTATGCTGAGGCTTCGGGTTCAGTAGATGAATTAGGTAATAAATATATCAAGAACATGGATTCGAATGGACGTTTTCATTCGGATTGGTGCTCTATGATGTATTCTAGATTGATGGTGGCGAGAACGCTGTTGACAGAGGATGGTGTGATTTTTATCTCGATTAATGATATTGAGGTTGGAAATTTGCGAAAAATTTGTGATGAAGTATTTGGATGTGAGGGATTTATTGCAAATTTTATTTGGGAGAAAAGAGTTAATAGAGAAAATAGAAAAGAGGTATCGCAACGTCATGACCATATATTATGTTATTCAAAATCTAGTCAAGAAGGAAGACGATTAGCATTGCTTCCTATGAATGATAAAGCATTGGCAAATTATGGAAATCCAGACAATGATCCTCGTGGACTATGGAAATCTGATCCTGCTCATGCACAAGGTGGTCATGGAACTAAAAATCAATTTTATACTCTAATTGCTCCTAATGGGAAGCAGCACCAGTTACCTAGTGGTAGGTGTTGGGTATATACAGAACAAGAAATGCAAAAGGCTATAGCCGAAAATCGAATATGGTTTGGAAAAGATGGTAATGGAGTTCCACGAATTAAAACTTATTTGAATGCAAAGGAAAGAGGACTAACTCCTGAAACTATCTTGTTTGCTAATGAAGTTTCAACAAATGAAAAAGCAAAAAATGATCTTAAAAAATTATTTGATGGTGTTGCTGTGTTTGATACTCCAAAGCCAACAGAACTGGCCCTTCATCTACTAAAACTAGCATCTGTTAAAGATAGTATAATTTTGGATTTTTTCAGCGGAAGTAGTTCTACTGCTCATGCCGCAATGAAGCTCAACGCCGAAGATGGAGGTAACCGTAAATTCATTATGGTTCAGATTCCCGAAGAAACTCCGGAGGATAGCGAGGCAAGAAAGGCTGGCTATAAGACCATCCCTGAAGTTGCCAAGGAACGTATCCGCCGTGCCGGCAAGAAAATCAAGGAGGAATCTCCTCTTACCACTGCCGACCTCGATACCGGCTTCCGTGTCTTCCGTCTCGAAGAAGGCAATTACGAGGATGTAAAACTTTCTCCAAAGGATTATAATCAGGATGATCTTGATCTGTTCCTGAATAATATCAAGGCCGACAGAAACGACCTCGACTTGCTCTTTGGATGTATGCTCGATTGGGGCGTTCAGCTCTCTCTGCCTATGACCCAGGAAGTGGTGGATGGCAAGACCATCTATACCGTGAACGACGGCGACCTGGTGGCCTGCTTCGCCGAGAACGTATCAGAAGACGTAGTAAAAGCCATGGCAGAAAAGATGCCTTTGCGTGTCATTTTCCGTGACAGTTGCTTTGCTCAGGATGCCGACAAGATTAATATCTACGAGACCTTCAAGCAGAAGCTGGATTGGAGCGACCAGGAAGTAGTGAAGAATATTAGAGTGATTTAAGCCTATGAAACTCAGATATAAACATCAACGCTTCCAAACCGAAGCGGCGCTGGCTGTGGCTAATGCCTTTACAGGTCAGCCCAAAAGCGACGGACTGAGCGACCATATCGTGGACCAGGGAGTTAATCAAGACCTCTTTGTAGTAAAAGGCTTTGGCAACAAGAACGTCATCCTCGCTCCGGAAGCCGTCTGCGAGAATGTAAGAGCCATACAGACAGAACAGGGCCTGAAACCTGTTGAACAGCTGCAGCAGCTGCAAGGCGTAGGTACCGCCCTCACCATCGAAATGGAGACGGGTACGGGTAAAACCTATACCTACATCAAGACCATGTATGAACTGAATGCCCGCTATGGCTGGACCAAGTTTGTGGTGGTAGTGCCAAGCATCGCCATCCGAGAAGGCGTATTGAAGAGTTTTGAGAGCATGCAGGAGCATTTTGCCCAGGAATACGGCAAGCGCATGCAATACTTTATGTATAACTCCAAGCAGCTCAGCAAGATAGATGCCTTTGCCAGCGATGCCGGCATGCACGTGATGATTATCAATACCCAGGCATTCAACGCATCTATGAATGAGGAGAAGAGTAAGGGCGCACGTCCTGATAAGGCAGCCCGCATCATCTTCGAACGACGTGATGAGTTCGGTTCCCGCCGTCCTATCGACGTGCTGGCACAGACCCATCCTATCATGATTATCGATGAACCTCAGTCGGTGCTGGGTGTGGACAAGAAGAACAAGACCCGTAAGGGTATAGCCATGTTCAAGCCGCTTTTTACCCTTCTGTATAGCGCCACCCACCGCAAGGGTGATATATATAATATGGTGTATAAGCTGGATGCCATCGATGCCTACAACCAGAAACTGGTGAAGAAGATTGAGGTGAAGGGTATCAGACAGGTAGGCAGTACCGCCACCAACGGCTACGTCTATCTGGAAGAAATCGTCATCGGCAAGGGCAATCCGCAGGCTCGCATCAGCTTCGACATCAAGACGCAGACCGGAACGAAACAGGTAAGCAAACTCGTGGATGAGCGCTTCAACCTGAAGGAACAGAGTGGGGGACTGGCTGAGTATGACAACAACTTCATCGTAGAACGCATAGACGGCAGACAGGGAATCGTCCGCTTCCTCAACGGCTTGACTCTCCATGAAGGCGATGCCGTGGGCAGTGTGAACGAAGACTATATCCGTCGTATTCAGATTCGTGAAACCATCCGCACCCATCTGGAGCGTGAACGCCAGCTGTTCAGCCAGCATATCAAGGTGCTCAGTCTGTTCTTCATCGACCATGTGGATAGCTATCGCCTCTATGAAGGCGAGGATAGTAAGGGTAAGTTTGCCAAGATGTTTGAGGAAGAATATAACCGAGTGCTTTCAGAAATGCTGCCATCGTTTACGGATGAAGCCTATCTGCGCTATCTTTCAGACCCTCGCAATGCGGCATCCAACGTGCATCAGGGCTACTTCTCCATGGATAAGAAGGGCAAGGCGGTGGAATCGAAGGAAAGGCAGGGCGAGAACGAAGAGCGTGCCTTCGACCTGATCATGAAGGATAAGGAGCGCCTGCTTTCGCTCAGCGAGCCAGTCCGCTTCATCTTCTCGCACTCCGCCTTGAAGGAAGGTTGGGACAATCCTAACGTGTTCCAGATCTGCACCTTGAAGAACTCGGACAATGAGACCAAGAAACGCCAGGAAGTGGGACGAGGAATGCGCCTTTGCGTGAATCAGAAGGGTGAACGCCAGGATGCAGATGTATTGGGCGACCATGTGTTTGATACCAATATCCTCACCGTGATAGCCAGCGAGAGCTATGATGATTTCGCAAAGAAACTGCAGACGGAAATGGCTGAAGCCTGTGCCGACCGACCAATCGTTATCACCGCCCATCTTTTCGAGGGCAGGTCATATACGATGGCAGATGGAACCAATGGCAAGTTTGATATCAATCAGGCAAGAGTTATCTATAATGCCCTCATCCGTAAAGATTATGTGGATGATAACGGTGCTTTGACTGCTCAGTATTTTGAGGATAAGCGCAATGACAGGCTTGATTTTGAGAAGGCTAACGATTGGAGGAAGGGCATTATAGCAGCCCTCGATACCGTCTTTGATCCTGCGGCTGTAAGACCGGAGAATGGAAGAAAGCCTAAGCTTGCCAAGTTGCAGAAGGACAATTTTGCCAAGAAGGAGTTCCAGAATCTCTGGAAGCGCATCAACCGCCGCACCTACTATCAGGTAAGCTTTGAAACTTCTGGTCTTGTGAAGAAAGCCATCGAGGAACTTGATGAAAAGTTGAGGGTTACGGAAATCCGCATAGTGGTAGAAGGCGGTTCGATGGATGAAATCAGAGACAAGGAGTCGCTTGAAGCGGGCGTGGCTATGGATCAGGGCGATGTCCGGACCATCCATGTAACGGAAGCAGTGGGCAAGGAAGTGACATACGACCTGATAGGTCAGCTGGTAACTGCTACGGGGTTGACAAGAAAGACCATCGTGGAAATTCTGAAGGGTATCAAGCCTGAAACATTCAGCATGTTCAAGATGAATCCTGAGGAATTTATCATCAAGACCGGTCTGATTATCAACGACTGCAAGGCTCTTGCTGTTATCCAGAGTATTACATACGAGAAGCTGAATGATGAGTTCTCTACCGACATCTTTACGGTGGATGCTCTGCGAGGCAAGTTGGGCATCAATGCCATTGAGTCAAAGAAATCGCTCTACGACCTGGTAGTGCTCGACAGCATGGGTGTAGAAAAGAACTTTGCCGAGTCTCTGGAACGTGAAGATGACGTGGTAGTTTATACCAAACTGCCTCGTGGTTTCTACATCAACACGCCTATGGGCAAATACAATCCCGACTGGGCTGTGGCATTCCGTGAAGGCAGCGTGAAGCATGTGTATTTTGTGGCAGAAACCAAGGGTAATGATCTCCAGGGTTCACATCTACGCGGTATCGAGGGAAGCAAGATAGCGTGTGCCCGCAAGCATTTTGCTGCCATCAGCGAGAATGGTTACATTTATGATGTTGTCACAGACTATCAGGCATTGTATGATGCAGTGACGAAATAAGGATTGTGCAGAGCGATGCACCTACCGTAAATTTGTAAAAGTAAGGGGAAGAAGGCGAGTAACGTAAATTGCTCACTTTTCCCCTTTTTTGTATACTTTTCTGAGAATCATTAAAAAAGTAGTACTCTTTTTACGTCCTAAGGGGACGTAAAACGCTTGCGGGTTCCAACGATTATTGTTAATTTTACACGAACAAAAATAAAATTAGCAATGGTTGAAGAAGCAAAAGAAATAGAAAATTCAGAATCTCCGGCTGTTAGATTGGTGAGATTATCATATATAGAGAGGATTGGATCTCTTCTCAGTATCATGATTGGTGAGGATATTTCTCCTCGAAAATCAATCGTGAAGGAGTTTCATGTCTCTTATGATACGATTCGAAAGTTCCTAAATTTCGATTCTAAAATAAAGTTTGATACCATTGCAAAATTTTGCCACATTATAGGTCATTATCTTCATGTTGAATATGAGGCTGTCGACAACTACAAATCTAAAAAACATATCACAGATAGAGACGAAAGACTTGCACTCATAAAAAATCTGAAAAGACAATATGAAGAAATCTTTGGGGCAGGGGCAGAAGTGGTTAAAGACCTGAATAAGAAGAAAATTGATTTGCGTAAATTCGTAACGCAAGGAATAAAATAAATATAACTGGGCAGAAGAGATTATGTCGTCTGACACCAGTAGAGAGTAATAAGTTCTTATAAATAACAACAACTTAACCAGTGTAAAAATGAAAGATACAACATGAAATTTAGGGAGACATTCCTCATACTGCTCTGCAGCTCAATGTCTCCGAAGTAAGGATTCACCCTGGAAAACTTCCAGGGGCCACCTCTTCTTTAAAATAGAGGAAGTAAATTTAGTCTATCTTAAAAGGTGAAGATATATGACTAAAATATTTTACGGATTGCCAATCTGGCTAGTGCAGACTGGACCGGTTAACATCGAGGTAGTTATTAACGTAGAATTCAGTGGCAACAGCAAAGTGGTTATTGATTCTGCTAGTTTCAAACAGTTAATGAATATGGAAGATGAGAATTAGAATAGATAAAATCGTCTTCCGTGATCAATCCAGAATGATTGTTGGTAAAGATGATGATCAGCAAAAGGAGAATGAAGAGAGTGAAGAGGAAGAGCCAGGAACGGGTTCTGCAGGAGCGAGAGACAGAGCTCCTACGGTCGACTTGAAAGTGGTGAATGACCAATCTAAACCAGGAAAAGATGAAGAACATACACCGTCTTGTTTTCTATTGGAAGGCAGGGTTGTTCCTGTTGAACTTTGCAATGACAGAGCAACCAAGATATTCCGACTACTTAGAAACGCTCAAATCCTGAATGATGATTTCAAGCCCGTCAACAAAATGCCGTGGTGGAAAAGAGGGGAACTTGCCGATATACTGGCAACGGAACTGAACATCCAGCACACCTGGAAAGTGTTCGGCGTTTTCTGGGATATGGATGCTGAAAGTTTGAGAGGCGGATTCAATAAAGCTAAGGATCATGCTTATAAATATGATTTTGATGAAGAAATCATGGATATTTTGAGATAATTTTTGGTACGATGTGGTACGACCGTACTTCATCGTACCATAGCAGTGTCGCAGAATCGCCGTACATTTGCCCCCGGAATTCAGAACCGATATGGTCTGGGTTTCGGGGGCTTTTGTGTATAGGCACATCAACCGTTGTGGGAGCGCCCAACTGTTTAAAAAGGAATTTATAAGATGAAAGCAATGAAACCTTTTTATTTTGTTCATCCGCAGTACGGAAAACTGAGGGTGGTGGTGATTGGAGGCAAAATCTATTACTGCCTGATGGACGTGAAGAACATCTTCAAGAAGTCGGTACAGAAACTCTATGAGACGATTGCTGACTCGGAGGGGGAACTGAAAAATCTGAACATCATGATGATGAAGGATATGAAAATCAAGTATAACCTCTTCTTCGAGAACCAGGAAATGGGGAAGGAGGAAGCGGAGGCTGAGAACGTGAATGCGGATATCAACTTCTGCGATGAACAGCTGGTGAAAGACCTTGTTGACAGGCGTGTTGCTGCCGAGAAGATTGCGGCAAAATGGGTAATAGGCTTCGTCAAGAGCAGACTGAATGATGCTGAGAATGCTTCGCTCTTCGAGGCGAACGGGGTCGACGAGATTTCGGATAACTCGCTGATTCTGCCTATCAATGTAAGCTATGGCTCAGGGTATATCATGATTAACAGCGAAGTGTTCGATTAATAAAAATATGGAGGTAAAATGGAGACAGTACATGTAGTGGCAATTAATCCTTATCGTAAGGGAAATAAAGGGAAAGTTTTTTCTTACAATATCGATACTTATGATAAGGTCATCGGATCGAAGGAAATCAAGAAGATGATTCAGCAGATTCGGGGTGAATTGCCGATTGACGGAGTGGATTTGAACGATGCGCAGGCGGTGAAGAAGGCACAGGAGAGGCTCAAGAGCGAGCTGCCTTTCTTCTGTCCGCACTACGGCATGTTCAAGAATAATGTGCGCAGACAGGAGAATGCCTTGCCGGAAAGCTTTCTCTTCCAGACGATTATCGATGTGGATGATAAGGAGTATGTGGAGAAGGCGATTGAGAAGGCGCGCAAGCTGAACTGCTCTTCGGGGATATGGAACGGCTCGTTGCTGCATCTCTGTTATAGCGCTAGAAAGAAGCTGCATATCGGGATTAGAATGCCGGTGGGGATGACCATCGAGGAGACGCAGAAGGCGTATTGTGAGGCACTGGGCGTGCCTTATGATGAGAGCTGCATCACACCTGAGAGGATGATTTTCCTGACGGATAAGGACTCGGAAATCTACCGGTCTAAAATGTGGTGCGCAGTGCTGCCGGAGAGCGAGGTACAGGCTCGCAGAAAGGCTTTTCTGGACCGTGGACTGACGGTTGACGGAAGGGGAGATGCAAAAGTTAATAGTTTACAGTTTACAGTTAATGGCAATAGCAATGACAATGTTCAAAACAATAGACTTTCGGGCAATCATGGCTCTGGTGAACTGGGAGAGGCCAGCGAGAAGAATCTGATAGCCTTTGATCTGTTCGTGCAGTCGGCTGGGCTTGAAGGAATGGCGATTGATACCGTCGGGTCTCGGCACTCTTCGCTCCTCGCCATTATGAGCGCAGGCGCTTCGAGGGTGATGAGTGAGGAGGAACTGATGAAGGTGGTGAGGACGAAAATGCCGAGCTACTATCAGGAGGATGACTGCCATCAGCTGATACATGATTTCTATGCGAAATATGCTGACAGCTGCAAGCCGATGTCGAGGGATGTGATAAGGGTGAATGCGCTGGCGGAGCAGAAGGCGAATGAAGTGAAGAGTGAAGAACGAAGAGTGAAAAATTCAAATGCAGATGGTAATTATACAGTTCAAAGTTCAAATCTCCAAGTTCAAAGTAGCGAGGAGGATTATCCGGAACCGCCAGCGATGCCGGAGAAACTGCCGAAACTGGTGGAACTGCTGATATCTCGGACACCGGAGGTTTATAAGCCGGCAGTGGCGCACGCTATCTTTCCACCGTTGGCTACTCACCTCTGGCAGACGAGCTTCCGATATATTGATAATGTAGTGCATGAGGCTACGCTTTCTACTTGCTTGCTTGCCGGTACGGGTGCAGGTAAATCGTCTGTGGATAAGCCGATTAGGTATATTATGGAGGATATCAGAAAGCGGGATGCGGAGAATCTGAAACGTGAGAAGGAATGGAAGGAGGAGGTGACGCGCAAGGGTGCCAACAAGGATAAGCGCAAACGACCGGATAATCTTGTTATCCAGGAGATTGATGCTGATATGACCAGTCCGGCATTCGTGATGCGAACCGCAGAGGCGCAGGGGCGTTTCCTCTATACTTCGCTTAACGAGCTGGACCAGTTTGATGCACTCCGGGGTAGCGGTAACCAGCAGTTCCGCATCATGTGCCTCGCCTTCGACCCCTTCAACCTCTTTGGCCAACAGCGCGTGGGCGTTCAAAGTGTGACAGAAAGGGTAACGATCAGGTTCAACTGGAATGCATCTACCACCATTCAGAAAGGGCAACGCTACTTCTCAAAAGTTTTGACAGACGGTCCGATAAGCCGTATCAATTTCTGTACCATTCCGGAGCGTGAAATCGGTGACGAAATGCCTGTTTATGGCGATTACGATGATGCTTACCGTGAGGCGCTGAAGCCTTATATCGAGAATCTGAACAACGCCAGGGGACTGATTGACTGCCCTGAGGCATTCCAGCTTGCCCTTAAACTGAAGGATGAGAATGCGGAATTTTCACGCCTCTCTCAGGACCGAGTTTACGAGAATCTTTCTTTCCGTGCCAACGTCATCGCCTACCTGAAGGCGTGTGTGCTGTATGTGGCGAACGGTTGCAAATGGGAACCGGAGATTGACGAGTTCATCCGCTGGAGCGAGCGTTACGACCTCTACTGCAAGATGCGTTTCTTCGGTGATGCCATCAAGAGGGCGAATGATACAGGCGAGAAGTCGAGCAAGCGAGGACCATCCAACATGCTGATGCAGTTGCCGGATGAGTTTACTTACCAGCAGGTGATAGACTTGCGTGTAGCACGAGGTATGGATAAGAAGGGAACTTCAAGAATGTTAGGTAACTGGAAGGAACGTCATTACATCAAGGTTAAGGATAGCAACTCGGTTCCTCAGAAATTCAGTTCCTCAGTTTTTATTAAACTTAAATTCCGAAAGGAGAATTCATAGAGTATGGAAATAGTAGTAAAAAGAATTGCAAAAAAGAAGACTTATACGATAGGTCATCTTTATATCCTGAGCGATAAGGATGTGAAACGTACTTGGCGTTCGGGGGTAAAAATAGGCGACAAGCGTATCTTTGAGCACAGCTTTGATATGGCGAAGTTGGACAAGGAGCATTACTTCTGTGATACCCTGGAGCCTACGTGGAGAAACCTCCTGGGTGTCGAACTGAAGCCGGAAGAGGAGGATGGACGGTACAGCAGGGTATCGGGCAAGAAAGCCCGCAAGATACCGGGTCATACGGCGATACCGGAAGGCTCGTATCCTGTTGTTATCTCGAAATCGCCAAGGTTTAAGAAGTGGCTTCCGCTGGTGCAGGGTGTTCCTGATTTTGAGGGCATCCGCATTCATGCCGGTAATTATCCCGATGATACGCAGGGCTGCATTCTGGTAGGTGAAAATAAATTACAGGGTGCCGTCTTCAATTCCCGCATCTGGCTGCACAGGCTCATGAATGCCATTACCGCAGCGAGAGAACGAGCGGAGAGCGTTTGGATTACGGTGATGTAGTGTTGAATGTTGAATGTTGATTTTTGAATGTTGAGTTATTAATTTTTAAAAACAAATTATTATGGTAAAGTCAGTTAATACAAATAAAGTAGAAATGGATAAGAAGGCAGCAATTGCTGTCGTGTTTGAAAACTCAGAATTCGGTAAGGTTCGTACCTTGACCGATGAAAATGGGGAGCCATTGTTCTGTGCAAAGGATCTCTGTAATGTACTGGGATATAAGAGAGCGAATGATGCTGTAGATCAATTAGTTAAGCCACTTGATACGGCGAAACGCCGTACATGGGTAGCAACCGGTCTGAAGAAGGATGGAACCTCGGCGATGCGTCGTACTCTGATGCTCTATGTCAACGAGAGCGGTTTCTATGCTTTGGTTCTCGGCTCTAAGCTTTCTACTGCCGTGAAGTTCAAGAACTGGGTTACGGCTGATGTGCTGCCACAGATTCGCAAGACGGGCGGTTATATCCCGGTTCAGCAGGGCGAGAGTGATGAGGAGACAATCCGACATGCGGAAGAAATCCTCCGTGCTACGCTCAAGGAGAAGGAGAATCTGCTGAAGAAGCAACGTCTGCAGATTGAGCAGCAGAAGAAGCTTATCGGTGAACAGGATACGGAAATCCGACGTTTGAATGGAGTTGTGGATGAACAGGTGGTTCACATCGCTAAGAGTGGTGATAACATCATCCAGTTGGAGAATCAGGTGGGTAATCTTCTGCCTAAAGCGCTTTACAGCGATAACGTGCTCGATTCCGTTTCCTGCTTCACTACTACGCAGATTGCGAAGGAACTCGGTATCACTGCGCAGGAGTTGAACCGCTCGCTCTGTGCTCT
Organism: Segatella copri; assembly: GCF_019249795.2. Classification (NCBI taxonomy): domain Bacteria; kingdom Pseudomonadati; phylum Bacteroidota; class Bacteroidia; order Bacteroidales; family Prevotellaceae; genus Segatella; species Segatella copri. The sequence continues at coordinate 2,892,901 of NZ_CP156891.1, forward strand.
GCATATCCAGTACTACCAGAGCGGTCAGTATCTCCTCTATGCTGATTATGCTCACATGGGCTTGGCGAAGAGCCGCACCCGCTACAGCGCCTTCCTCGCCCCGAAGAGCGATGGCAGACAGGAGAAGATGGGCAGAGCCTACACCCATACCTATCTCGTATGGACCGAGCGAGGACGAAAGTTCATCCATGACCTCGCCCAGCGATACTTGGAACTGTGTGAAGTTTATAGTTAATAGTTTATAGCCCCTGATGTGTTCTTGCATCAGGGGCTTTTGTTTGTTCCTAGAAGTTAACTCCGAAATTGAACTGGAGGGCTCCATTGCGCGATTTGTCGAAACTGTCGTGGCAGATGTTGGCAAGACCGATATCGTAGGTGAGATCGGCATAGAACATGTCGTAGCCGATGCCGCAGCCGATGCGGATACCACCATCAAGGCGGCGGAAGTTTGCATCCTTGAATGAGCTCTCTGCTTCACGCTCGGCAAAGTTCTTGATCTTGCCTCCTACACCAACGGCAAAATAGCCGCCTACCTGAGGCTGGATGGAGAAGTGGTCGTCTACCTCGTACTTGTACTTCAGTACGGCTGGAATCTCAAGATAGTTGAGGTCGTAGGTCATCTTCTTGCCTTCAGGAAGATCCTTCTTGCCACCTTTCTCTATATACGAAAGTCCGGTCTCGAGATAGAGTGGGGCGCTGTCGGTCAATGGAATGCCGGCTACTACGCCCACATTCAGACCGGTCTGCCAGTCGCCACCATCCAGACGGGAATCGTCGGAATTGACAAAGGTGAAGGCAGGACCGATGCGGAATCCGTAATACGGGCTGCTGTAGTTGTAACGGTAGTCGAGACGGTCTGTCCTGCTGTTGTAATATCTGCTGTCACGATAATTCTGTGCTGCTGCCGGCATCAGAGCCAGGAGCAATGCCATCATGATGAATGCTAATCTTTTCATAATTCTTATTCTTTTATACATTAATATATGCTGTTTGAAGAAACTTGTTTTATGGTGCAAAGGTACGAATAAAAAACGAAACGGCAGCGAGCGTTTCCCTAAATGATAGAGGGGAACCCCTATTTCTGACCTAATACAACTTTCTCAACAAAAAAAATATAAATTTTTGCTATATTTTTTGTTTTGTCTCCAATTTGTGCTATCTTTGCCTTCAAATTATAAACGTTTATATAGAAATTATGAAATTTTTGAAGAAGTATCTACTGGATATTCTGGTAGTTATTGCATTTGCAATCATCTCCTTCGTCTACTTTATGCCTGCCGATATGGACGGACGAATCCTCTTCCGACATGATGCAGCGGCAGGAAAGGGACTGGGACATGAAAAGGAACTCTTCCAGCAGCAGACGGGAGAGACTACACGATGGACGAACTCGGTGTTTGGCGGTATGCCTACCTATCAGATGTCGCCTTCGTATGACAGTAATCAGGTGCTCAGCCAGATTGTGAAGGCATATCATCTGTGGTTGCCAGACTATGTTTGGTATGTTTTTGTATACCTCCTGGGCTTCTATATCATGCTGCGTGCCTTCAACTTCAGACAGTCGCTGGCGGCGCTGGGAAGTATCATCTGGGCATTCTCGTCCTACTTTTTTATCATTATCGCTGCCGGACATATCTGGAAGGTATGGGCGCTGGCTTATCTGCCGCCGATGATTGCGGGCGTGGTGCTTGCCTATCGGGGCAAGTATCTCAAGGGACTGCTCCTTACTGCCATCTTCTCGGCTTTCGAGGTGCAGGCTAACCACGTGCAGATGACTTATTACTACCTCTTTATCATCCTCTTCATGGTGATTGCCTTCCTGGCAGATGCCATCAAGAAAGGTGAACTCGCACGCTTCGGAAAGGCTACGGCGGTATGCGTGGTGGGTGCCCTCATCGGTATCTCGCTCAACCTCTCGAACCTTTATCATACCTGGCAGTATGGTCAGGAAACCATGCGTGGAAAGAGTGAACTCGTAAAGAAAAATGCGGCTAACCAGACCAGCAGCGGTCTGGATAGAGACTATATCACACAGTGGAGCTATGGTATCGACGAAACATGGACGCTGATGATTCCGAATGCCAAGGGCGGTGCCTCCGTGCCGCTGGCGCAGAACCAGCAGGCGATGGAAAAGGCTGATCCTAACTTCGTTCAGATTTACCAGCAGCTGGGACAGTACTGGGGCAACCAGCCGGGAACGAGCGGACCTGTATATGTAGGTGCCTTCGTCTGCATGCTCTTTATCCTGGGCCTGTTTATCGTGAAGGGTCCGATGAAGTGGGCGATGCTTGCTGCCACCATCCTGAGCATTCTGCTCGCCTGGGGTAGAAACTTCATGCCGTTTACCAATTTCTTCCTCGATTATGTGCCGATGTATGCCAAGTTCCGAACGGTGGCATCTATCCTGGTCATCGCAGAATTCACCATCCCGTTCCTGTCGATGATGGCGCTGAAGAAGATTGTAGATGAGCCGGAGATTCTGACAGAGAAGATAAAATATGTATATGCCAGCTTCGGTCTGACAGCAGGCTTCTGTCTGCTCTTTGCCATCATGCCGGGCGTATTCTTCCCAGATTTCGTATCGGTACAGGAGACACAGGCGCTGCAGCAGTTGCCTCAGGAGTATATCTCTCCAATCATGAGCAATCTGACGGATATCCGCAAGGGCATCTTTACATCCGACTGCTGGCGTTCGTTCTGGATTATCCTCATCGGTTCGGCACTGCTGATGCTCTTCAAGATGAAGAAGCTGGGCAAGGAATATATGATTGCCGGCATCGCCGTGCTCTGTCTGGTGGATATGTGGATGGTGAACAAGCGCTATCTCTACGATGATATGTTCGTTGACAAGGCGCAGCGCGATACACCGCAGCAGATGACCGAGACCGACAAGATTATCTGCCGTGACAAGGAACTCGACTACCGTGTGCTGAATCTGGCATCGAATACATTCAATGAGAACGAAACCTCTTACTACCACAAGAGCATCGGCGGTTATCATCCAGCCAAGCTCCGTCGCTACCAGGAGATGATAGATGCACATATCGCTCCTGAGATGCAGAAGACGATGCAGGCGGTAGCTGCTGCGGGCGGCGATATGACCAAGGTGAACGGCGACAGTATCTATCCGGTATTGAACATGCTGAATACCAAATACTTCATCATGCCGCTGCAGGGCGGACAGACCGTTCCGGTTCTGAATCCGTATGCCTACGGCAATGCATGGTTCGTAGACGAGGTGAAGTATGTGAACAATGCCAACGAGGAAATTGATGGCGTGGGCAAGGTGAACCTCCGACACGTGGCTGTGGCTGATGCCAAATTCAAGGAACAGCTGGCGCAGAGCGTGAAGCAGGATGATACTTCGGTGGTGAAGATGACGCAGTATAAGCCGAACAACCTGACTTACGAGGTGAAGTCGAGCAAGGGCGGCGTGATCGTATTCTCTGAGATTTACTATCCGGGCTGGACGGCTACGGTTGATGGACAGCCGGCTGAGCTGGGCAGAGTGAACTATATTCTGCGTGCGCTGAACGTGAAAGCTGGTAACCACAAAGTGGTTCTCGATTTCCATCCTCAGTCGCTCAAGAATACCGAGACGGTGGCTTACATCGGTTATGGCGTTCTGGCTCTCCTTATTATAATAGGTGTAGTGGTTGAGGTGAGAAAGCGCAAGAAGGAATAGCGGGGATTGCAAATCCCCTTAGACTGATAGACTGATTGCAAATTCTGATGATGCGATTTAGAACAGAAATAGATATTCCGAAGGCCGACTTCGAGATAGGGGCGGCAGAGCGGATGCTCTTTGTGGGCAGTTGCTTTGCCGACAATCTGGGGCGGCGGTTTGTGGAGAACCGCTTCCGGGCTACGGTGAATCCCTTTGGGGTGATGTATAATCCGGCAAGCATTCTCCATACGGTAGAGAAATGTTCCGAGGTGCGTCCCCGTGTGGCTGTCTTTACGCTGGGTACCAACCATGTGTATATCCTGAAGGAGACGGGCGAGATAGTGGACAACTGCCAGAAGCGCCCGCAGCGCCTCTTCGAAGAGCGGGAACTGAGCGTGGACGAATGTGCCGGCTATCTGCAGAAGGCTATCAATCTGCTGAAATCGCAGACCGCAGCATCCGGTAGCAGTGAAGGCACTCTGAAGGTAATCATCACGGTAAGTCCTATCCGCTATGCGAAATACGGCTATCACGGGAGTCAGCTTTCGAAGGCTACGCTCCTGCTGGCAGCCGATAAGCTGGTGAAGGAGAATCCCGGAGTGGTGAGCTATTTTCCGGCTTACGAGATCATGAACGATGAACTTCGTGACTACCGCTTCTACAAGGAAGACATGCTGCACCCGAGCGAACAGGCTGTGGAATATATCTGGGAGCGGTTCCGGACAACTTACTTCGGCAAGGCAGCAGAGCAGTTTCTGGAAGACTGGAGGCCTATCCGCGAAGCACTCGGCCACAAACCCTTCCATCCCGAGAGCGAGGAACACCAGAAGTTCATCGCCAGGACGGAAGAGAAGAAAAGACAATTTGAGGAGAAATATCATCTCTTATAAAATGGAGAAATATCATCTCTTATAAAATAAAGAATATTTAAATAACAAGACAATGACATATACTATTGAAAAGGTAACCACACTGATAGGTGCGCGTCGCTATGGAGACAATGATACCAACATCGGTTTTATCCTGACCGATAGTCGTTCACTTTGTTTCCCAGAGGAAACTCTGTTCTTTGCGCTCAAGTCGGAACGTAATGATGGTCATAATTACATCCCTGAGCTGTATCGCAGAGGTGTGAAAAACTTTGTTGTAACGAATGTGCCTAAGGGCTATGCTTCTGATTATCCGGGAGCCAACTTCCTGAAGGTAGTAAATACGCTCGAGGCTCTCCAGCGTCTGGCTGAGCGCCACCGTGACGAGTTTAATATCCCTATCGTAGGCATCACGGGTTCAAACGGCAAGACCATGGTCAAGGAGTGGCTCTACCAGCTGCTCTCGCCAAGCATGTTTGTTACCCGCAGTCCGCGCAGTTACAACTCTCAGATAGGTGTGCCATTGTCGGTATGGCTGATGAACGAGCAGACCCAGGTGGGCGTTTTCGAGGCAGGTATCAGTATGCCTGGCGAAATGCTTGCCCTGCGTGACATCATCCAGCCAACCATCGCCGTACTGACCAATCTGGGTGCTGCCCATCAGGAGAACTTCTCTTCCATGGAGGAGAAATGCCGGGAGAAACTCATCCTCTTCCATGATGCAGAGACCGTAATCTATGATGGCGATGACGAGGTTATCAGCAAGGTGATAGCCGAATATCCCGACTATAAGGGCGAGAAACTCTTCTGGTCGCTCAAGAATGCGGAGGCTCCTTTCTATGTAAAGAACATCGAGAAGCAGCAGAGCGTGAGCGTGATTACCTATATATATAAAGGTGTGGAAGACAGTTTCTCTATCCCGTTCATCGACGATGCATCTGTACAGAATGCCATCATCTCTGCCGTCGTGGCATCGAAACTCGGTCTTTCGGCTGAAGATATCGACAAGCGCATGGCACAGCTCGAACCTGTGGCAATGAGACTGGAGGTGAAGGTAGGACAGCACGGATGTACGCTGATCAACGACAGCTACAACAGTGATATCAATTCGCTTGATATCGCTCTCGACTTCATGAACCGCCGTCCAGACCATCGCGGTCGTCGCCATACGCTGATATTGAGCGACATTTACCAGAGCGGTCAGGCACCGGAGGTATTATATAAAGAGGTGAGCGATTTAGCCCGTAAACGTGGCGTGGTAAAGTTCATCGGTATCGGTCCTGAGCTCTGCAAGCAGCACGACGTGATTCAGATTTCAGAGAAGTTCTTCTTCCCGAATGTAGAGGAATTCATCGCCAGCGAGGTGTTTGCTTCCCTGCGCGATGAGGTGATTCTGCTGAAGGGCGCCCGTCAGTTTGGCTTCGACCAGCTCACCGAACTGCTGGTACAGAAAGTACACGAGACTACGCTGGAGGTGAATCTGAACGCCGTGGTAGCCAATCTGAACTACTACCGTGCGTTTATGAAGCCGGAAACCAAGCTGGTATGCATGATCAAGGCAGACGGCTACGGTGCAGGTGCCGTAGAGATAGCCAAGACCCTGCAGGACCATCGTGTAGACTATCTGGCTGTGGCTGTAGCCGATGAGGGCGTTACGCTGCGCAAGAACGGCATCACCAGCAACATCATGATCATGAATCCGGAGATGACCGCCTTCAAGACCATGTTCGATTACGACCTGGAGCCGGAGGTTTACTCTTTCCGTCTGCTCGATGCGCTCATCAAGGCAGCTGAGAAAGAGGGCGTAACCGGTTTCCCTGTCCATATCAAGCTGGATACCGGCATGCACCGCATGGGCTTCGACCCTGAGAACGATATGGAGGAACTCATCGGCAAGCTGAAGCACCAGAATGCCATCATCCCACGTTCTGTGTTCTCTCACTTCGTGGGCAGCGATGACGACAGTTTCGATGATTTCTCAGCTCATCAGTTTGAACTCTTCGACAAGGGCAGCAAGCAGTTGCAGGCAGCCTTCGACCATAAGATATTGCGCCATATCTGCAATTCGGCAGGTATCGAGCACTTCCCGGAGCGCCAGCTGGATATGTGCCGTCTGGGACTCGGACTCTACGGCATCAATTCGCGCAACAACAAGACCATCAACTGCGTGAGCACCCTGAAGACAACCATTCTGCAGATGCACAACGTGAAGGCAGGTGACAGTGTGGGCTACAGCCGCAAGACGATTCTCGACAGAGACAGCGTCATCGCAGCCATCCCTATCGGATATGCTGACGGACTGAACCGCCGTCTGGGCAACCGTCATGCCTACTGTCTGGTGAACGGGCAGAAGGCAGATTATGTGGGCAACATCTGTATGGATGTGGCTATGATAGACGTGACCGATATCCCTTGCAAGGAAGGAGATTCGGTAGAAATCTTTGGCGAGCATCTGCCTGTCCAGACACTGAGCGACATCCTCGAGACCATCCCTTACGAGGTGCTGACCACCATCAGCAACCGTGTGAAGAGAGTTTACTTCCAGGACTAGGAAGTGAAGAGGGAAGAACGAAGAGGGAAGAATGAAGACCGATTCGGTAAAAAATCATTTAAAAACGTATAAAAATAGAGAAATCCTATCAGAAATGTTCTGATGGGATTTTTTTTGCGTAAATTTTTCCATCAAAACGTATTGTAATTGAAGAAAAAAGTGTATCTTTGCACACAACAAATCATAAAAAGACAAAAGAGGGTGCTCTTTGTCGTGTATTTTCTAACAATTAAACAATACTACAAATTAAAATGGAACAAGTATTTAGCTATATTATCAGTCTCGGTGCGAGCGTGATGATGCCTATCATCTTCACGGTCATCGGTCTGTGTATTGGCATGAAATTCGGAAAGGCTCTGAAGTCGGGACTCTTCGTAGGCGTGGGTTTCGTAGGCTTGGGCGTGGTAACAGCATTGCTTACTACCAACTTCAACGACCCATTGAAGGCTATTTCAGACATCTACCACTTACAGTTAAACGTTTTTGACATGGGATGGCCAGCAGCTGCAGCTGTAGCTTACAATACAGCAGTGGGAGCATTGATTATCCCAATCTGTCTGGGTGTCAACTTCCTGATGTTGATTACCAAGACAACACGTACAGTGAATATCGACCTCTGGAACTACTGGCACTTCGCCTTTATCGGTGCAGTGGCTTACTTCGTGATGGGTCAGAGTTTGCTCTGGGGCTATTTCGCAGCCATCGTCTGCTACATCAATACCTTGGTCTGTGCAGACCTGACAGCCGACAGATTCCAGAAATATTACGATTTGGATGGTATCTCTATTCCGCAGCCATTCTGCCAGAGTTTCATGCCATTCGCAATCGTTTTCAATAAACTCTTCGATATGATTCCGGGCTTCTCTAAGCTCGATATCGATGCAGAGGGACTGAAGAAGAAGTTTGGTGTGCTCGGCGAGCCACTGGTACTCGGTGTTATCGTAGGTGCCCTGATAGGTTGGGCAGCCCAGCTCGATATCAAGAAGATTCTCTTCCTGGGTGTAACGATGGGAGCCGTGATGGAGCTGATTCCTCGTATTACAGCCCTGTTTATCGACGGTTTGAAGCCTATCTCAGAGAAGACACAGGAGTTGGTGAAGACCAAGTTTAACGGCAAGAAGGTTCATATCGGTATGAGTCCTGCCCTGGTAATCGGCCATCCTACTACTCTGGTAGCATCTGTGATTCTGATTCCGGTTATCCTGGCTATCGCAGTCTTCCTGCCAGGCAACCAATTCTTGCCTTTGGCTTCGTTGGCAGGTATGTTCTACCTCTTCCCAATGATTCTGCCGTTTACAAGAGGTAATGTGGTGAAGACGCTTATCATCGGCCTGGTAACCCTCGTCATCGGTCTCTATTTCGTTACCGATATGGCACCAGACTTTACGCTGGCAGCCAACCAGGTTTATGCAGCAACAGGCGATAATGCCGCTCATATCCCTGACGGATTCTCAGGCGGTGCACTCGATTTCGCATCCTCTCTCTTCGGATGGGTTATCTATCGCGGTGTGAAGCTTTCATACGTAGGTATGGGTGTTCTCGCAGTCATCACGGTAGCCATGATGGTTATCAACCGTCAGCGCATCGTGAAGGAAGAAAAAAAGTAAAAAGGTAAAAAATAAAACAAGATAATTATGAAGAAATTAACATTAATATTAGCAGCAATGGTATTAACAGCAAGTCAGGCTTTTGGTCAGTGTGGAAAATGTGGTTATGAAGTGAAGGCAGAAAATGCCTACACTAACTACAACGTTCGTTATGCAAGCAATCCGATGGATGCAAAGCACTATACAACAGACCGCCTTCGCAGTGAATTCGCTATCGAGAAGGTGTTTGCTCCAGGCGAGGTAAACTGGACATACACCATGTTCGACCGCTTCCTCATTGGTGGTGCTGAGCCAACAACCGCTCCTCTGAAGCTGACTTCTATCGCTCCTCTCTATACAGACAAGCCAAACGATGAGAAGAATCTGCTCGACAACCGCGAGTTGGGTATCATCAACATCGGTGGCGAGGGTACTGTTACCGTTGACGGCAAGAAGTATACGCTCGGTTTCCAGGAGGCTCTCTACGTAGGTCGTGGTGCCAAGAACATCGAGGTAAGCAGCAAGGATGCAGCTAAGCCAGCTAAGTTCTATATGAACAGCGCTTGTGCTCATCAGACATATCCTACCAAGAAGATTACCCTGAAGGATGCCAACAACATCAAGGCTGGTAGCCTGAAGGAGAGCAACGACCGTGTAATCCACCAGTTGATTATCGACGGTGTAGCCGGTGTTCGTACCTGCCAGTTGCAGATGGGTGTTACTGAGTTGAAGGAGGGTTCTGTATGGAACACCATGCCAGCTCATACTCACCTCCGCCGTATGGAGACTTACCTCTATTATAATGTACCAGAGGGTCAGAAGATTCTCCACGTAATGGGTGAACCACAGGAGACACGTCCTATCTGGTTGAACAACGAGCAGGCTGTGATTTCTCCAGAGTGGTCTATCCACTGTGCAGCAGGTACCAGCAACTATACCTTTATCTGGGGTATGGCAGGTGAGAATCTGATCTACAACGATATGCAGGTAGTGAAGATTCCTACATTGGAATAATAAGATACATGATATGGCAACCTGGTTTATGATTAATATGAGCCAGGCTTTGCCGTCTAAATAGTAATCTAAAATAAAAATAAGTATAACGCTTAAAAACTTTTTTATAAAATGAGCCCTATTACAACAAGTAAAATGTCCAACTTCCGTTGGGTAATCTGTGCGCTGCTCTTCATCGCAACCACAGTCAATTACATGGACCGTCAGGTTCTCTCTTTAACATGGAAAGACTTCATTGCTCCAGAATTCCACTGGACAGATGATCACTATGGTACCATCACCGGTCTTTTCTCCATCTTCTATGCCATCGCTAACCTCTTCGCAGGTAAGTTTGTTGACTGGATGGGCACCAAGAAAGGTTATCTCATCGCCATCTTCGTATGGTCAACAGGTGCTGTGATGCACGCCGGTTGCGGTTGGGTAGCTATGCAGATGGAAGGTTATGATTCTATCGAGGCGCTCCGCATGGTACAGGCTGGTAGTGATGCAGCTGTAGCGATTGCTACAATCAGTGTATGGCTGTTCCTCTCTTGCCGCTTGATTCTTGCTGTGGGTGAGGCAGGTAACTTCCCTGCAGCCATCAAGGTAACAGCAGAGTATTTCCCTAAGAAAGACCGTGCTTTCTCTACCGCTATCTTCAACAGTGGTGCTTCAGTAGGCGCTTTGGCAGCACCAGCTACCATTCCATTGTTGGCTCGCAGCCTGGGCTGGGAGTGGGCATTCATCATCATCGGTGTGCTCGGTTATGTATGGATGGGCCTCTGGGTATGGCTCTATGACAAACCATCTAAGAGCAAGCATGTAAACAAGGTTGAACTTACTTATATTGAACAGGATGAGGACCTCGAAAAGATTGAGGCTGGGAAAGAGACAGAAAGTGCCGCTGAGGAGAAAACTATCGGTTTCCTGAAGTGCTTCAGCTACCGTCAGACCTGGTCATTCATCGTAGGTAAGTTGATGACTGATGGTGTTTGGTGGTTCTTCCTCTTCTGGGCACCTGCTTACTTCTCTGACCAGTATGGTTATTCTTCAGATTCAGGTATGGGTATCGCCCTCATCTTCACTCTCTATGCTATTGTAACCGTATTGAGTATTGGTGGTGGTTACTTGCCAACCTACTTTGTTGACAAGAAGGGTATGAATCCATATATCGGTAGAATGCGTGCGATGTTGATTTTCGCTTGCTTCCCATTGCTCGGTCTGATAGCCCAGCCTATGGGTGAGTACAGTGCATGGTGGCCAGCTATCATCATCGGTTTGCTCGGTGCAGGTCATCAGGCATGGTCAGCTAACCTCTATTCTACCATCGGTGATATGTTCCCTAAGTCAACTGTAGCTACTATCACCGGTATTGGTGCGATGGCAGGTGGTATCGGTTCCTTCCTGATTAACAAGGGTTCCGGTATGCTCTTCACCTATGCAGATGGTCAGGGTTCAGCCTTCAGCTTCATGGGCTTCGATGGCAAGCCAGGTGCCTACATGATTGTATTCTGCATCTGTAGTGTTGCTTACCTCGTAGGCTGGTGCATCATGAAGGCATTGGTTCCTAAGTACAAGCCAATCGTTGTAGAATAATGAAAAGGTAAAAAAGTAAAAAGGTAAAAAGGTAAAAAAAGCCTAGCGGAATGTTAACCAGCGAGGTGCCCTTTTTACCTTTTTACTTTTTTACCTTTAAATAAATCCTTGCTGCTTGAGGGCTTCGAGGAAACCTTGGCTCATCGCCTCGCAATCTTTCTTTGTGTATCGGATGTCGGTGAAAACCTGGGCTAGGGTCTCTACGTTGTTGATGCGAACGAACTCCTTGTTTTCTTCCAGAGCTTCCTTCCCTGCATAGAAGTCGTCAATCTTCTCTGGGGTGTAATCTTCGAAATGCTCGTGGTGGATGATGCTGCGCAGAGGGAGACGGTCGCTCAGGGCTGGATGTTCTGCCGGCCAGCCGATGGTCAATGTGGCTACTGGCATTACGAGCTTAGGGAGCTTCAGAGTGTCGATAATCATCTTTGGCATATAAACCGTAGTTCCCAGGAAACAGGTGCCCAAACCGGCTTCTTCTGCCAGGTTCGTGAAGGTCTGGGTGAAAAGAAGGGCATCGGTAGCTGCATTCATAAAAGAGAGAATGTTGTCATAGCCCGGGGTTCCCTTGCGGCTCTCTGCCCAGAGGGTTGTGCGGCGATAATCGGCACAGATGGTGAGGATGACCGGGGCTTCTGTTACCATCGGCTGGTTGAAGTGGGCTGGCGCCAGTGCCTTCTTTCCTTCTTCACTTCTTGTTACCACAACGCTGTAAAGCTGCAGGTTTCCCATTGTCGGGGTGCGCTCTGCCTCTTCCAAAAGGCGGTTCAGGAGTTCTTCAGATACTTCCTTCTCTGCATATTTTCTGATGCTTGTTCTGTTCTTAATCGATTCCATATCTTTTTTATTTTATCATTATACCTTAATATATATATAGGAGTTCTGTTCCATTTCAGAACCCTATTTTGCTGCAAAGTTAGTGAAAGTTTCCCAAAAAGTTGTCTTTCTTTCGCTTTTTTAGTGAAATATATGGCAAAACGTTTCAGATTTTAGAAATAAAAGTTTAATTTTGCACCTAAATATGAAACGTTTGATATGAAATATACTGAAAATATGACTTTTGAAGAGGCTTCCAAGGCTCTTATAGATGAATTGAATGCTAATCTGGCAACACTTCATCAGAATTATCATGTAGAACAGTCTGATTGGAATAAACTCTATGATCAGATAGCCAATGTTGTTTCAGAGGAAACTCATCTTCCTGTTTTCTCTCCTGAAGTGATGGAGGTGCGACCTCGAGAACTCGAATGCGATGTGGTGCGATTCCAGAATAATAAGGAGAAATGGGTGGCTCTTGTAGGACTGCTCGACGGTCATCCATACGAAATCTTCACGGGTTTACAGGATGAGGACGAGGGTATCATGCTGCCTAAATCTGTAAGCAAAGGCAAAATCGTGAAGACCATTCTGGATGGAGGCTTGAAGCGATACGACTTCCAGTTTGTGAACAAGCGAGGATATAAGATTACGGTTGAGGGATTGAGCGAGAAGTTTAATCCTGAATACTGGAACTATGCCAAGCTGATTTCCGGTGTGCTGCGCTACCGTATGCCTATCGAACATGTCATCAAACTCGTTTATCAGCTCCAGCTTACTTCAGATAACATCAATACCTGGAAGAAAGGTGTTGTGACAGCCCTGAAGAGATATCTGAAGGATGGTAGCCTGATGAAACTTTACGATGATAGCGATTCCGAATCCTAATCCCCAAGATAGAAACTGATATAAACTATGCTTTTCTGTAGTAAGATATACTTGAAGAATGTCCGTTTCCATGCGTATCACGGCGTTCTGTCACAGGAAACCCAGGTGGGCAACGATTATGTGGTGAATCTGGATGTGAGCTATGATTTCTCCAGAGCCATGGAAACCGATGAACTGGCTGGAACCCTCAACTATGCAGAACTCTATGAACTCGTGAAACAGGAGATGGAGATACCTAGCAAACTGCTGGAACATGTAGCCGGAAGGATAGGAAAGCGACTCTTTGCAGAATATCCGACTATTCAGAAAATACAACTCGCTATTACCAAAGTTAATCCTCCTTTTGGAGCAGATTGTGACGGCGCAGGGGTAGAAGTTGTATTAACAAATGATAAAACTTTATAGTAGATTTAGGTTTTCTGATACAAAAGTAGTAATTTTGCAAAATCATCAGAAAGATATGTTGAAGAAAATAACACTCATATTGACCCTATTGTGTATGTTGGTGCTGACAGCGACAGGCTCCAACCGCCGTTTCACGCTCGTTATCGACCCAGGTCATGGTGGTCATGATGTGGGCGCACGTGGTGCTATTTCCAAAGAAAAGAATATCAATCTCTCTGTGGCATTGCAGTTTGGCAAATATGTTGAGCGCAATATGCCGGATGTGAGAGTCATCTATACCCGCAAGACGGATGTCTTTATTCCTCTGAAACAGCGTGCCAACATTGCTAACCGCGCCAATGCCGACCTGTTTATCTCGGTACATACCAATGCGCTGCCAGCCGGTAAGATAGCCCGCGGTTTTGAAACCTATACGCTCGGTATGCACCGTGCCAAGGATAATCTCGATGTGGCTATGCGAGAGAACTCCGTTATCTCGATGGAGAAGGGCTATCAGCATACCTATCAGGGTTTCGACCCGCGATCTTCTGAGAGTTACATCATCTTCGAGTTTATACAGGGTAAGAATATGGAGAGAAGCGTAGAACTGGCGCGCAATATCCAGCGAAAGGTATGTTCCGGTGCCAACCGTCCGGATAAGGGTGTGCATCAGGCAGGATTCCTGGTTCTCAGAGAAACCTCGATGCCTAGCTGTCTGATAGAGCTCGGTTTCATCACTACTGCCGATGAAGAAAGACTGCTCAACGATGCCAGCAGGGTGGATGATATCGCCCGAGGCATCTACGAAGGTTTTGCGCAATATCGCAATAAATACGATAAATCCATCTCGGTTCCTTATCGAGCTGCGGATACAGAATCGGTGCCGGTTGCCAAGATAGTTTCTGATACGAAACAGGAAAAGGACGAGCGCCGTGCTGAGGAGGCGGATACTGCGCCGAGAAGAACGGTGAAGCAGGTGGAAACCAGAGCAACAAAGGCTAAAACGGTTCAGCAGAACAGAAGACAGAACCCGCAGGATAAGCCGGCTCAGCAGAGCAGACAGACGCAGCAGAGCAGACAGACGCAGCAGAATAGAACTGTAGCTCAGAACAAGCCGGCACAGCAGAAAGCCAATGTAGCCGATGCGCCTGTCTTCAAGCTCCAGATATTTGTCAGCAACCGCACGCTCCGCAAGGGCGATGCCCATTTTAAGGGCGAAACCGGTTATGACAGTTATCAGGAAGGCAATATGGTGAAATATACGATGGGAGCTTCTACCAACTATAATGAGATTTTCCGCTTGCGCAAGACGCTTGCCGAGAAGTTCCCGGAAGCTTTCATCATAGCTTTCAAGAATGGAAAGAAATATGATGTGAATCAGGCTATACGTGAGTTCAAACAGAACAGAAACCGCTGATTGACCTGAGTAAGGATAAGATATAAGCACGAATATATAAAGAGATAAATATGAAGCTAACAAAAGAAATCAAGATAGCTCTTGTAGCTATTGTCGGTATTTTGATTATGTATTTCGGAATCAATTTTCTGAAAGGCATGAATCTGTTCTCTACCAACAACGCCTACTATATGACGTTTGATGACATCCAGGGACTGGGTGCCTCTACGCCTATTTATGCGGATGGTTATAAGGTAGGTATCGTGGATGGTTTGGAATATGATTACAAGGAGAATGGTCCTATCAAAGTAAAGGTGGATATTATCAAGGATTTGAGAATCCCGCAGGGCAGTAAAGCCGAAATAGTAAAAGACTTGATGGGTAACCTGCAGGTGAATCTGCTTCTGGCAAACAATCCGCGCGAAAGAGTAGAACCGGGAGGTATCATTCCGGGTGCTGTAAACGGAGGCATGATGGATAAGGCTGCCAACCTGGTTCCGGTAGTGGAAAAGATGTTGCCTAAGTTGGATTCTATCCTTACCAGCGTGAATGCGCTGCTGGCTGACCCGGCTCTGGCTGCTTCGCTGCATAATGTGGAAACCATCACAAGCAACCTCACCGTTTCTACACGTGAACTGAATACCCTGATGGCAGGACTCAACAAACAGGTTCCGGGTATGATTGGAAAGGCAAATGGCGTGCTGGATAATACCAACCGCCTCACAGCTAATCTGGCCAGTCTTGATGTGCAGGGCACTTTGAACAAGGTGAACCAGACTTTGGAGAGTGCTCATCAGTTTACTGAGAAGCTGAACAGCAACCAGGGCAGCCTCGGATTGCTGATGAACGATACCAAACTGTACGACAATCTGACGTCAACCATGAGTCATGCCGACTCCTTGGTTATCGACTTGAAGGCACATCCGAAACGCTATGTCCATTTCTCTGTTTTCGGCAGAAAAGACAAGTAAAAAGAGTTTGAGCTAAATAAATTTAGTCTAAATAAGATTCGGTATGTTTCACGCCCCGAAATGACTCGCAAACTGTTTGTTTGTTAGCCGTTTCGGGGACGTTACATTATTGTTTCACTGAATTTCAGTCTGCTATATTTGTATTTTATACAAGTGTTTGGTATTCAGTAATTTAAAGACTATCTATTAAAATATTTTAAATAAGGGGATTTGCATTTCTCCTATTTTTTTTGTAACTTTGCACGTGATTTCGCATCTTTTGGTGCGTCCCGTCATTTGTGAATTAAAGTATTAATAATATAAGTAATCAATGTTAGCAAGTCCAAAAGCCCTCTGGGACAACAGTCTTTTGCTCATAAAGAACAGTGTAACAGAGCAGCAATATAACACATGGTTCAAGCCAATCGTCTTTGAATCGTACAAGCCGTCGACAAAGACTTTGTTGGTGCAGGTTCCGAGTCCGTTCGTATACGAGTACTTGGAACAGAACTTTGTTGACTTGTTAAGTAAGGTGCTGCATCGTAATTTTGGTGAAGGAATCCGTCTCACTTATCGTGTTGTAACCGATAAGGAGCATAAGCTTTCTCAAGATATTGAGGCAGATCCAGACGATGCTGATATGGCAAAGCAAACTCGTGAGTGTGCCCAGCAGACGGCTGCCCAGCCTGCCGCTCCCCAGCAGCAGGAAGACATTGATACGCAGTTAGACCCGAAGCTTACTTTCAACAATTATATGGAGGGTGACAGCAATAAGCTGCCTCGTTCCGTAGGATTGTCTATTGCCGAGCATCCCAATACCACCCAGTTTAACCCAATGTTCATTTACGGACCTTCGGGTAGCGGTAAGACGCATCTGGTGAATGCCATCGGTCTGAAAGCGAAGCAGATGTATCCTCAGAAGCGTGTGCTCTATGTGAGTGCCCGTCTTTTCCAGACCCAGTATACCGATGCCGTGCTCCATAATGCGAGCAATGATTTCATCAACTTCTATCAGTCTATCGATATGCTGATTGTGGATGATATCCAGGAGTGGGCTGGTAAGGCGAAGACACTGAATACCTTCTTCCATATCTTCAACCACCTCTTCCGCAACGGAAAGCGTATTATCCTGGCGTGCGACCGCCCTCCGGTAGAGTTGAAGGATATGCCAGACCGTCTGCTCACCCGTTTCTCTTGCGGTCTGGTCTGCGAGTTGGAGAAGCCGAATATCCAGTTGTGTGTGGATATCCTGAGCAATAAGATTCGTCGTGACGGTTTGAAGATTCCGGTAGATGTCATCTCTTTCATCGCCCAGACCTGTAACGGAAGTGTGCGCGATTTGCAGGGAGCCATCAATGGTCTTCTGGCTTACAGCATTGTTTATAACAGCAGCATTGATATCCGTCTTGCCGAACGCGTCATCAAGCGTGCGGTGAAGGTGGATGATAAGCCGCTCACCATCGATGATATTGTTGAAACGGTTTGCCATCATTATAATGTAACGGTTACTGCCGTGAACAGCAAGAGCCGTAAGCGTGATTATGTCGTGGCAAGACAGGTAACGATGTATCTGGCACAGAAATATACCAAAATGCCTGCTTCGAGAATCGGCAAACTCGTTGGTAATCGTGATCATAGCACAGTTATCCACAGTTGTTCAAAAGTGGAAGAAAGACTGAAGATTGATGCTGGATTCAGCGATGAACTGGTTAGTATCGAAAACGGATTAAAGGTGAAAAGGGCATAAAGGATGTGCTTTTCGCTGATAGGATAAGTTTAAGCGCGGAACCTTGGTATAGTGGTTCTTGTTTATATAAATGAAATAAAGGAAGCCTGGCAAGTTTGTTTTTGCCTTGGCTTCCTTTTTCCGTCTATAATATCTGAACTATTAACTATCAACTCTTTTTCATCATCATCTTCTTCCATTTAAAGTATCCGGCTACGGCGATGATGACGTAGAGACCGTAAAGTCCTGCCTTGAATGGGATACCTTTGACGATATAGAGATAGAAGCAAACGGCATCTACGATAATCCAGAAGAACCACTGCTCGATATATTTGCGTGCCAGCGCCCAGAGCCCCACAAAGCTCAGGGCATTGGTGAAACTGTCTTGCAGAGGAACTGTAGAGTTGGTGAAAGTTATCAGTATATAATAGGTGATACCCCAGGTTGCCAGGAAGAACAGAAGAGTAGGCAGATAGAGCGACTTCTTCATATAGGTAATCGGAAGTTCTTCTTTCTCCTTCTGGTTGTGCTTCTTGCCATATTTCCATACGGCATAACCATATATACCGGCTATCGTATAGTAGACCGCCATACCCGCATCGCCGTAAAGACCATGACTCCAATAGAGCCATACGTCCAGGGCAGGCATGATGATGCCTACCAGCCAAAGCCAGATACTGGCACGGTACTCCAACAGGATATAAACCAGTCCGAGTACCGTGGTAAAGATGTCTAAACCATGTGATGCAATATAATCCATCATGATGATTTCTGATTAGAACTTCAATGTAAGATGCGTCATCCAGGTGGTATCTGCCATCGGGATGTAGGCTATCTGCTTGAATCGGTTGTCCAATGTATATCCGTAACCGATAGCATTGCCCCAGGTGAATGCGCTGGCTGCATAGTGGCGGTTGAAGATATTGTTGATGTCTACACCGAAGCTTATCTCCTTGATGCCGAGTGCCTTGGTTACCTTAGCACTGTAGTTCAGGCTCAGGTCGCTCTGTGAATAGCATGGCAGTGAGAAGTCGCGGTCTTCTGTATTGGTAATATACTGGCGACTTACAAAGTTGGTGTGCCAGGTAGCTGAGAAACCGGCATAGTGGATATCGATGAATCCGTTCAGGATAGCTGATGGAGAATAAGACAGGGTTGAGTTGTCGTAATGTACTACGCCTGGCTTCTTGTCGTCTTCCCAGTTGCTTACATACTCATCAAAGTCCTTAATCTTGTTCTTGCTCAAAGCGGCATTTCCTTCTACAGACAACCATGACAATGGTGCCCAGCCGGCTGTCAGCTCTACGCCCATACGGTAAGAATCCTTGATGTTGGTGGTCAGTGCCTCGCCGATGTCACTCAGCTGTCCGGTCTGAGCCAGCTGGTTGTCATAATCCATATAGTAGAAGTTGGCGCCTGCATGCCAGTTGTCGCCCTGATACTGATAGCCGAACTCTACATCGAGCAACTTCTCCTCTTTAGGGAATGGATAGTTGAAGTTGTCGGTAAAGTTGTTGCGCTCTGGCTCGCGGTTGCTGTAGGCTACAGATGCGTATGCCTTGTGGCCATCCTTGTTGAAGCTGATACCTGCCTTAGGATTGAAGAAGTTGTACTTCTCGTTGATGTTCAGCTCCTGGTTCTTGTAGCTGCCATCTGCCTGGGCGATAAATTTATCGTTGATACCGTCGGTCTTGTATTCTACACGGCGATACTGCAGGTCAGCGAAGGCATTCCAGTAGTCTGCAAAGCGATAGCTTGCCTTGACGAAGGCGCTGTAGTCATACTTGTGGGCATCAGAATCATAGTACTTATACTGGCCGTTGCTGTCGAAGAATTTCTTCTCGGCATCCTGGTTGGCGATATAAGTAAGGTATCCCCAGTGGTTGCCGCGGAACTGCTGCAGGTTCAATCCGCCGATAACATCCCAGTGCTCATCCTTGTAGTTGGTATTGTATACCATGCCGTAGGTATGCTGGCTGAGTCCCTTCTTGCGGATGAAGTCTGACTTCTTAACCTTGTTGCCCTCTGCATCCTTGTAAACGAGTCCGAACTTGGCAAACTTGGCGTTGTTCTTGAACTCCTTGTAGTAGCCGTAGCCATAGGTATAATGCAGTGAGAGGCTGTGGCTCCAGTGGCTGCTTGGTGTCCAGGTAGCCGAAAGGATGTTGTGGTTCTGATAGAAGTTATCAGTAGTCTTGTCCCATTTGCTTCCGTCGCGCAGGGTATAAGGAGTGATGGTATAATCGCCCTTGCCGTTGCGAACCATATCGCCTGTCAGCACGTTAAACTTATCCAGACCTGCCTTATACATATCTTTATAAGTGCGGATGCCATCCTGAAGGAGGCTGAAGTTAGAGTTGTAATCTCCGCCCAGCACACCGTTCCAAGCCTGACCGGTCTTCTCGAAGTTGCCGATGTTCTTGTAGCTTACCTTGAAGTTATCGCTCAGCCAGGTCAGTCCGCCATAGTAAGAACCTGAGCGGCCTTCTGTGCCGTCTACATAACCGTCGGTAGCTGTCTCGTGATAAGCACCGTCAAAAATCAGATGCTTGCCGAGCAGACCTGTAGAGAAGCTGGCGCCTGTATGATAGGTATTGTAAGAACCGAAAGAACCGGTAACTTCTGCAGTAGGGGTGAGCGAAGGAGCAGCTGTAGCCATAGAGATGCTTCCACCGAAGGCACCGTCGCCATTGGTAGAAGAGCCTACGCCGCGCTGTACCTGGATGCTGCCCAGGAGCGAAGAATAACTGTTCATGTTAGCCCAGAAAACGGTCTGGTCTTCCGGTGAGTTGAGAGCCACTCCGTCGAGTGTTACATTGATGCGGCTTCCGGCAGCGCCACGAATGCGCATATAGGTAGTACCGGTGCCGATACCGTTCTCACTCCAGGCGAGGATGCCCGGTGTACGAGAAAGGAGAAATGGCAATTCCTGACCTGAGCAAGAGAATTGTTTGAGTTCTGATTTCCTGATGTTAGCCACGGCGTATGGAGCTTCCTTTGCGGCACGTACGCCTTTTACAATCACTTCATTCAAATTCTGCACCTTCAAGGTGTCGATTTTTGTCTGTGCCAGTGCAGCCTGGCTTGCCAAAGAGCAAAACGCTACACTGAGTGCGATCCCGTTGAATCTTTTCATTTATTTAAATTAAAAACATCATATAAGGGGGGAATGTGCCTTATTTTCCTACGCCAGCATTACCTGGTTCAGGTCGATGGGTATATTCTCAGCATCCGCTTTTTTCTCTTTTCCGGCGGTAGCACCCCTTAGTTAGCTCTCTGCTAACCGGGTGCAAAGGTACAAATAAATTTTAATCCCGCAAAATTTACGTAGATTTTTACTATATTTGTGTCCTTTTATCATTCTTTTTTCTTATATTTGCAGTCGGATTGCTGTTATTCGCAGTCTTGACAGTTTGAAACCTAAACTTCATGTGATATGGTTATGAGACGATATATTTCACATTTGTTCACGTGGGTCATCTCTTTCCTGACCCTGTTGGCATTCTCATCGTGCTTGAATGAGCATCCTAAGGATCAGCTCGATGGGGGTGGCAGCAATGGTTCTGCGTCTGAAATATTTGATACGACCATAGCTCCTTTGTATGATTTTATGGGTGGAACGATAGATGGGGAAGGCATCTGCGATATTCAGCGTCTGGACAGTCTGCTTTCTCTTTCTCCTGATGATGAGCAGCTTTATTCTTCCTGGCAATATCTTTATCGGGCTATCGGTATGTGCAACAAGTCGCTGGATATGATTGATTTACAGTCAGTACGCCTTACCGATAACCAGAAGGTGCAGTTCAAGGCTGAGGTGCGTGCCATCAGAGCCATGATGTATTATGAGGCGATGGATTTGTATGGCAGGATTCCGGTACTCCTGTCTGCGGCAGAATCACTCATCTATGAACCGGCATCGGGCTCTTCTGTTACCGATGAAAAGCTGTCGGCTCAGAGCGAACGGAGCGAAATCTTCCATTTCATCTTCAGCGAATTGCAGCAGGTATTGCCTTATCTTCCTCAGACGTCCAGTTTGGAGGAAGGCTCTCATTATGGACGCATCACGCAGCCTGTGGTCAACTTCCTGCTGGCTAAACTGGCGCTGAATGCTGAAATCTATATGTATAACGATTGGGCGCAGGGTTACAGGAAGCGTCCGAAGGGTAGGGACCTGGAATTTATGGTGCGTACTGCCGATGGCGCCTCGCTCATTACGGGCGGCAAGGCGAGTGAGAACCGCAGCAGAATATTGAATGCTTGGGAAACCTGTATCTTCTATTGCAACAGATTGGCTGATGAAGGCTGCAGTTTAGAGGAGGATGAAATCTTCAACAGTTCTGCGCGTTATCTGATGCCGAAGGATGCGCTGGTGATGGATGAGGCTGATTCTGTTCTGCATTCCCGACCAGCCAAACCTCTTTTCCGTTTCCGTTATGCTGATGTTTTGCTGATGAAGGCTGAGGCGATGGAGCGCAACGATGGGGATGGCAGGGCAGAGTATAATATGGTTCGTGCGCATGCCGGTTTGCCTGCGCGCAAGTCTTCGCTTGCCAATATTCTGGAAGACCGTCAGGTTGTGCTGGCGGGCGAGACTTGTCACCGTCAGGACCTTATCCGTTTCGGCAAGTTCCTCAAGTCCTCGCATCTTCGCCGTTCTGTTCAGTCCGCTCTCTCGTCCTCTTCCATCGTCTTCCCGATACCTCAGCGAAGCCTTGCCTTCAATGGCAAGTTGGTTCAGAACAAAGGATATGAGGCAATGGAATAGTCCAAAACTCTTCATCCGATAGCTCGAATCCCCTTTATATAAAGGCATTCCAAGCGATTGGGTAAAGAGTAAAATCAATTTTTCTTCTTTTCTGATATCAGCCGTAAACGGTGTTATATTTCGGTTATTTAAAAACCTGGCAAACCGGTTTTCGTTCGCTGTTTGGCTCAGACAGCCCACTGTTCTTCCTACCGCTAGTCTGCTGTTCTAGTTTCTCCAGTCTGCTGTTCTTGTTTCACTCGTCAGCTGTCCCCGATAAATAAAACCATTTTTTTCTTTTTAAAAATCACTTTTTCCTTTTTCTACCCTCATTTCAAAATAAAAAATGTACTTTTGCATGCATATTAAGACGATTAAACTGTAATCTTGGCAGATGCCAAATACAAAAATAAGAACGAAATGGATACATTATATTTATTGCAGTTCACCTGTTTCCTATTTATGCTCGTCAATATCCTCATCCTGGGTATTACCCGTCTGCACATGAAGTGGATGAACCGGCGATATGAAGTGTCACGATGGCTGGTTATAAAAAGTATGTACTAGGTGTCTCCTTCCCCCACGAAGGAGACACCTTTTTTGTAGGAATGCGACACCATTGTGGGGGGAATGTGACACCTTGTTTCAAAGAAAAACACTATATTTGCACCATGAAAAGTATAACAGATTCATTTGCCTAAGAAGAACAGGCTATCCTGATAGTAGCTTTGTTTCTCCTCATTTATGTTGGCATCATGATTAATGTCATGGTGAGGGAATACAGGACCTATCTTGATGATCACCCGATGTATCATTTCAGCCTGGGTGATTTCATCAGGAGAGGGCGTTTCTATATCTGCCTCATTCTCGGCGTAGTGTTTATCACGTTCGTGTGTCTGGTGGTCAGTCTGATGCCAATCAGTATTCAATAATTTCTTGGTAAAATATAATAACAAAACATGGTGTGAAATTTTATCAAGCCAGTGGTTAGCGTCATGGAAATGGAACCCCCATGGGCCGACTATCCCCTGTTACTCTATCGTCCCCCAGGCATCACATTTGATGTCTGGGAGCAAAATAAAAAGCCCCGGAGCTATTACGCTTCGGGGGCTGTTTCTGCTTTCTAGGTATCATGTTGATAGGTAAGTTCATGAACATCCACAACATTTTTTCCGAAACTTTTCTCCTGTTTTCTTTGCACTTTCAAAATAAAGTCGTAACTTTGCAATCAAGATAGGTTAAAAAAGGAGGTTGCGATGCCAAAGATATTTGAATACTTCGGATTTATCTTTCTGTTCTATTCGAATGAGCATGAACCGATACACGTTCATGTAATGAAGGATGGACATGAAGCTATTTTCGAGATAATATTAGAAAATGGTGAACTTGTTGAAATTCACAGAAGAACTTCTAGCAAGATACCACCTTTAAGTGAGAAGGATGCTGCTACAGCAGAGGCCTTTGTGAAGAAGTACTATAAGAATATAGTTGATAAATGGGTAAACTTCTTTATTTATAAGAAAAGAATACGTTCAACAAAAATAACGAAGAAATTATGAATTTAAGTATTGTTTCTGCAAGATATGTGGCACCATTAAAAGTTGAATTACACTTTAATGATGACACTGTTAAGACGATAGATGTTGGGGCTTTTATTAGAAATCACCCACATCCGCAATATAACTCTTACTTGAATGAAAACAAATTCAAAAAGTTCAAGATAGAGTTTGGAAATATCGTTTGGGGAAAAAATTGGGATTTGATATTCCCTATAGATAAGTTATATGCTGGCGTTTGCTGCTGAACAAAAAGCCCCCGGAGCTATTACGCTTCGGGGGCTTTTTTCTCTTTTTTTCTTCCCATATTGCGTATAGTATATTTCTATATGGGTGAAGAGTGGGTGAAGAGATAAAGAAAACTCTTCACCTCCCGAAACCCCGATAAACAGAGGGGGTACAGGCGAGAAGGTGAAGAGTGAAGAGATAAATCGGGATTGCTTACAACTGATAGAACTTGGTGAAAGCCTTCACGCAATATTCGTGGTCGATAACACTACCGGTTTCGCGGCAACTGTGCATAGCGAGGATGGCATTGCCCATATCCACACCCTTCAATGGGATGGAAGAGGCGAGGATATTGCCCAATGTGCTGCCACCTGCCACATCGCTGTGGTTTACGAAACGCTGGCATGGTACACTGGCTGCATCGCAGATGTTGGCGAAGATGGCTGCTGATACAGCATCGCTCGCATACTTCTGGGCTGCATTGAACTTGATGACCGGACCACCGCCCAACTTAGGATGATTCGTAGGGTCGAACTTCTCGCTATAGTTAGGATGCCAGGCATGCGCATTATCGGCTGAAATCATGAAGGCACGCTCTACTGCCTGATAATAAGCCTCTTCTGTATGGCTCTGTGCCAGGGCGATGCGCTGGAGCATATATGAAAGGAATGGACTTCCGGCTCCCTGTTTGGTCTGGGACCCCGTCTCTTCATTATCGAAGATGGCGAGAACCTGGGTGGTATCATTGGCATCTGCTGCAATCATCGCCTCTACACCAGCCCAGCACATAGACAGGTCGTCGAGTCTGCCTGAAGAGATAAACTCATCGTGTACACCGAAGGTGCAGGCTGGAGTGGCATCAGCCAGGTAGAGATCGAAATCAAGAACATCCTCTTTCAGGATATTCAGTTCGTCGGTTATCACATTCATCAGGAGGTTACCCTTCTCCAGTTCATCATTGATGATGCCGAGGATAGGGAGTACATCCTTCTGCTTGCTTAACTTCACACCATCATTCACCTGACGGTTGAAGTGGATAGCGAGATTGCTGATCTGCAGCAATGGGCGCTTCACATGAAGAAGGAGCGTCTGGGGATTCATCGCATTCTCGCCCTTCACGATAACTCTACCTGCCAGGGTGAGCGGACGGTCGAACCAGGTTGACATGATTGGACCACCATAAACCTCGGTATTCAGTTTTACGATACCGCCCTCGCAAAGCATCTCAGCATTTGGCTTGATGCGGAAGGTAGGCGAATCGCAGTGGGCGCAGATCATGTGGAAACCGGCATCTGCCAAAGGTTTCTTTCCGATTTGGAAGGCGTAGATGGAAGAGTCGTTCTTGGTAACGAAGAACTTTTCACCCGCTTCAATCTTGCCCAAAGGCTCCTGTGGGTTCATACGTCGGAACCCGTTCTTCTCCAATTCCTCGGAGATATTCTTTACTGCCAGGAAATTCACTGGCGATGCGTCTAGAAAGGATAATAATCTTTTGATCATAGTCTATATCTTTATATTAATATCTTGCAAAGATAATAGATTTTTTTCATTTTATCTCATTATTCTATTTGTTTTTCATTTTTTTGTATTATCTTTGTCCCCAAATAAGATCAATGAAAGAATTATGAAACGATATAAATCCTGTACTCTAATTATATTGCTGCTGTTGGCATCGGCTCTTCAGGCATATGCGCATATTTCCAGAAATATGTTCATGCTTTCCAATCTCAATACAGACAATGGTCTTTCCTGCTCTCGTGTTTATTCTATTGTCGAGGCAGAGGATGGTGCCATGTGGATAAGTACTAAGCGTGGAGTTGACCGATATAATGGGCAACAAGTTACCAATTATACTTTATACACAGAGATGCCGTATAGTGATGCTTGTGGTAGAAGTATTAAACTGACTAAGGATGCGCAACATCTGATTTACGCCTACGACAACAAGGGAAAGGTGTATATATATGATAAGAGGAAAGATACATTTGTTTTGAAATGTAATCTTCAGAAAATTTTAGGTGGAAGTATCGTGTTGAACGAACTGTTGGTAGACGAAAAGGGCAATTTCTGGTTAGCTATGGATAGAGGCATTTATTGCTTATCAGCAGCTACTGATGGAAAGGAGATCGTTCGGGAGACAGCTAAGGGTAGGTTTGTATTGAAAAATACTTATATTAATCATATCCAATTTATAGGTCAGAAACTCTTGATAGGAACATTTAAAGATGTTTATTGCTATTCGATGCCTGCCCGGAAGTTAGAAAAGAAGATTAGTGGCAGTTCTGTAGTATCCTCTTATCATGATATTGTGGGACATCGTATCTGGCTGGGTACTTTTCACGAAGGAGTTAAAGTGATGGATGATCGTACTTGGAAGCTGATAAAATCTGCTGATTTCCAATCTTTGCAAAACATTCCTAAAATTCCCGTACGTTCAATCATTTTATATGATAAGCAGACTCTTCTGATGGCTGTAGATGGAGCAGGAATATATGCTTATGACAGTTCGAATAAACAAACCAAGCTCTTGCTTGATACAGATGGACGTCCTGGTAACGTACTGAATGGAAATGGATTATATACCTTGTGCTGCGATCGTTTTGGCGATTTATGGACAGGCTCTTACTCGGGAGGAGTAGATTTGGCGATACCAATGAAACATACATTGGAATATATCACACATGAATATCTCAA
This sequence comes from Segatella copri, assembly GCF_019249795.2. Classification (NCBI taxonomy): domain Bacteria; kingdom Pseudomonadati; phylum Bacteroidota; class Bacteroidia; order Bacteroidales; family Prevotellaceae; genus Segatella; species Segatella copri. The sequence continues at coordinate 2,919,542 of NZ_CP156891.1, forward strand.
CAATCAATCACTGATAGATAATTGTGTGAACGATGTTTTCCAAAGCCGTGATGGGAAAATATGGTATGCCACAGATAAAGGAGTAAGTGTTTATGATGCGCAGACTCGTCTTTGGCATCATGGATTATATAATAAGGTGGCGCTTACGATTTGTCAGACTGTAGACGGCAGAATTCTGGTTGGTACCTATGGTAATGGCGTATATCAGGTTCATGCTGATGGCACTAGTATGCTTGCTTATTCTGTGGAAACAGGAATGTTGAAGAGTGATTACGTATTCAGTCTTTTTACTGATAGCGATGGTAATATTTGGGTGGGATGTTTGGATGGAGATATGGCTTGTTTCCCTTCAGATAAATATAATTTGAATGGAACGGGAAAGTCGGTATTCTATCTGCCTGTCAACGAAGTGCAATGCATCACGGAATCACTGGATAAGCGTTTTATTGCTGTAGGAACTTCGCATGGAGGCTATTTGATTGATAAGCGCGAACCTTTGCATCCTCGTCGTTTCTTTTCTCCTGAACAGTATCCCGAAAAAGACATTAATTTGTTTGTCAACAGTATGGCTTTTCAGGATTCCCGTCATATCTGGATTGGAACGGATGGAGGAGGACTCTATGATTATGATTTACTGACAAAGAAGTTTAAGCGTTATACTAATCAGGACGCTTTGCCTTCTAATACTGTTTATGGACTTATAAAAGGTATTAATGGCAATTTGTGGATCAGTACGGATAAAGGTTTGGCGTTCATGAAACAGGGGAAGATAGTAAACCTCAACATCTTTAAGGGAATGGAACGTGAGTATAACCGAATGTCTGTTGCGTGTACTTCAGATGGCAGGGTGCTTTTTGGCAGCAACGATGGAGTTGTCGCTTTGACTCCTATGTTTGCCAAAGGTTTGAATTATGCCGCTCCACTTCGTATTCATAGTGTTGAGGTTGAAGGTGTCGAACGTTCCGATTACTGGAATGAATGTCTCTTTGAAATGTTGAAGGAAGGCAAATTGAGTCTTAGCCATAATGAGAATACGCTGGTTGTTTCTTTCGAGAGTATCAATTATCAATACCAGTATGATATTCAATATCAATATTATTTGGAAGAATACGACCGTAATTGGAGTAAACCATCTTCTAATCAGTTGGTACGATTTGTAAATTTGCCTTCGGGCAGCTATCTGCTTCATGTAAAGGCTATCTGCAGAAGTAATGGTAGAGAATTGGGAGAAACAACTTTGGAGATTCATATAGCCCAGCCTTGGTGGAATACCTGGTGGGCATGGATTATCTATCTCTGTATTTTTGCTGCCATCTTATATTTTGTCTGGCAGTATTACAAAGAGCGCTTACAGCGAAAGTATTATGATGAGAAAATCAATTTTTTCGTTAATACTGCCCATAACATACGTACTCCTTTGAGTCTCGTGTTGGCTCCTCTTGATAATCTGGCTAATGATTCCAACTTGAGTGAGAAAAGTCGTGGATTCTTGGATATGGCGCATCGCAACGGCAACAAACTATTGAAGATGGTTACAGAATTGCTTGACTTCCAAAAGATAGAGCAGTCTGCCGAACAGGTTCGCCTGCAAGATATAGAATTGCCGATGCTTTTACGTGTGCAGTTGGAAAAGTTTGTATTGGCAGCTCAGGAGAAGCATATTCAACTGTGTATTGAAACGTGTCCGCAGCAACAGATTCATTCTGATGTCAAAATGATGGATCTGATATTGGAAAATCTTCTCTCGAATGCTATCAAATATACACCTCAAGGTGGAAAGGTTACGTTGTCGGCTTCTGTTGAAGGTAAGATGGCTGTGATTCATGTATGTGATACAGGTATAGGTATTCCAAAGGCCGAAATTAAGAGTATCTTCAAGACCTTCTTCAGGGCTTCTAATGCGATAAATTCTCAGGAAATGGGAAGTGGATTAGGACTGATGCTTACACGAAAGCTTGTAGAGAAATTAGGAGGAAAGCTTAGTTTCGTAAGTGAGGAAGGAAAGGGTACTACTTTCTGTGTGAAGATGCCATTAGGTCATGTAACAGATTCTTCTGTCCGGCTTGTTGGAGAAAAGAAAAATGTTGTAACTGAATCTTCTTTAGCTGAAGATAAGCATGATGAAACTTGCCAGACTGTGTCTTCTGCGGTTCTGCAGGATGCTGATGTTTCAACGGATACACTTCTTTTTGTCGATGACAATGAAGATCTTCGCAAATATATCAGAATGACTTTTGGTGATTCTTATCAAGTAGTTGATGTGGAGAGTGCAGAGGCTGCCCTGAAATATTTGAAAGAGGGCGGGATATGTGATATCGTTGTTTCAGATGTCATGATGCCGGGAATGCACGGAGATGAGTTCTGTCGCAGCATCAAGGAAAATAAGGAAACATCATGGCTGCCTGTTATCCTGCTGACTGCTAAGGCTGGTCGTGACTTTATGATAGAGGGACTCGGACTTGGTGCTGATGACTATATAGCCAAGCCATTCGATACTGCTATTCTTGCGAGTAAGGTTGCCAGTATTTTGAAGAATCGTCGCCGGTTGAATCAGTATTATATGGACAGAAGCCTTGCTCTTGTTAGAGGAGAGGTTGCTTCTGAGTCTGCTTCTTCCGAGCAGATTGTGGGTTCTGATTCATCCTATGAACACTTGGAACCTACTGGAACTTCTGAAGAGAAAAAGGATGATACTGTCTTGAATAAGCAAGGCCAGACATTCGAAAATGTGGCAGAAGCTGTTCTGAATCCGCAAGACCAGGCTTTTGTAGATAAAGCTACCCGTTTGGTGTTGGCTCATCTGAGCGACACAGACTTTAATATCGACCGACTCTGTAGAGAGATGGCGATGAGCAGAACGCTTTTCTATGGTAGGCTGAAGACTCTTACGGGCCAAAGTCCGCAGGATTTTATGCGTTTGATACGTCTGGAGCAGGCTGCAATCTTCCTGAAACAGGGGGATAGTGTGCTGGATGTATCTGTGAAAGCCGGTTTTGTAAATGTGAAGTACTTTAGTACTGTATTTAAAAAACACTTTGGGGTTTCTCCAAGTAAGTATCTGTAAATTAGAGTTTTAAATTCAAAGAAAAGGTTTCTGTTTAGACGATATGTCTGAATTGAAACCTTTTTTTGTTTGTTATCTAACCCTCTGGAAGTTCCTTTTCTTTATCTTTGCAACCAGATTCTGTTAAGTAAGTCAAACAGTTATTTAAAAAACGAAACAATAACAATATAAACATAAAAATGAAAAGGAACTTTTTGAAAATTAGCCTCTTTTTAATAGGCGTCTTCACATGTCTCTCATGCGAAGCAAGTACGTTGCACTCATCCAGCAGTTCTCAAGGTGTAGGCGAATCCATACCTACTGCCCAGCAATGGAATAAAGATGTTGTGGGGTGGAATCTTGGCAACGCATTCGAGTGCTCAGCTCCTGGACAGGATGGTGAGTCGATGCAGATTGGCAACCCTGATGGTTCTATCCATGCAGAGACAGCCTGGGGCAGTCCCGTTGTTACCAAGAAGGTGATACAAGCCGTGAAGAAGGCAGGTTTCAATGCCATCCGTATTCCAATCCGTTGGCAGTGCCACATTACCAACGCTCAGGCGATGAGCATCGACAAGGCTTGGATTGCTCGCATCAAGGAGGTGGTGGGCTGGTGCCTTGACAACGGTTTGAAGGTTATCATCAATGTGCATCATGAAAAATGGCTCGAAGGTCGTCCTACCTATCAATATAAGGAAGAAAACTGCCAGAAGCTTGCGCTTCTCTGGATGAATATCGCCTCTGAGTTTGCCAATTATGACAGTCGCTTGGCTTTCGCCGGTACCAATGAGGTTCACATCAGGGACAACTGGGGCAAACCTACTGCCGAGAACCTCGAAGTGCAGAATGCTTACAATCAGATATTCGTGGATATGGTTCGTGCCACAGGCGGCAACAATGCCAAGCGCCACCTCATCTTACAGACTTACGTTTGTAACCCATGGTTTGGCATAGAGAATGGAGATTTCATCATTCCGAAGGATGCCGAAGGCAATGGCAACAACTATATGAGTGTGGAATTTCACTACTATCAGCCATGGAGCTACGCTGGCGATTGCACCTACGATTACTGGGGTGATGCCTACAAGGATGCTGGCAAGATACCTGCAGAAAACGAGAAGACGATGACGGATTTCTTCGACAAGGCGGTGAATACCTGGAGCAACAAAGGACTGGGTATCGTAATAGGAGAGTGGGGAGTAACCGATCACTATAAGTCTAACTCAGAGAAAGTGCATGAAAACATGACCTACTACTGTAAGTTCTTGACTACGGAGGCTCGCAAACGAGGCTTCTCTACTTTCGTTTGGGACAACAACCACTTCGGCAACGGCTCTGAGAAGTATGGCATTTTCGACCGTTTCAAGAGTATGAAGGTGAATGCTCCTTGGATTCTCGAAGGAATCTTTGGGAAAGAATAATGTTAAACTAAAAACAAAAATATCAATTATGAGAAAGAAAACTATGTTTCTCGGCCTGCTCGGTGCAGGTTTGATGTGGATGCCTGCTTCTGCCATTCTCGCTGCCCAGATGAACAATGCAGCGATGAGCGTTCAGCAGAACCAAGGCATCAAGGGTACAGTGGTGGATGCCACTGGCGAAACCTTGATTGGCGCTAGCGTGAAGGTGGCTGGTACAACCAACGGTTCCGTTACCGATATAGATGGTAACTTTACGTTGAACTGCAAGCCTGGAGCAACGCTCGAAGTGAGCTACATCGGTTACAAGACAATGACCGTGAAAGCTGCTAATGGCATGAAAATCACGATGCAAGAGGATGGTAAGGCCTTGAATGAGGTCGTTGTTACCGCCCTTGGTATCAAGCGCGACCGCAAGGCTCTCGGCTATGGCTTGGAGGAAGTGAAAGGTGAGGAACTTACCAAGGCGAAGGAAACTAACGTCATCAACTCTCTTTCTGGTAAGGTGGCTGGTCTCGTTGTCCAGAACACCGCTGGCGGTGCTTCTGGTTCTACCCGCGTGCTTCTTCGTGGTAATACAGAAATGGCAGGCAATAACCAGCCTCTTTACGTGGTGGATGGTGTGCCTTTGGATAATACCAACTTTGGCAGTGCTGGTGAAAGTGGTGGTTATGACCTCGGTGATGGTATCTCTGCCATCAATCCTGATGACATCGAGACGATGACCGTATTGAAAGGTCCTGCTGCCTCTGCCCTCTATGGTAGCCGTGCTTCTCATGGTGTTATCTTGATTACGACCAAGAAGGCGGAGAAGGATAGAATTTCCGTGGAGTACAATGGTTCTTATACTATCGATACCCAGTTGGCTAAATGGGACGACATCCAGGAGATATATGGTGCTGGCTACAATGGCGAGCTTCCTACATCCAGCACTTCTGGTACGAACTCAAGTTGGGGACCTAAGGCCGATGACTTCATGTTCAAATATTTCGATGGCGAAGAACGTCCATTCATGATGCATCCTAACAATGCTTCTGATTTCTTCCGCACAGGTTTCACCACCCAGAACTCTGCCATCCTCTCAGTTAATTCCGGTAAGACGGGTATGCGTTTCTCTGTTACGGATATGCGCAACAAGGATATCTTGCCAAATACCAATATGAGTCGTGACAACTTCAACCTCCGTGTGAATACCTCTGCAGGTCCTGTTGACTTCGACTTCACCGCCAACTATACTCGTGAGAAGGTAAAGAACCGTCCTGCCCTTGGTGACTCCCAGAGTAACGTGGGTAAGAACCTCATGACCCTGGCGGGTACCTACGACCAGGCTTGGCTGAAGCACTATGAGGATGCCGACGGCAACTACTCCAACTGGAATGGTAACGATCAGTATAACAAGAACCCATACTGGGATCTCTATAAGAACAGCAATACATCCGACAAGGACGTGTTCCGTTTTACGGGTAAGGCAATCTGGAACATCAACAAGCACCTCAAGTTGCAGGGTACTATCGGTACCGACATCAACAGCATGAACTTCCAGGAATTCATCGCCAAGACAACTCCAGGAACTCCTGCCGGAAAGCTTACCGACCAAATCTTCAACAACCGCACACTCAACGCCGAGATACTTGCCCTCTACAACAACTCATGGGGCGACTTCGATGTCAACGCTACCGCTGGTGGTAACATCTTCAAGGTGAACAACAAGACCACTACCAACGTCGGTCTCAACCAGCAGATGAATGGCATCCAGAACATCATGAACTATCAGGAACAGAACACTCGTGAGAGTATGTACAAGAAGCAGATCAGCTCTCTCTATGCCAGCGCGAGCCTCGGCTACAAGCATACTTACTATTTGGAGGGAACCATCCGTGGCGATAAGTCATCTACGCTCCCTACAAATAACAATACATACGTATATCCATCTGTATCGGGTAGTTTGGTTTTCTCTGAGTTTATCAAGAACAAGAAGTTCATCAATTATGGTAAGATTCGCGCATCTTGGGCAAAGGTAGGTAGCGATACCGATCCATACCTGTTGGCACTCAACTATACCACGGGCAAGTACAGCTACTCGGGTTATACCATCGGTATGATAGCCAACTCAACACAGCCGAACAAGGATTTGAAGCCTACTATGACAGGTTCTTACGAGGTAGGTTTGGAGATGAAGTTCCTCAACGGACGCTTGGGCTTGGATGCCACCTATTACAACCAGAACTCCAAGGACCAGATTTTGAGTTTGGCTTCAACCACCACCTCTGGCTATGCTTACCGCCTCATCAATGCCGGTGAGATTCAGAACCAGGGTGTCGAGATTGCCCTCAATGCCCGTGCCTTGCAAATCAAGGACTTCGCTTGGGACTTGGGTGTCAACTTCTCGAAGAATACCAACAAGGTGAAGTCGCTCATCGATGGCATGGACTACTTCGAGTTGGCGAAGGCAACCTGGTGCGGTGTTTCTGTAGGTGCCAAGGTAGGTGAGAACTATGGAGCTATCCGTGGACACGACTTCCTCTACAACGACAAGGGACAGGTGGTTGTCGATGCAGCTACTGGTCTTCCAAAGGTTGACCAGGAAATCAAGACCATCGGCAACTCTACTTGGGACTGGACAGGTGGTTTCTACTCAACCTTCAGCTACAAGAACTTCCGCCTCTCTGCATCCTTCGATGTGAAGGTAGGTGCCGACATCTACTCTATGTCCATGCGTTCTGCATACGAGACAGGTAAGGCAAAGGGAACATTGGCAGGCCGTGAGGAGTGGTACTCTTCTGAGGAGGCTCGCAAGGCTTCGGGTATGGAACTTGCCGAATGGCGTGCAGCAGGTAACTGCAAGGGATTTGTCGTAGATGGTGTCATCGACAATGGCGACGGTACTTATCGCAAGAACGACATCGCCGTGAACCCTGAAGATTACTGGAAGCATGTGGCAAAAGGCGTGCAGAGTGCCTTCGTTTACGACAACTCTTACGTGAAGTGTCGTGAGATTACTTTCGGCTATACCTTCCCAGAGAGCATCCTGGGCAAGTATGTCAAGGGCTTGACCGTATCCTTCGTGGCTCGTAACCCATTCATTGTTTGGAAGAACATTCCTAACATCGACCCAGACTCCAGCTACAACACCTCAGGTCTCGGTCTGGAATATGGTTCCCTGCCATCTCGCAAGAGTTATGGTTTGAACGTGAACGTGAAGTTCTAGTCCCGAAAAAAATGAATCAATTTCTTTAGAAGAGTTCTAATATATAATAAGGTAAGAAAATGAACAATATAATCAAGAAATATATAGGTAAGAGCAGCCTGATGATGGCTTTCGCCCTGATGGCAACCGGCACTGCGATGACTTCTTGCTCTGATGATACCTTGAGTAACATCAATACCGACAAGACCAAGGTGAACGAGCTCGACCCTAACGCACAGTTGACAACAGCTTTGTTGCAGACTTACGGTGACTTCAGTCTGATGGATACCTACCGTAACTATATAACGGGTTTTCCACAGTATTTCGCTGGTGGTTATAATGTATCCAATTACGCTGGTTCTAATTTCAGAGAAGATGATATGACCCGTCGTGTCTGGGACCGCTATTATGAAATCAGTATCAAGAACCTTGTGGATGCCATCCACAAATCTACTGACAAGGCAAACTTGAATGCGGCACTTCGTATCCATCGTGTCTATCTCACGGCAGTTTTGGCAGATACCTACGGTGACGTGCCTTGTTCGGAGGCAGGTCTGGGTTATATCTCAGGTATCTCCACCCCTAAGTATGATACCGTAGAGGAACTCTACAGCTGGTTCTTCGAGGAACTTGACGCTTGCGAGAAGCAGCTTGGCACAGGTACCGACCGCATTTCTGGTGATGTCACCAGCATGGGTGGTGATGTAGCTAAGTGGAAGAAGTATGCCAATGCACTCCGTATGCGCTATGCCATGCGCATTTCCGATGTTAATCCACAGAAGGCAAAGGAGGAGTTTGAGAAGGCTGTGGCTGCCGGTGCTATCGCCAGTGCTGCAGATGATGCTTATATCAAGTATGCTGATGCACCTTATACATATTATGATGGTGCCAATGATTATGATTTCCGTACCAATGCCTTGGGAGAGATTCTCTATGGTCAGGATGCCACATCGCCTACCATGATATGCTCTACCTTGTTCTATCAGTTGCAGAATACCAACGACCCTCGTCTCTATCGCATCTGCCGTCACTACTACAATATCAAGCGTAGTCAGGTGAAGCCAGATAAGGAGCAGAACATCGACTTGACCGATGATTTCCTGGCTTACTTCAAGAGCAAGAACCTCGGTGAGGAGCCTTGCAACCCTGGTGCAGCCTGGTACACAGACTGGATGAATACACCTACGGTGGATGACCTTCCTACCTTGAAGAAGTATGCAGAGATAGACGAGAACACTTATGCCAACTCTGATTATATAGCCCGAGCTAGTCGTCCTTGCCTGAACATCGACTTCGAGATGCCTTCTTGTCCTGGCGACTTGATGAGCTATGCTGAGGTGGAGTTCCTCAAGGCTGAGGCTGCAACCAAGGATTGGAATGTTGGTGGTGGTGATGCTGAGAGTCACTACGAGGCTGGTGTTCGTGCCAGCATGGAGTTGCTCAACAACTACTATCTTACATCCAACAAGATTTCCAAGGAAGAGATTGATGCGTTCATTGCCAGCAATCCGTTGGGTGACAATCCTAAGGAGACCATCAACACCCAGGCTTGGATTCTCCACATGATGAACCCTTCCGAGGGTTGGGCTAACTTGCGCCGCTCTGACTATCCTGCCATCTTGAATCGTGATCTCTTGACCAAGAATGGTTTCACTTATACGGATCCCGATTGGTCAATGCCTGTCCGCTTGCAGTATCCTGTATTGGAAGCTCAGTACAACAATGCCAACTACAAGGCTGCCATCGACCGCATGGGTGGTACAGACGATTGGCACAAGCGCCTCTGGTGGGACAAGGCTGATGTAAACCTTCAGCCAGACTTCAATCCTCCATTCGGAAAGGGATATAGCAAGTAGTGTTTAATGTTAAGTGTTAAATGTTAAGTCTTATAGGACAATAGAATAGAATAATTAATTATGAATAAGACAATGAAACAATATAAGGGAAAAGTCTTGAAGGCTATGATGATGCTCTTAGCCGTGGGTTTCGCACTGGCTGGTACATCTACCTTGTCTTCTTGCTCTTCTGATGATGAACCATACTTCACAGCCAGCGAAGATGACAATCCACGTATCTTGAACACCGACTTGGCTGATTCCAAGATAGACCGCAAGACTAATTATAAGTTGGAAATCAAGGTGACTCCAGCTCACTACACCACTGTGACATGGTTGCTCGACGGCAAGCAGATTGCCGAAGGTAATACTATCGACCAGACTTTGCCTTTAGGTGATCATGAACTGAAGATTGTGGCAACCACCACCAAGGGCAAGACCACTTCTCGCACCTTGAACGTTACCGTGACTCCTGCTGCTGATGATCCAGTCTTGGGTACCAATGCCAACGAGCTTTGGGTAGCTCCGGGAGAAACTACAACCATCCGCAACTGCAAGAACCTGGTGGATCACGTTCAGAAAGTACTCATCGATGGTAAGGAGGCTGACTTCGAAGTTCTCGATAAGGGTACAGCATTGAAAGTTACTGCTCCTTCCGACCTCGCCAATGGCGATTACGACATTACATTGGTAGATGGCAGTGGTGTACAGTTCCCTTGCGGTAAAATCAAGGTAACTACAGAGCCGCGTCCATCTATGGAGACTACCCTCTGGGAAGGTGAGTTTGCCGTGACATGGGGTACACCATTCGAGGCCTTGAAGGAAACCTTCCTCTCAAAGGTGAAGGTTGGCACCATCCTCCGTGTCTATGTGGATGGAAAAGGTCAGGGTACCGCTACCACAGCTTGGTGGAACAACATCCTTACTGGTAAGGGAGGCGACATAGAACGTGGCGACTTCATGGTGGATGGTCCTGCTACATGGGAGTTTGTACTGACCGACCTCTCTATCCAACTCTTGACAGAGCAGGATGGTTTCCTCCTCGTGGGTGATGGTTACACCGTAAAGAAAGTAACTATTGAATAATATATTAGAAAGATTTCCGTTTTTATCATAAAGCGTCAAACCTTTACTGTTTATGAAGAAAATTTTATTATCTATTTCATTGTTGGCATTGGCTTATACAGCCAGTGCCAATGTTCCGGTTATCAAGAGCGACCCTAAGATTGAGGCTCAGGTAGAACAAACTCTGAAGAAACTCACCTTGGAGGAAAAGATAGGTCAGATGATGGAATTGGTGACCGACCTCTTTGGTGCCAACGACAAGAATGGTGTGTTCTATATCGACGAGCACAAGACCGATTCTATCCTTTCCCGCTATAAGATTGGCTCTATCCTCAACGCTCCAAATACCTGCGCACCAACCGCTAAGCAGTGGGAGAAGTATATCGCACAAATCCAGAAGATCTCGATGAAGCGCATCGGCATCCCTTGTGTCTTCGGTCTCGACCAGAACCACGGTTCTACTTATACACAGGGTGGAACCCTCTTCCCGCAGAACATCAATGTGGCTGCCACCTTTAATCGTGAGATAGCTCGCCGTTCGGCTGAGGCTACCGCTTATGAGACTCGTGCGGTGAGCGTGCCTTGGACTTACAGTCCTACCGTTGATCTCGGTCGTGATGCCCGTTGGCCTCGCATCTGGGAGAACTTTGGCGAGGATTGCTACCTCAGTTCTGAGATGGGCAAGGCGATGGTCTATGGTTTCCAGGGCGAGGACCCAAACAACATCGACCAGTATCACATTGCTACTTCAATGAAGCACTTCATGGGCTATGGTGTGCCTTGGACCGGTAAAGACCGTACGCCAGCCTATATCTCTCCTGCCGACTTGCGAGAGAAGCACTTTGCTCCTTTCCTGGCGGGTCTGCAGGCTGGAGCCTTAACCGTGATGGTGAATTCCGCTTCCGTCAATGGTGTGCCGATGCATGCCAACAAGGAATTCCTGACAGGATGGCTGAAGGAAGAGACTGGATGGGATGGTGTGCTCATCACCGACTGGGCAGACATCAACAATCTCTATACTCGTGAGATGGTGGCAAAGGACAAGAAGGATGCGCTCCGCATCGCCATCAATGCCGGTATCGACATGATTATGGAACCTTATTCTTGCGATGCTTGTGGCTATCTTGTAGAACTGGTGAAGGAAGGTAAGATTCCGATGAGTCGCATCGACGATGCCTGTCGCCGTGTGCTTCGCATGAAGTACCGTCTCGACCTCTTCAAGAACCCAACCCAGAAACTGAAGAATTATCCTAAGTTTGGTGGTGAGGAGTTTGCCAAGCTCGCCTTGGAGGGAGCTACCGAAAGTATGGTGCTCCTGAAGAACGAGGGTAATATCCTTCCTTTGCAGCATGGCAAGAAGATTCTCCTTACAGGTCCTAATGCTAATCAGATGCGTTGTCTGAACGGTGGATGGAGCTATACCTGGCAGGGTCATCGTGCTGATGAGTTTGCCGGCAAGTACAATACCATCTATGAGGCATTCTGTAATGAGTATGGCAAGGAGAATGTTATCTTGAACCAGGGTGTTACCTATAATGAGAAGGGAAAATACTGGGAGGAGAACGAACCTCAGATTCAGGAGGCAGTGGCTGCAGCGAAGGATGCTGACGTCATCGTGGCTTGCATTGGCGAGAACTCCTATACAGAGACTCCGGGCAACCTGACCGACCTTTGGCTCTCAGAGAACCAGCGTAATCTGGTCAAGGCTTTGGCTCAGACAGGCAAGCCTGTCATCTTGGTGCTGAATGAAGGTCGTCCTCGTCTCATCGCTGACATCGAACCATTGGCACAGGGCATCATCAACATCCTTATCCCTGGCAACATGGGCGGCGATGCTTTGGCAAACCTGGTATCGGGCAAGTCAAACTTCAGTGGCAAGATGCCTTACACCTATCCTAAGGAAATCAATTCGCTCGCCAACTATGACTTCAAGAAGAGTGAGGAGGTGGGTACGATGGAAGGTGCTTACGACTATAATGCGAAGATTACCCAGCAGTGGGGCTTCGGATATGGTTTGAGTTATACCTCTTACAAATATAGCAACCTGAAGGTTTCTCAGTCTGATTTCCGCCACGGCGACATCATCAAGGTGAGCGTGGATGTGAAGAATACGGGAAAGGTGGCAGGCAAGGAGAGTGTCCTCCTGTTCAGTAGCGATCTCATCGCTAGTGTTGTGCCTGATGGCCGTCGTCTCCGTGCCTTCGACAAGGTGGAACTTCAGCCTGGTGAGACCAAGACCGTGACATTTGAATTAAAGGCAGACGATTTGGCCTTCGTAGGTTGGAATGGCAAATGGAGATTGGAGGAAGGCGATTTCAAGTTGATGATTGCCGACCAGAGTGCTGATATCCATTGCACTGATACTTATCAGTGGCCTACTGCCAACCGATAATGTATATTTAAAAGATGATTTAAAGAAAAGAGCGTGCCAATAGCGGTGCGCTCTTTTTGTTTGCATAGTAAAATGCAGAAGAGTTAAATATCTACAAGAATCCCCCATGATGTTTGGTGTTATGTCTTGAAATGATTACTTTTGCAAATCATAATTTTTGCAGATTTACAGAATCATTCAAAACAAGGATAAATGGAAATAGTAATTGGAATCATCATAGGGCTTGCCATCGGATTCTTCGTGGGGAAACTGATGGAAGCAAAAAGTGCGGGAGAGGAGAAAACCCAGCTCGTAGCGAAAGCTCAAGTGCTGGCGGCTAACATCGAACAGATAAAACTGCATCATGCTTCTGAGGTTCAATCAATGAAATCTCAAATGGAGAACGAGCGGCTGTATGCGGCGAAACTCAGGGCGGAAAGCGACCAGCAGTGGGCACAGAAACTCGAGAGTCTGAAGCAGGAAATGCACCGAATGACGATAGAACAGCAGAAGGTGGCGGCTGAGCAGTTGGCTGCCAAGCAGTCGGCTCTGCAGGAAACCAACCGTCTGCAGATGGATGAACTCCTGAAACCTATCAAGGAACAGTTTGCTGATTTCAAGAAATCGGTAGAGGAGAGCAAAACCCAGAACGAGGTGAACAAGAAGGAACTGCAGAACACCTTCGAGGCAACGATGAAACTCTTCCAGCAGGAACAGCAGCAGGCTGTACTGAACCTGAAGGAGCAGACCGAGAAGATTGGCTCCGATGCTGCCAACCTGACCAAGGCATTGAAGGGCGACAGCAAGATGCAGGGCGACTGGGGCGAGATGGTGCTGGAAACCATCCTGGAGAACAGCGGACTTCGTAAAGATGAGGAATTCTTCATTCAGGAGAATACGAAAGATGAAGAGGGAAAGAACTATCGTCCGGATGTCATCGTCCGATTCCCGGAAGGCAGAAGTGTGGTCATCGATTCCAAGGTTTCGCTTACCGCCTATTCCGATGCTCTGGCAGCTGAAGATGAGGCTGAACAGGAACGCCTGATGAAGGCACATGCGCTGAGCGTACGAAAGCACATCGATGAACTGGCAGCCAAAGACTATTCCAAACTGGTGGATGATGCCATCGGCTTCGTACTGATGTTCATCCCTAACGAGACCAGCTATATCGCAGCGATGAAGCAGCAGCCGGATCTCAGCCGTTATGCTTATCAGAAGAAGATTATTATCATCTCACCAAGCAATCTGCTCATGGCACTCCAGCTTGCCTATAATCTCTGGCAGTATGACCGGCAAAACAAGAATGTGGAGAAAATCGTGAAGACGGCTGCTGATCTGTATGATAAGGTGGCTGGCTTCGAAGATACCTTTATGAGTGTGGGTGATCTGATAACCCGTCTTTCGGGTACTTTTGATAAGGCAAAGAAGCAACTCTATGACGGCACCGGCAATGTGATGAGAAGGGTAGAGAGCCTGAAGGGACTTGGAGTGACACCGAAAAAGCAGATCAAGGAACTGGATAATCTGTAAAGTGTATATAAATAGTCTACTACCGGTAAATAGGGAAACAGGGCGAAAAGTATTTTTTGTTACCGAAACATTTCTAATTGTTCAATTTAAGTTTCTTATTGTTCAATATTTTAAAATAATCTCTAAAAAGGAGCGGTATTTCAGATTAAATTCGTAATTTTGCCCTGACTCAACAGAAAAGGAATCATTGTATTGCTTATAAAAAGGTTAAAATTTACATAAAACAACATCAATAATTATTAATCATGAAACTGAACGAAATTCTTTCAGACAGCTTTAATGCTGCAGAATGGGAAGCTAAGGGTTATGAGCTTCCTAAGTATGACATCGCAGCCGTAGCCAAGAAGACTCACGACGAGCCTACTTGGGTTCACTTTGGTGCAGGTAACATCTTCCGTGCGTTCCCTGCAGCCATCCTTAACGATGCACTAAACACCGGCAAGTACGACCGTGGTGTTATTGTTGCTGAAAGCTTCGACTACGAAATTATCGACAAGGCTTATCGCCCTTACAATAATCTCTCTCTTCTCGTCAGCCTCCAGAGCAACGGAACCATCGAGAAGAAGGTCATCGCTTCTATCACAGAAAGCCTCAAGGCGGATAAGCAGTTTGGTGAGGACTGGGCACGATTGGTCCAGATTTTCCAGGCACCAAGTCTGCAGATGGTAACTTTCACCATCACCGAGAAGGGATATTCTTTCAATGATGCCGATCTGGCACGTGGTCTCGATGCAGTATTTGCTATGGGTAAGCTTACCGCTCTTCTCTATGAGCGTTATAAGGCAGGCAAGTTGCCACTTACTCTTCAGTCTACCGACAACTGTTCTCACAACGGCGACCATGTTAAGGCTGGCGTAAAGGCTTATGCTGAGCGTTGGGCACAGGATGGCATCGTAGAGGCTGGTTTCGTAGATTATATCAATGACAGCAGCAAGATTACCTATCCTTGGTCTATGATTGATAAGATTACTCCTCGTCCACACGAGAAGGTACAGGCGATGCTCGCTGAGGATGGTTTCGAGGATAATAATACGATTATCACCGAGAAGCATACTTTCACCGCTCCTTTCGTAAATGCCGAGGAAGTGCAGTATCTCGTTTGCGAGGATACTTATACTAACGGTCGTCCGCCATTGGAGTTGGGCGGTGCGCTCTATACCACCCGCAAGACTGTAGATGAGGTTGAGACCATGAAGGTAACCACCTGTCTGAACCCTCTCCATACAGCGATGTCTATCTATGGCTGCATGCTCGACTATACCTTGATTTCTGCCGAGATGGCGGATGAGGACCTGCGTGCCTTCATCCAGAAAATTGGTTATATCGAGGCGATGCCGGTGGTTACCGACCCAGGCGTATTGAACCCATACGAGTTTATCGGCACCGTAATCAACAAGCGTCTGCCTAATCCTTTCATGCCGGATGCTCCTCAGCGTATCGCTACTGATACCAGTCAGAAGCTCTCTATCCGTTTCGGTGAGACTATCAAGAAGTATATCGACCGTGGTCTCGACAAGAGCAATCTCGTGTTGATTCCTTTGGTATTAGCAGGTTATGCCCGTTATCTCAAGGCATTGGATGATAACCTGAAGCCATTCGAGCCATCTTCCGACCCATTGTTGGCAGAACTGCAGGCCATCGTAGCTCCTCTTGAAGTAGGCAAGGCTGATCAGGACTACTCTTGCCTGAAGAATCTCTATTCCCGCAAGGATGTATTCGGACTCAATCTCTATGAGGCTGGCTTCGGTGAGCAGATTGAGGGCATGGTGAAGGAACTCTTCGCCGGTAAGGGTGCCGTAAGACAGACATTGCATAAATATGTTTCTGCAAGATAATTCATTTTTAAACTTATACATTATAATATATATATGGAAAGAACATGGCGCTGGTTTGGCAAGAAAGATAAGATTACACTTGCACAGTTGAAGCAGATTGGTGTTGAGGGCATTGTTACCGCATTGCACGATGTTCCTCTGGGCGAGGTTTGGACACGCGAGAAGATTCATGAACTCAAGGAGTACATCGAGTCTTACGGTATGAAATGGAGCGTGGTAGAGTCTTTGCCTGTGGTTGAAACCCTGAAATATGGCGGTCCTGACCGTGATCATCAGATTGAGGTTTACAAGGAAAGTCTCCGCAACCTGGGCGAGGAAGGCATCAAATGCATCTGCTACAACTTTATGCCTGTTTTGGACTGGGCTCGTACCGATTTGGCACACGAGAATCCTAACGGAGCCAACAACCTCTATATGAACTGGGGTGAGTTTGCCTACTTTGATATCTATATCCTGCAGCGTGAAGGCGCTCGTGAGGATTGGGCTGAGTTCTCTAAGGAGCACAAGTGGGGCAGAGACCTCGTGGCTGAGGCTGATGAAATCAAGAAGACTTCTACACCAGAGCAGGATCATGCCTTGGTAGAGAACATCATCATCAAGACCCAGGGTTTCGTATCGGGTAACTTCAGCGAGGGCGATTCAGCTCCTGTCCAGAAGTTCCGCGACCTGTTGAAGCTTTATGATGGTATCGACAAGAAGAAGTTGCAGGAGAACATGAAGTACTGGCTGGAGGCTATCATGCCTATCTGCGATGAGTACGATATCAATATGTGTGTTCACCCAGACGATCCTCCTTATCCTGTATTCGGTTTGCCAAGAATCATCGGTCGTGCCGAGGATATCCAGTGGATGTTGGATGCTGTGCCAAACAAGCACAATGGTTTGACTTTCTGTGCAGGTTCATTCTCTGCCGGCGAGCACAACGACTGTGTGGCGATGGCGAAGCAGTTTGCCGACCGCACCCACTTCGTTCACCTTCGTTCCTGCTACATCTTCCCTAACGGCAACTTTACAGAGGCTTCTCACTTGGGTGGTCGCGGCCATCTCATTGAACTTTGCCGCATCTTCGAGAAGGCTGAGCAGGAAGGCAAGTGCAATTCCGGCCGTCGTCTGCCAATGCGAGTAGACCACGGTATGACCTTCACTGATGAGCCTGGTGGCGTATTCGATGAGAGCAATCATGGTCACAATGCCGGTTACACTCTCCTCGGCCGTATGTTTGCCATGGGTCAGATTCAGGGTGTCATCGCAACAGTAGATGATGAACTGGGCATTGAGTATAAGCAGCCGGGATTCTATGATTAGTTGATAGTTTATAGTTGATAGTTTATAGGCTATTAAGTGATTTGAAATTCAGGTTAGATAAAATACGAAAAAGGCTAGCGTGCGTTTTTGTATGCTAGCCTTTTTGTGCTGATTTTTTTGGGTTATTGGCTAAAGTACCACCTCCTCAACATACTTCACCAGCGAATCCTTGCCGTTATGCAGATAGAAGTCTACACGAATCACGTGGTTGATGTCGGCATTGCCCTTCACCTTTATGTGTCGGGTTTTGCTGTACATCATCGTGTCGCGGCGTGAAGGATAGGATACGAGCTCGATGAGGTCTTTGGTAGAATTGCTGCCCACATAATAGATGCCTACACTGTCTTTTCCGTTCTTGATGGCAGCAATCTTCGCCATCTTCTTGGCATGAGCCGCAGAGGTATCTATCGGGTAAAACTCGCTGGCAGCTACCGTGTCGCCGTCATGCTGGTCGGGTGCAAACTTGCAGCTGGTACCCATCGTAGTGATAAAGGATGCAGCAGCCAGGGCTGCCACAAAGTATAATATTTTCTTCATTGTTATTTCCTTTCTTTTCTTTAAAGAATCCTGTTTTGTTCGCAAAATGCGTTATCGGCTGCAAAAGTACAAAAAATAACTCGAAAAGCCATACCTTTTTTATCTTTTTCCTTTTAATACTTCGGATGGAGAGACGCGTGCTGAAGCTGGGCGGAAGGAGTTGTGGGGATGGCATGGAAGGAGCGGAATGGAAGGAGTTGGAAGGTATGGTAGATATGGATGGAATGGATGGAATGGATGGAATGGATGGAATTCCGTGCAAAGATACGAATTTTCTCTGATACTGCCAAATTTGGGGGTGTGATAAGGAAATGTTTAAACTATGCTTTCAGATTGAAAGTAGTTAAACTTCCTTACTCATAGTTTTGTGGGCGACAACTCATAGTTTTACGGGTAGCAACTCATAGCTTTGTTCTCTTAAAGTATAGAGTTAAGCAGTAAATCAGGTGTTTATGAGGATTATGATGTTTTTACTGCAATGACTCAGTTCCTCAATAACTCAGTTCCTCAGTTTTTCTCTGACCCTTCACTTTTGTCTTTATTTAGAAGTTTATTATATATATATTAATATATATAATAATATATAATATATAACAATTTAAAACAACTTTGAACTATAAGGACTATATACCCCCTAGAAAAAAACTGAGGAACTGAGTTATTGAGGAACTGAGTCAATGATAGAGACTTAGAATCTTACTCTTGATACTGTTGAATATGTGCTTATATTAAAAGCTAAGTATCAGATTATCAGATAAATAAAACACTTGACGCCCTAAAATAGGGCGTCAAGTGTTTATTGTGATACCCATACCCCCTAAAACAGGGGGCATGGGTATGAAAAGAATTTCGTTACATTGAACTTTCAAATCGTAACTTGATAAAATCTGGCTGATTTACATCTCAACCACTACTTCATGCTTGCCTTCAGAGCAAGGAATGATGGTGCCTGAGATAGGAGTGCCATCCACTGTAATCTGCTTCACGCCCTTCTGGTTTCCGCTAGGATTCTTTACTGTGATATGGTATTCGCCACCACGGAACTTGCGGGTTACCTCATACTCCTTAGCGGTGCTTGGGAGACAAGGATCGATGAGCAAACCTTCATAATCTGGCTTGATGCCGAGGATGAATTCTGATACTGTATACCACATCCATGCCGCTGTACCGGTGAGCCAGGAGTTCTTTCCTTCGCCCGGTTTGGCTGCATCCTTACCGGCTACCATCTGGCAGTTTACGTAAGGCTCTACCTTGTGAAGTGTCTGATATTTTTCCTCTACATAGCTAGGCAGAATCTTGGTATAATGGCTCCAGGCATCGTTGCCTCGACCGGCTACAGTCTCTCCGATGATGACCCAAGGATTGTTGTGGCAGAAGATACCGGCGTTCTCCTTGTAACCTTCAGGATAAGAAGAAATCTCACCCATTTCTACATGATAGGTGGCGTAAGCTGGGTTGTTCAGCACCAGTCCGTGCTCGCATTCCAGTCGTTTCTTGCTGCTGTCCAGTGCTTTATCGCAGAGTCCTTCTTCCAGACCGATACCAGCCATCGTACACCAGCCCTGGCTCTCGATGAAGATTTTGCCTTCCTCGTTCTCATCACTACCAATCTTGTTGCCGAAGAAATCGTAAGCGCGGAGGAACCATTCGCCGTCCCATCCATGCTGCTTCACAGCCTCGTTCATCTCATCTACAGCCTGCTGCATGCGCTCGGCTTCTGTCAAATAATCTTCCTCTGCAAGACCGGCTATTTCGCCCTCCTTGCTTTCCAAAGCTTCCTTGGCAAGCTGCTTGCACAGAGCCACATAATCCTTGCCGGTAACCACGAACAGACCGGCTATCATCAGACTCTCTGCCTTGCTTCCTTCGCCCTTGTTTTCGGTGGTCTGGAAACTCTCGTTAGGGTCCCAGGAGAAGCAGTTCAGGTTCAGACAGTCGTTCCAGTCGGCTCTGCCGATGAGTGGCAACTTGTGCGGACCCAGGTTGTTGATAACATGGTTCATCGAAATCTTGAGGTGCTCGAAGAGGCTTACTTCTGTGCCTGGCTGGTTGTCGAAAGGCACCTGCTCAGCGAGGATAGAGAAGTCGCCCGTCTCCTTGATATAGGCTACGGTACCGAAGATGAGCCAGCAAGGGTCGTCGTTGAAACCGCCACCGATATCGTTGTTGCCGCGCTTGGTGAGCGGCTGATACTGGTGATAGCAGCCACCGTCTGGGAACTGGGTGCTGGCGATATCGATGATGCGCTGGCGTGCACGGGTAGGTATCTGATGAACGAAACCTACGAGGTCCTGGTTGGAATCGCGGAAGCCCATGCCTCGACCGATGCCGCTCTCGAAGAAACTTGCCGAACGCGACATACAGAAGGTGATCATGCACTGATACTGGTTCCAGATGTTCACCATACGGTCTAACTTGTCGTTGCCGCTCTTCACGGTGAAGATGTTCAGCAGGTTATCCCAGTACTGGTTGAGTTCTGCGAAGGCAGCATCCACCTTTTCTGTGGTATCAAACTTGGCGATAAGCTGATGAGCTTTCTCCTTGTTGATTACCTTCTTGGCGCTGAACTTCTTGTCCTGCTCGTTCTCCACATAGCCCAGCAGGAAGATGAGGTCGCGGCTCTCGCCTGGCTGCAGGGTAACCTCGATATAATGAGATGCGATAGGGCTCCAGCCGTGGGCAAAGCTGTTGCGTGGCTTGCCTTCCAGCACAGCCTCAGGCTCGGCAAACTCGTTATAGAGTCCGATGAAGCTCTCGCGGTCGGTATCGTAGCCCTGAATCTCGGTATTCACTGTGTAGAAAGCATAGTGGTTGCGGCGCTCACGGTATTCGGTCTTGTGATAGATGGTAGAACCTTCTACCTCTACTTCGCCCGTAGAGAAGTTGCGCTGGAAGTTCTCCATGTCGGTAGCAGCATTCCAGAGGCACCACTCTGCAAAGGAGAACACTTTGAGGGTCTTCACCTCCTCAGTCTGGTTCTTCAGCGTCATCTTCTGCACCTCAGCCCATGTATGGAGGGGTACGAAGAAGAGCACACTCGCCTCCACGCCGTTCTTGCTGCCCGTGATGCGGGTATAGTTCATGCCGTGGCGGCACTCGTAGCTGTCGAGTGGTGTCTTGCAAGGTTTCCATCCCGGGTTCCATACGGTATCGCCATCTTTGATATAGAAATAGCGACCGCCGTTATCCATCGGCACACCATTGTAGCGATAACGGGTGATGCGACGGAACTTGGCATCCTTGTAGAAGGAATAACCACCTGCTGTGTTTGAGATGAGCGAGAAGAAATCCTCGTTACCCAAATAATTGATCCAAGGCCATGGGGTCTTTGGGTCAGTAATCACGTATTCGCGATTGGCGTCATCAAAATGACCATACTTTTTTTCTGCCATTGTTTTTTTAATGTTATTTCTTGGTAAAATATACTATTTTGGTGCAAAGATAGTAAAAAGTTTAAGTTTCGGGGTTCGAAAACAGTTTTTTTTTGTATTTTTGCAATGAAAAGTTTGATGATTATCATCATTCTATAAACATTTTATATAGTTGGCTTATGAAAAGAAACATTTTATCACTTCTGATAGCCCTCTTTGCTACGATGCAGGTAGCGGCTCAGACATACGACAACTTGTGGAAGCAAGCTGAAATCAATGCTCAGAAGGCCCAGCCTAAGAGCGAAATCGCGGTGATGAAGAAAATCATCGCCAAGGCTTCTGCGGCTAAAGACTACGGTCAGCTGCTGGCGGCTGAGATGAGGCAGGTGATGCTCTGGAAAGAGATTTCTGCAGACTCACTGACGCCGAATGTGAAGCGGATGGAGGCTGAAGCTTTGAAGACAAATGACCCGATGCTGAAAGCGGTGAGATATGCTGTGCTCGGCAAGGTATATCATGATAATCCGTATGGAATAGAAGTGGATGAGGCTTCTTTGGAACAAAGGGAGGATGCTTCTTATTATCAAAGTCAGCGAAAGGTAAACCTGAAGAAGAGCCAGGATTTCTTCAAAAAAGCGATGGCGCACCCAGAGCTTCTTGCCAAGCATGCTTCTACTGAGTATGTGCCGCTGACTCTAAAAGGGGTGGACGGAAGTTCCTTCAAGAATGATTTGCTGCATCTCATCGGATTCGAGGCAGACAGCAAGGAGGCGTATCTGCAGCTGTACACCTATTATAATAAGGTGGGCAATCGGGGGGCGGCTTGTCTCTGTGCCTATAAGCTCATCGAGAAATACCGCCAGGACGACGTGAGAGAGGTGAAGAAATCGAAGTATCTGCAGACCATCGACTCGCTCATCCAGATTTATCAGGATATTCCGGAGGCAGGCGAACTTGCCGTGGAGCATTTCCGCTTCATGGAAGGTGCTACCGATGCCAAACCGCAGGATAAGCTCAACTATATCAACTATGCGCTGAGCCGCTGGGGTGAATGGTCGAGAATGAACGAACTGAGAAATGCGCAGAAGCGACTTACCGAACCGATGTTCCGGGTGAAGGATATGCCGCAGGTATTGCGACCTGGGGAGAAGGTTTGGGTGCAGCTGGATGTGCGTAATCTCCAGAACCTGAAAATCAGTATCTCCCGCCTCAATATTACGGCAGATAACGATTATAATGCCCAGGATGAGGCTACCTATAAGATGCTCCTGAAGAAGACTACGAAGCTGCATCAGAAGGATTTCAGCCGCAACTACTATGGTCGTCCGGATTACGAAGAGGTGAAGGATTCCATCGAAATCGGTGGCAATCTGCCACTGGGTGCATATCTGATGGAGGTGACTTCGGATAATACCGGCATCGCTCCGCAGCGAGAACTCTTCTATGTCAGCAATCTGGCGGTGATGATCCAGCAGTTGCCTGATGATAAGCATCGCTATGTGGTGGTGAATGCTACCGACGGACAGCCTATCGCCGGGGCGAAGATAGAACTCTACGACCAGCGGTATGATTTCAAGACGAAGAAGGACAAGCGAATAGTTCATGCCCGCTTGACAACAGATGAGAACGGAGAGGCTTACTTCAAAAATGTGGATGGAATGGTGTTGATTTCTACCAACAATGACAAGTTTACGCCAGCCAGGGACATCTATCTTAGCCGTACCCGCTATTATGAGAAGAAGGATAATGAGACTAAATATCAGGTTTATACCGATCGTGCCATCTATCGCCCGGGGCAGAAGGTACATGCCTCAGCCATTTCCTATACTGTCAAGAAGGGGTTGGATGCCAGCGTGCCTGGCAAGAGCATGGAACTGAAGTTTGTCCTGAGTGATGCCAACTGGAAGCAGGTGGCAGAACAGAAGGTTACGACCGATGAATATGGTACGGCTTCGGTAGATTTCGAATTGCCGAAGGAGGGACAGACGGGACTGTATTCCATCTCCGTGAATGGAACGGCAACAAAATATGTAAGAGTGGAGGAATACAAGCGTCCAACCTTCGAGATTACCTTCCCGAAGGTGAACGAGAAATATAACTGGGGCGATACTGTAGTGGTGAAGGCTACAGCCAAGACCTATGCTGGTGTGCCTGTGCAGGGTGCCAAGGTGGAGTATCAGGTGACCCGCAGAAACCAGCTTTGGTGGTGGGGCGCAGGCTCTGCCGGACAGTTGGTAAAGACAGACAGTTGCGTGACTCGTGAGGACGGAACCTTCGACGTAGAGATTCCGCTGGAGGCTTCCTTGTCAGGAAAAGACGAGGCTGATATGAGCGAGTTCATGCGCATCGCCCGTTTCTTCAACTTCGAGGTCTCAGCCATCGTTACCGACATCAGCGGCGAGAGCCACGAGGGCGTGATGAGTCTGCCTCTGGGCACCAAGCCAACCATCCTCACGGTGAATCTTCCTAAGCGTATCGAAACAGACAGTCTGAAGACGGTGACCTTCGCTTACCGCAATGCCAGTGGTATGCCGATTTCTAGTAGGTTGAAATATCGAATTGATAAGGGCGAATGGAAGGATGCCGAGGCGAATGTACCGGTTTCTATCAAGGAATATGCTTCTTCTGCATCATCTGCCTCTTCTTCCCTCGTTTGGAAATCTGGCGTTCATCAGTTGGAGGCAATCTGCGGACAGGACACCCTGCAGCAGAAATTCACCCTTTTCAGCATGAAGGATACCCATCCGGTGGAGCCAACTACCGAATGGTATTATCAGACGGCGAAGACCTTCCCTCGTGATGGCAAGCCTGTCTATATCCAGGTAGGCTCTTCGGAGAACGGAGCACACATCGTATATTCCATCATCGCCGGCAACAAACTGCTGGAGAAGGGCGCCTGGGAGTTGGGCGACAGCATCGTGACTCTGCCTTTCACCTACAAGGAGGAATATGCGTCGGGCATCGTACTGAACTATAGTTTCGTGAAGCAAGGCAAGTGCTATACCCGAATGATGAGCATCGCCCGTCCTTTGCCTGAGAAGAAACTGAATATCGCCTGGAAGACCTTCCGCAACCGTCTGACCCCTGGACAGAAGGAGGAGTGGACGCTGAAGATTACCACCCCTGATGGCAAACCAGCCAAGGCGCAGCTGATGAGCGTACTCTATGACAAGTCGCTCGACCAGATAGCCCCGCATTCCTGGAATCTCTCCCTGGGCTTCTATCAGAGTCTGCCAAACTGCTACTGGAAGCACAACCTCACTTTCCGTTCATCTTACTTGAATGGCGTTTATCCTACCAAGTATTATGACGAGAAGGGACTGGATGTAGATAAGTTTGATGGCAAATTCTTTAGCTATTATGCTTATATGCAAGCGGTGGAGCTGAGCAAGTTGGAACGTTCTCTTGGCGGAACCGTAGAGTCTGTTCGTATAAAGAAAGACGAGCTGGTTCAGGAAGAAGGGAGAGTCATGAAAACTCGTGGGAGTAATATGACCCGTGTTGCAGCGGCTGCTCCATCTGCTAACAAGGTTTTTGATGTAGTAGAGGAGATGCCGCAGTTTGTCGGCGGTTCTGGCTCAGATGCAGGACAGTACCTTGACAAAGTGCAGGTGCGTGAGAATATGAACGAAACCGCCTTCTTCTATCCTGCCTTGGAGAGCGACAACAATGGCAACGTAGCCATCAGGTTTACCCTGCCGGAGAGCGTGACTACCTGGAAGTTCATGGGCTTGGCTCATGACAAGGAGATGCGCAACGGTTTGCTGGTGGATGAGGCTGTGGCTCAGAAGACCGTGATGGTGCAGCCTAACATGCCTCGCTTCCTGCGTGAGGGCGATAAGAGCACCATCGTGGTGAAACTCTTCAATACTTCCGACAAGAAGGTGAGCGGCAACGCCCGTATGCAGATTCTCGACCCGGAGACCAACAAGGTGGTTTGGCAGAAGACGCAGAACTACTGCATCGATGCCGAGGGCTCTGCTACCATCTCCTTTGATGTCCAGGGACTGAAAGAAGGCGTATATATTAATAAGGTGGTGGCTGCCGGTAATGGCTACAGCGATGGTGAACAGCACTATCTGCCGGTTTTGAGCAACCGTGAACTCGTGGTGAACACCCTGCCTATCACCCTGCATCAGAAGGGTGAGCAGAACTTCGACCTGAGCAAACTCTTCCTGAACAAGGAGGGCAAGCAGGCGAAGGGCGCTGAAGAGGCAAAGGTAACCATCGAGTACACCAATAACCCAAGTTGGCTGATGGTGAAGGCGCTGCCAGCCATCAGTAATCCGGATGAGGAGGACGCCATCTCGCTGATGTCTGCCATCTATGCCAATACTATCACAAACCATGTACAGAAGCATCTCTCGCTGGAAAATCTTACTCAGGAGAGCATCCGCCTGCAGAATCAGGTGGAGAAGCTGAAGAAGTTGCAGAACCCTAACGGTTCCTTTTCCTGGTGGAAAGGAATGAAGGGCAGCCGGTATATGACTACATCGGTAGCCGAAATGATGGTTCGATTGAATGACATCGCAGGTGTGCAGAAATCAACCGCCCGGATGCTGACTTCCGCCATCGATTATCTCTCCTGGCAGACAGCACAGGAAGTAAGAGAAATGAAGAAGCAGGAGGAGAAAAAGCAGAAGGTGAATCCTAGCGAACAGGCGCTGCATTATCTCTACATCCTTTCGGTGGATGGCAGAAAGATGAAGCAGAATCTGGAGCAGGATAAGGCTTATCTCTTGGACAAGATGTCGAAGATGACCGGTGATTTCTCCATCTATGGCAAGGCGCGTGCTGCCGTGGTACTCGCCAGAAACAGCCAGCAGAATGCTGCCTATCGCGAGAAGGCTGGCGAATATCTGCAGAGCGTGAACGAATATGCCGTTTACCGCGAGGAGATGGGCCGCTACTACGATACCCGCAAGGCACTCTACAGCTGGAGAAACTATAAGATTCCTACCCAGGTATCCGTGATAGAGGCGATGCAGATGCTGAAGCCGAACGACAAGCAGACCATCGAGGAACTGCAGCGCTGGCTCCTGATGTCGAAACGCACCCAGGTTTGGGATACGCCGGTGAACACCGTGGATGCCGTCTACGCCTTTATGAAGGGCAATGAGAACAACTGGAGCCGGAAGGCTGAGAATGCCGTGCTGAAACTGGACGGCAAGCTGCTGCCGATGCCGCAGGATTCCACTACTTTGGGCTATGTGAAGACCGAAAGACCGGGCAAGGCATCTAAGCTGAGCATCGACAAAAAGAGCGATTATACCAGCTGGGGAGCTGTCTATGCAGAGTTTAAGCAGCCTATCAGCGAAATCGGTTCCATGGAGTCGGGCATCAAGGTGCGCCGTGTCATCGTTCCAGCCGAATCTGAGAGCAAGGGCAATGCGCAGGTAGGCGAGAAGGTGAAGGTAACGCTCATCATCACCGCCGACCGCGACTACGACTTTGTGCAGATTACGGATAAGCGTGCGGCATGCCTGGAGCCGGTTAACCAGTTGAGCGGTTATCAGTGGAGCATAGGCTGCTATGTTTCTCCAAGAGACCATGCAACAAATTTCTATTTCGATCGTTTATCTAAAGGTAAGCACATCGTAGAAATGGAGTATTACGTGGATAGAAAGGGCGACTATCAGAGCGGAACTTGCATCGCTGAGTGTACCTACAGTCCGGAATTTAGTGGCCGCACAGAGACCTATGAATTGAAAGTTAATAATTGATAGTTAAAAGTTTATAGATTGATAATTTAAAATAGAATAGTATGAAACGGATGAATATATGGATGCTCTCAGCGCTGTTGGCGCTGCCTGCATCAGCACAGAAGATTACAACCCAGCACGAGGTGGTAGACTGCGGACAGGTGGTGTTCCACAAGCCTGTTACTGCCGAATTCGTGCTGAAGAATGACGGGCACAAGCCGTTGGTTATCAACAATGTATTGAAAAGCTGCGGATGTACGGAGGTAGATTATCCGAAGACGAGCATAGCTGCCGGCGAAAGTTTCGTCATCAAGGCGGTATACGATGCCAAGCAGATGGGTACTTTCACCAAGCAGGTTTGCCTCTATACCAATGCGGATGAAGAGCCGTTCATCCTCTCTATGAGGGGAAGGGTAGTGGGCAGCGTAGTAGATTTCGCTGGTTCTTACGATGAGATGCTGGGTGTCATCAAGAGTGATGCCCAGGAGGTGGAGTTTGATGACGTGAACCGTGGCGACCGTCCGGTTCAGCGCATTCATATCTTCAATCCTACCGACGAAGTGCTGGAGCCGGTAGTGATGCATCTGCCATCCTATCTTCATGCTTTCGTATCGCCTTCCAAGGTGGCTCCGCGTCATTCTGCCGAAATCAGTTTCGTGCTGGATTCCAAGAAACTGCGCGACCTGGGCTTGAACCAGACATCGGTTTATCTCGGTGAGCGTCCTGGCGATAAGATTGCGCCTGAGAAGGAAATCGTGGTATCAGCCGTTCTTCTTCCTGGTTTCGAAAACATGACTCCAGCCAAGAAGGCACTGGCTCCGAAGATAGAGATGTCTGCCACCGATCTCAATCTGGGTAGTTTCAATGGAAAGAAGAAGCTGAAGGGTGAGATTCTGATTACCAATAAGGGTAAGTCGGAACTGGATATCCGCAGCATGCAGATGTTTACGATGGGCTTGCAGGTGAAACTGAAGAAGAGTAAGATTCAGCCAGGAGAGACCGTTAAGATGAAGGTGACGGCTGTGGCTGCCGACTTGAAGAAATCGCGTGTCAGACACCCTCGTATCCTCATAATTACGAATGACCCTGACCATGCTAAGGTGGTGGTGAAGATTTATGTACAATGATTTAAAAATGAATATCGTGCAGATAGAAATAGATAACGGCAGTGGGTTCTGCTTTGGCGTAACCACTGCCATCAAGAAAGCTGAAGAGGAGTTGGCTAAGGGCGGTAAACTTTACTGCCTGGGCGATATTGTGCATAACGGTATGGAAGTGGAGCGCCTGCATGAAGCGGGACTCATCACGATAGACCATGAGCAGATGGAGGAACTGCAGGGCGTAAAGGTCTTGCTCCGTGCTCATGGTGAACCGCCTGAAACTTATGCCCTTGCTGAGCGAAACAACATTGAAATCATCGATGCTACCTGTCCTGTGGTGCTCCAGTTGCAGCGCCGCATCAAGAAGCAGTATGTCAACAATCCGGAGGCACAGATCGTGATTTTCGGCAAGAACGGGCATGCTGAGGTGCTCGGACTGGTGGGGCAGACGGAGAGTCATGCCATCGTGGTAGAGAAGTTTGAGGATGTGAAGCTGCTGAAGGAAACCGGTCAGCTGGATTTCTCTAAAGATATCTATCTTTACTCCCAGACTACCAAGAGTCTCGATGAGTTCCACCGCATCATCGAATATTGCCAGGAGCATATTGTTGAGGGCGCTGTCTTCAAGAGTTTCGATACCATCTGCCGTCAGGTGGCTAACCGCATGCCTAACATCGCTGCCTTTGCCAGCAAGCATGATGTCATCCTCTTTGTGAGTGGCAGAAAGAGTTCGAACGGCAAGGTGCTTTTCAAGGAATGCAAGAGCGTGAATGCCAACAGCTACCAGATAGAAAGTGCTGACGAAATAGATATGAACTGGTTCAAGGATGTGGAAACGGTAGGTATCTGTGGTGCTACCAGTACGCCGAAGTGGCTGATGGAAGAGTGCAAGGATAAGATTATCAAGGAAAACTCTGCTCTTTTGTAATAAGAGTTAAAATATTGATTATCAGCTACTTGATATACTTGGTACGGTGTTTCACCGTATATGGGTAGAGGATAGTTTTATCGTTGGTTGAAAAACTTAATATATTGGTTATTAATCAGTTAATCCATTTGGTGTCGTGTTTCACGACGTCAAGTGGGTTTATCTTTTATAAACTGTCTGAAAATAAAACAGGTGATAAATCTTCTCCCGAAGACCTATCACCTTCAAAAAACAGTAATTAACTCAAAATTTATAATCTATATCATTACTACCTTGTTAATATGGTTGCAAAGATACTAAATTGGAGTTTTTTTTTCCAAATCTTTTCATCGAATAAAATAAATTTATCGGCAAAAGTAGCATATTTAACGTATTTTTGCATTAATAACCCGGCAGTCTCTTCTCTGTAGCTTATTCTGCTATTGCTTTTTGATATTGTTCCATCAGCCATGCCTTCTGTTCAGAAATGGTCATGTTGCTGTTGTCGAGCGTGATGGCATCATCTGCTTTTCTGAGTGGGGAAGTCTCGCGGTGGCTATCGATATAGTCGCGCTCCTCTACATTCTTCAGAATCGCATCGAAGTCGGCTGGCATTCCTTTCTCCTTCAGTTCATCGAAACGGCGCTGTGCTCTCACCTGTGAACTGGCTGTTACGAAAATCTTCAGTTCGGCATTAGGGAACACGGTGGTACCTATATCGCGACCATCCATCACGATACCCTTGTCTTCGCCCATCTTCTGCTGCAGTTCTACCAGCGCCTCTCTGACGAAAGGAACGGCGGCAATCGGACTAACGTGGTTGGAAACCTCTAACGAACGGATTTCCTTTTCTACCAGTTCGCCGTTCAGATAGCAGTCTGGGCGACCGGTTGTTGCATTAAACTTGAATGAGATGCTGATGTTCTTCATCTCCTTCTGCAGTTCTTCAGTCTTTACGGCTCCATCTGCTTCGAAGAGCTGATGACGCAGCGCATAGAGGGTTACCGAGCGGTACATGGCGCCCGTATCTACATAAACATAACCTATTTCCTTGGCAAGATCCTTTGCCATCGTACTCTTACCGCAAGAAGAGTATCCGTCTATTGCTATTGTTATTTTCTTCATAATTTCGAACTAACTTTAATGTATAATTTATAATCTGTAACTTACGTTCAGCATGAGACTGTTGCTACTGACGTGATATTTGCCGTAGGCAACGTTCAGATGGAAGCGCTCCAGGTTAATACCGCCACCCACAGAGAAACCGGCTCCATGACTGCTTTCCTCATCTTCTGAGGTGCTGATTTTCATCTCGTTGGCTCTCCGGAAGTTGTAGCCGGCACCTATCCACAGGCTCTCCGAAAGCAGAATGTCGGCACCTACTACGGCATGATCACGAAGACTGCTGTCCCAATGGTTCAGGTTGACCAGTGTGGCTGATACCCTGAACGGTGCGTTGGCGAAGCGTTTCGTCACACCCAACTGCAGGTCGATCGGCATCTTCTCATATTCATTGTCGTAAGCTTTCAGCTGTCCACCCAGATTCTTTGCCGCACATGAAACCGACCATTCCGTTTCCGGGTCGTAATAGTTGATGCCCAGATCCACTCCCACAGCGATAGAATTGTAATCGCCAATATACGAAGTGATGAATTTGGCGGCAATACCACCCGCAAACTTTTCACCGAGCATATAAGAGAAGTAACCCGCAACGGCAATGTCCTTTGCCGAGAACTCACCCATCTGGATGTTGTTCTCATCCGTCTCTTTCATCTTGCCGTAGTCAACAAGCTGAGCCGAAACAGCCCACGAAGCCTTGTCGTTGACAATACGGTTGAAACTAGCCGAGGCAGTGTTCACCCCCGACATATAGTTCATATAATTGAGATTGACCGTCTTGTCGTTTACTGATGACAGGAGAGCCGGATTATGGAATATGAGTGCCTCATCATCTTCTATCAAGGTGATGTTGTCGCCACCCAGAGCAGCTGCATGGGCACTCACCGGCAAGCGAAGGAAATTATACCCCGTTTGGCTCTCTTGAGCATCAATAATTGTCGCAAAAAGCGTCAATATTGCGGAAATTACATATTTTTTCATTTAAATTTTCTAATTCTTTGGCAAAGATACTGCTTTTTTCAATAATAAGAAGTAATTTTGCAATGTTTTCGTAGGAAATAACGATTTTAAACGGTTTTTATTGTGGAAATTAAGAAATCAAATAGCGCACAACTGGAAGATAAGCGGGTTACATTTTTTCTGCTGGGGTTGCTGCTGGCTTTTACTTTCATCTTCGTAGGACTCCAATATCAGAGAGGTCAGCAGGGAGATGATGACTTGTCGGAATCGATGGAAGATCTCTCACAGGATCTGGAAATGTCGGCTCGTCCCGACCAGAAAGATATGGTGAGTGCAGAGGCTGTTTCGGCTCCTGCTTCTAAGTCAATTACCCAGGAAGTGAAGGCTGCCGAGCAACAGACTCAGAAGGCACCGCAGAAAATCAGTTCTACAACCAGCGAACTGGTTATCGGCGACGGCTCGGGTGTAGTGGATGGATCTGAGGTGAAGGAAGCGGTTCCTGAAACTCCCATTGAGAATCCGGGAGCTGAGGCTCCTATCAAACTGACCGTCGTGCAGAAGATACCGCAGTTTCCTGGTGGCTGGTCTGCCTTCATGCAGTGGCTTACCAAGAACCTGAAGTACCCTGTAGCTGCTCAGAAGAGTAAGATTCAGGGAACCGTAGTGGTATCCTTTATCGTAAACAAGGATGGAAGTGTTGCCAATATCAAGGTAAGCACTTCGGTAGATCCATTGCTCGACAACGAGGCTTTGAGGGTGATGAAGATGATGCCGAAGTGGAAACCGGGCATCGATAAAGGCAAGGTCTGTCGCACGATGATTGCCATCCCGGTAGTGTTCCAGCTATAAATTATAAATTGTTCATTGTAAATTATACATTATAAATTATACATTATTATGAAGACAGCAGATGAAATTTTAAGCATGGTAAATGAGTTTCTGGCTAATTTGCCTTACGAAAGAAAGCCAAAGTCTCTTTATGAGCCTATCAGATACGTTCTTTCTATGGGTGGCAAGCGTATTCGTCCTACGCTCATGCTTCTGGGCTACAATCTTTTCAAGGACAATCCTGAGAAGATTCTGATGAATGCCGTTGCCCTGGAAACTTATCATAACTATACTTTGCTGCATGATGACCTGATGGACAATGCTGATTTGCGTCGCGGTCATGAAACGGTTCATAAGAAATGGGATGCCAATACGGCAATCCTTTCGGGCGACAGCATGCTCGTTCTGGCTTATGAGCGTATGGCTCAATGTGATGAAAAGCATCTTGCCAAGGTGTTGAAACTCTTTACTTCCACTGCCCTGGAAATTGGTGAAGGTCAGCAGTTTGATATGGAGTTTGAAAACCGTAATGATGTGAAGGAGGAGGAATATATCGAGATGATCCGCCTCAAGACCAGCATACTCCTGGCTTGTGCCTTGAAGATGGGTGCAATCCTTGCCGATGCTTCTGATGAGGATGCAGAGAACCTGTATAAGTTTGGCGAGCAGATCGGATTGGCGTTCCAGTTGCAGGATGATTACCTCGATGTTTACGGCGATACCAAGGTGTTCGGTAAGGAGATTGGTGGCGATATCACATCTAACAAGAAGACTTACATGCTCATCAATGCCTTCAACCATGCCAACGACGCTCAGCGTGCAGAACTCCAGAAATGGGTGGATGCCGAGGAGTTCGACCGCAAGGAGAAGGTGGCTGCCGTTACCCGTCTATACAACGAGATTGGTATCGACAAAATGGCGCAGGATAAGATAGCTTATTATTTCGAGCAGAGCAAGAAGTATCTGGATGCCGTGAATGTGCCTGCTGAGCGTAAGGAGGAATTGGCAAAGTATGCTCAGAAAATGATGAAGCGACAGTACTAATTTCAAAGTTCAATGTTCAAAGTAATAGATACACATACGCATTTTGATGCGGAAGAATTTGATGAGGATAGGGCGGAGGCTTTCGCCCGAGCTAAAGAAGCGGGGGTAGGTAAGGTGTTCCTGCCTGCCATCGATGTGAAGACTACGCACGCTGTGCTGGCTCTGAGCCGGGAATATCCGGGCTACGCCTATCCTATGATTGGCTTGCATCCTGAAGAGGTGAAGGAAGACTGGAAGGAGCAGCTGGCTGAACTCCGGAAGATACTGGAGGAGCATCGCATGACGGGAAATGCTGGGCAGACGGCTGATTCTCCACTGATTTCTGACTTTATCGCTGTGGGCGAGGTAGGACTGGATTATTACTGGAGCCGTGAGTTCGAGCATGAGCAGCTGGAGGCTTTTGAGGAACAGGTGAAGTGGGCGATAGAGACCCGCTTGCCATTGATGATTCATTGCCGCAAGGCACAGAACGAGATGGTGCATCTGCTCAGACAGTATCAGAAAGACCTGCCGGGCGGCGTGTTCCATTGCTTTACCGGCAATCAGAAGGAGGCAGAGGAACTCCTCTCGTTCGATAACTTCGTGCTGGGCATCGGTGGAGTTTCTACCTTCAAGAGCAGTCATCTGCGTGAAGACCTCCCTGCCGTGGTTCCGATGAACCGCATTGTTTTGGAAACCGACTCTCCATACATGGCTCCCGTTCCATATCGCGGAAAGCGCAATGAGAGCGCCTTCGTGGTAGAAGTACTTAAAACCTTGGCAAAAGCCTACAACGTGAGCGAAGAAAAGTTTGCAGAACAGACGAATAAAAATGTAGAAAGTGTCTTTCACTTCTAGGGAAATGCCCCACACGCCCTGAAGACTCAAAGCTCTAGAAGCAGCACGCCCTGAAAGGGCAGAAGCTCCTAGCCCAGGGCAACACCCTGGGTTATAATGGCAATCAGCAAAGCGCCCTGTAAGGGCAAAAGCTTTTGTAAATATATAAAATTTAATAAAAATAAATCCTAAACCAACTATTCATTATGACTAGAAAAATGTTGATGGCAGCCCTCCTGATGGCTGCATTTGCACAGGGCACTCAGGCACAAGACCTGAGCGGCCAGCGTTCTGAAAAGCAGGACGTAAACATGATTCCGGGTAAGAAACTGGATCATCACGGACTCATCGTGAGCCCTACACCACATCTCCTGAATGTGGATGCTGCTAACCGACTCGACCTGCAGAAGGGTGTCAAGGTAATCGACAAGAAAGGTAAGTTTGCGGATGATGTGAAGTTCCTGACCGCTAACGCCAAGGGCATTCGCCTGACCATCGATTTCGGTGAAAAACTTGCAGCTAAGGCTGGTGTGAAGCCGGTATCGGGTGCTTACAGCCTGAAGGCTGATGCCAAGGGTATCCAGATTGTGGGATACGACGAGCGTGGTGCATTCTATGGCTTGCAGACCTTGCGCCAGATTGTAAACAGCGAGATGGCTAAGGGCCAGATGCCTTATACCACTTGCAACGACTACCCTGATCTTCCAAACCGTGGTGTGGTAGAGGGCTTCTATGGTGAGCCTTGGTCTCATCAGGTGCGTCTTTCCCTCATCGACTATTATGGAAAGAACAAGATGAACACCTATCTCTATGGTCCAAAGGATGATCCTTATCACAGCTGCCCTAACTGGCGCTTGCCTTATCCAGAGAAAGAGGCTAAGAACATCAGCGAACTCGTACAGGCTTGCCGTCGCAACCGTGTAGATTTCGTATGGGCTATCCATCCAGGACAGGATATCAAGTGGAACGAGGAAGACTATCAGAACCTGGTTCACAAGCTCGACTTGATGTACGACCTCGGTGTGCGTTCTTTCGCCATCTTCTTTGATGATATTTCCGGCGAGGGTGCCAACCCAGTCAAGCAGTCTGAACTCTTGAACCGCCTGACTAAGGAGTTTGTGAAGGCTAAGGGTGATGTGACTCCGCTTGTGATGTGTCCTACCGATTATACCCGTCTCTGGGCGAATCCAAAACCAACCGGTTCTCTGGCTATCTTCGGTAATACCCTCGATCCATCTATCAATGTATTCTGGACAGGTGATGTGGTATGTAGCGACTTGACCCGCGAGACGCTCGACTGGGTGAACTCCCGTATCAAGCGTCCTGCTTACTACTGGTGGAACTTCCCTGTAACCGATTATGCACGCCATATCATCATGCAGGGTCCTACCTATGGTTTACAGACCGACCTGACCAACAAGGATCTCTGCGGTTTCGTGAGCAACCCGATGGAGCATGGAGAGGCTTCCAAGCTGGCTCTCTATGGTGTAGCCGATTATACCTGGAATATCGCCAACTATAATCCGCTCGACAACTGGGAGCGTGGTCTGGTAGATCTTACTCCAGAGGCACACGAGGCTTATCGCACCTTCGCCATGCACTCATGCGATACAGAAACCGGTTATCGCCGTATCGAATCCTGGGAAACCAAGAGCTTCCGCATCGACAACTTTACAGATGCTGAGTTCAATGCCCTGCAGAGCGAGTTTGTAAGAGTGAAGAATGCACCTGCTCAGATGGAGGCAAACTGCAAGAATGCCCTGCTGATGAAGGAACTCCGCCCATGGCTCACAGAGTTTGGCAAGTTGGGCGACCGTGGCTTGAAGACCATGCAGCTCATCAAGGAATACAAGGCTGGTAATGACCAGGCATTCTGGGATGGCTATGTCAACAACCGTATGAGCAAGGAAGATGTGGCTGCTTACGAGAAGCATAAGTCTGGAACCATGGTATTGCAGCCATTCTATGAGCAGTCTATGGATGATATGGCTTCTGGTTTCTTCAAGAAGTTGACTGGCAAGGTGCCTGCCTTCTATAAGGGTATCGGTACTTACGCCACCTTGAGAACTACCCAGAGCAAGGCGATGTTTGACAATGATTCTACTACCTATTATACATCAGGTAATGGTCAGAACACTGGCGACTGGATTGGTGCAGACTTAGGTTGTGTTCGTTCTGTTTCTGAGGTAAGAATCCTTCAGGGTCGTAACTCTGTAGATGATGTGGATTACTTCGACAACACCGTTTTGGAGTATTCTCTTGACAAGAAGGAGTGGAAGGCGCTGACCGGTGAGTTGAAGAAGCAGTATATCATCAACTGGAAGACCGATTCTCCTGTTGAGGCTCGTTATATCCGCATCAAGAAGTTGAAGTCTGACAAGCGCAACTGGGCTGCAGTTCGTACCTTCGAGGTGAACCCAACTACTCCAGAGCATTTGAGCTTCCCTGTTGAGGCAGGCAATCTGCAGGCAGCGATGTATGGTTTCGATGAGAACCCTTGCACCTCATTCACCAACGAGGGCACCCTTACCATGGGTGTAGAGAAGGATGTAAAGGGTTACACCCTGCTGTTGAAGTTGGCTCCAGGCAAATCATTGGTATGTCGCCAGCTGAATGCCAAGGGCAAGGTTTTGGCAACCATCAACATCGACCAGTCATTCTGCAAGATAGAATTGGTGAAGAAGGCTGCCAAGCTTCAGCTGGATGGTTCAGCCGAAATCTTCGAGATCATTCCTGAAAAATAGAATTTACACTATACCGCTAGGCGTCTACCGCTAGACGCCTAGCGGGTTTACGCTCTTGTATTTTCGTTAAAGAAATGTAAAAAGCAAACGAATATGTGGCTTTTCGAATAAAAAGTGATAATTTTGTACTCCGAAACTGGAAAGGTGCTCGAGTGGCTGAAGAGGCACGCCTGGAAAGCGTGTATTCCCCTAAAGGGAATCGGGGGTTCGAATCCCCCTCTTTCCGCTTTTATATATATAATAAAGTATATGAAGAAAAATACAGCTATTGCACGTTTTGCAATATTGGTTTTCACATGGATGTGTTCTCTGCCTATGATGGCTCAAGAAGAGAACATGGGATTTCATCAAGCTCTTAAGACAAAGTTTATAGAGGGTAATGCGGGATTTATGTCTCTCGTTGCCATCGCCCTCATCGTGGGTATGGCTTTCTGTATCGAGCGCATCATCTATCTGAGTCTCTCTGAAATCAACGCCAAGAAGTTGATGCAGGATATCGACCAGAAGGTGGCGGCGGGAGATGTGGAAGGGGCTAAGACGCTCTGCCGGAATACCCGCGGGCCGGTGGCTTCTATCTGCTACCAGGGTTTGATGCATATCAGCGAGAGTCTTGATGACATCGAGCGCTCGGTAAGCGGATATGGTACCGTTCAGGCGGCTAACCTGGAGAAGGGCTGTTCCTGGATCAAACTCTTTATCGCTATGGCGCCATCGCTCGGATTCCTCGGAACCGTGATCGGTATGGTCATGTCGTTCGACCAGATTCAGCAGGCGGGCGATATCAGTCCTACTATCGTGGCTTCGGGTATGAAAGTGGCGCTCATCACTACCATCTTCGGTATCATCGTAGCCCTTATCCTTCAGGTTTTCTATAACTACATCCTTTCTAAGGTGGAGCACCTGACAAGCCAGATGGAGGAGTCGGCGGTTACTTTAATGGATATTATTGCCAAGAATAAATAAACGAAGAGCGAAATGGTTAAATTTCAATTTTCAAAGCAGAAGACGAAGTCGGCCGAAAAGATATCGCAGCAGGTGTTCTATATCATGATAGGACTGGCGGTGCTGGTTTTCGGTCTGTTCTTTTTGGTAGGCTACGATTTGCCTTTCGAAGAGAACCCCGACTTTAATGCGCCTCTCTTTACCGATGTGCTCATCCTGCTGATGTGGCTCTTCCTGATAGGAGGTACAGGTCTGGCAGTCTTTTCGATGATCAGAGATTATCGCAGCAGCAAGTCGGAGGCTGTAGTGAATGGCATTCCCGTGCGTCGCATCTTCCGCATCACATGGATCGGAACTTTGGCAGTTTTGCTGCTTACCTTCTTTTTGGGCGGTTCTGCTCCGATGCTCATCAATGGCGAGAATTATGCCGACTGGCTCTGGCTCAAGCTTTCAGATATGTTTGTCATCACATCGCTCCTGATGCTGGTGGCAGGAATCGGTGCCGTCTGTTTCGGTGCCACACGTTATATTCGGAAGAAAAACTAAAGTGAGTGCTTTGGGCTCTCTATTCTATAAATAAGGATTAAATATGCTGATTAGAAGGAAGCAACACGAAACCCCGGGACTGAATACCACATCTACAGCCGACATCTCGTTCATGCTGTTGATATTCTTCCTTGTCACCACATCAATGGATGTGGATAAGGGACTGTTGCGCCAACTCCCTTCACCTGAACCGCAGAAGAAGGAACAGCAGTCGGTGGTAGACAAGGCTAACCTCATGGCGCTGCGCCTGACGGCTGGCGATACGCTTTTGGTCAACGGTAAGCCGATGCAGGTGAGCCAGCTCAAGGAAGAAACCATCCGCTTTGTACACCGCCTGGGCAAGAAACATCTCATCTCTATTGAGAGTGACCGCGATGCCGACTATAATCTCTATTTCCAGATGCAGAATCAGCTGATGGAAGCATATAGCCAGCTACGCAACGAAACAGCCCAGAAGAAATATCACAGGGATTATGCCCTCTTGAACAATGACCAGAAAGAACAGGTGCGCAACATCTGTCCGCAGCGCATCACAGAGTCGTATGCCAACGCAATGACTCAAACCGACCAGCGTGTTGATGCCAATGCTGAAGAAAAGCAAGGGGAAGAAAATTCGGCAGAAACAGCTACTGAACAGCAGAAAGGAGGTAAACAATGATGAATTTTCATAAGAAATCGCATGAAGTGCCAGGGTTGAATACATCTTCTCTGCCAGACCTCATTTTCTCCGTACTGTTCTTCTTTATGATTGTTACCCACATGCGCCAGGTTACCTTGAAGGTAGACTGCCGTTTGCCACAAGGCAAGGAACTCACCCGCCTGACCAAGAAATCGGCGGTGAGCCATATTTATATAGGTAAGCCAACCAAAGAGATGCAGGCAAAGTATGGTACCGGTACCCAGATTCAGTTGAATGATAAGTTTGCTTCGGCTCCCGAAGTGATGGATTACATTTCGGCAGAAAAGAAGCGTATGTCGCCGGAAGACCAAAAGCTGATGACTGTATCAATCAAAGCAGATCAGGAAACCAAGATGGGTGTGATAACCGACGTAAAGCAGGCTTTGCGCCAGGCAAAAGCACTAAAAATCAGTTATTCTGCCACAGAAAAAGGAAAATAATATTAATTTATCATGTTTTTCTCTTAAAAAATTGCTTTTATTAATTTTTTGTATTATCTTTGCAAGCAAATTATTAGTATTATGTCAAAACAAATTTTAGATTCATTAGATAGGCAGATTCTGAAGCTGATTTCTCAGGATGCCCGTATTCCATTTTTGGAAGTGGCACGCGCTTGCAACGTGAGCGGTGCTGCCATTCATCAGCGTGTTGCTAAACTTACAAATCTTGGTATCATCAAGGGTTCACAATTCATCATTGACCCAGAAAAGATAGGTTACGAAACTTGTGCTTATATGGGACTCTATCTGAAGGAGCCTGAGAAGTTTGACCAGGTTGTAGAGGAGTTGAAGAAGATTCCTGAGGTTGTAGAGTGTCACTATACTACAGGTGGTTTTGATATGTTTATCAAGATTTACGCGCTGAACAACCACCATCTCCTGGAAATCATCCATGATAAGTTGCAGCCATTGGGATTGTCTCGCAGCGAGACCATCATCTCTTTCAATGCATCTATCAACCGTCAGCTTTCTATGCAGGATCTCAAGAGTTTCAACGATGATGAAGAGGAAACTGATGAGGAGGCTGCAGCAGAGAAATAAGATATAAAAAGAAAAAAAGCAGTAGCTCCCTGCGGGATTACTGCCTTCTATAAAGGGTGAGGAATGTGAACGGTAAGCCGTTTTCATTCCTCATTTCTTTTTCTGTCACTTCCCATTCTGCCGGATTGATTTCCGGAAAGAAGGTATCGGCATGTTCAG
Organism: Segatella copri; assembly: GCF_019249795.2. Classification (NCBI taxonomy): domain Bacteria; kingdom Pseudomonadati; phylum Bacteroidota; class Bacteroidia; order Bacteroidales; family Prevotellaceae; genus Segatella; species Segatella copri. Next base: position 2,959,625 of record NZ_CP156891.1, read on the forward strand.
GTTCCTTTTCTACGATTGTGAGATAAAGCTTGTCTGCAAAAGGCAAAGCCTGTTCATATATGCTGGCTCCTCCGATGATGAAACATTCATCTGAAGCTTCTTTGCTTCCAACCGTTTCTTTGTTTCCAACCTCTTCTTTCCTTGCTGCCTCTTCTTTCCTTGCTGCCAGCGCTTCTTCCAGAGAGGTGTATACTTCGCACCCTGTTATCTGCTCTCTTGTCTTCGAGATAACAATATTACGGCGGTTGGGCAAGGCTCCGTTAGGCAGCGACTCAAATGTCTTCCTGCCCATGATGATCGTATGTCCGGTTGTGAGCATACGAAATCGGGTCATGTCCGATGGGATGGCGTAGAGCAACCGGTTCTTGTACCCGATAGCTCTATGCACTTTGGATATACAGGCGATGATGCTAAGCATAAACTATAAACTGTTAACTGTAAACTGTTCTTCCGGAATATGGCTACTCTTGATCTTCCACTCCTGCGGATAGAGGTTGTTGGCACGGTTGCCAATGTTCTTTTCCCAGCCTATCGGAACCTGTCTGTAGGTTATCAGAACATACCCCTTAGGCGTATCGGCAGGCAGATTCACAGTCTCCTTGCGAAGGTAGCGGATGGCATCATCGTAGGATAACTCCACCTGTGGGAAGTGATCTTTGTTGAGCATCGTAGAGAGAGCGAGAGCCTGGTCGGGAATGAGACCCTTTCCCTTGTCTGTTCCCAGTTTCACACCTGCATGCAGCACCTTCAGGTTCTTTTCAGCCTGGTTGTAGATGTCTTTCCATCTGCCCGGGATGGCGTAAACCGTCTCGTTGCTTTCTGCAGGCATCCATTCCGTATCAGCCTTCAGCCAGCCGTCAGGAATCTCCGGTCCCTTTCCTTTAGCCACCTTCTTGTCTTTCTTCTTCTTATCCTTCCTGTTCTCCTTGGCTGGTGAGCCGGCTTCCCATTCGCCCTCTTTCTTCAGAATCGCCATAAACAGACCTTCGCCTCGCGAAACGCCAGGAATGAACCGGTAAACCGGGAAGTCGGTGCCCGTGAGGTTGCGGGTGATGTTCCATGTATCTTCTACACCCTCCAGTGCCATCACTTCAGCGCCAAGTTCTTCGCATATCCAGTCCACGTTCTCCTCATCTTCGTGCGCATTGAAGGTGCAGGTAGAGTAAATCAGGATACCGCCTGGCTTCAGACAGTTCCAGATATCCGATACGATTTCGCGCTGCAGCTGCCAGCAGTTGTTCACATTCTGGGTACTCCATTCGCCGATAGCCCCTTCATCTTTGCGGAACATTCCTTCGCCGGAGCAGGGAACATCGGTAAGAATCACATCAAACTGCAACTTAGATTTCTTGTAATCGCGGGGATAGTTGTTGGTAACAATCATATCCGGATGACCGAACTTCTGTACGTTTTCGGCAAGAATCTGTGAGCGGGTGCGCATCGGTTCGTTGCTGAAGAGCAGACTCCCTTCCGGCAAGGCAGCCCTTACGGCTGTCGACTTTCCGCCAGGGGCAGCACAGAGATCCAGCATCATCACCGGTTCTTTTACGTACTGTCGGATAGCCATATCTACAAACATAGATGAGGCTTCCTGTACATAATATAAGCCGGCATGCAGCAGCGGATCGAAGGTGAATCCGGGACGCGTAGAGAGATAACGTCCGGTTTCCGGACACCAGGGAACCGGTTCGCCATCAGCATCCTTGCATTTAAAAGGATTGATGCGGATACTGGTTGGTGCCTCCTCTTCAAGGATAGCATGCTCCAGACGCTGATACAGCTTTTCGCCCATCAGTGCCTGCGTATATGTTCTGAAATCTTCAGGTAATGTCTTCATTCTGTTTCTTTTTCTTTAATTTGTTTGCAAAAATAAGAAATTTTTCGTTTCTTTGCAACTAAATCGCGAAGAGATGCGTCTAAGAAGCAGAAATTTTTCAAATAACAAGGTAAAACAGTAAAAAATAATGATATGAAGAAAGCAATATTGGCATTAGCGCTCGTTATGAGCATCGGAGCCACCCAAGTGTCTTTGGCGTCTTCTGCTCCAAAACATCGTTATCATCCAACTACCCAACAGGTAGATTCAAAGGCTGCTCCTGCATCTGCCGCACAGCCATCTGCTTCGAAGGATAAAGACGACGAGGCGTTGGAGGCTTATTCTGATACAACCAGTACAGATTCGGCCAACTATGATGATTATGATGAGAATGATAATAAGTCTGTTCATTCTAGATACAGTTTAGACAACTATGATGATCCGTTCGATTTCATCGGTTCGGTATTTGGTGGCGGAGCGCTGGCTGTTATGATCATCTTCTGTATCATCTTCGGTCTGCTATTTGTCTTTGCTCCGCTGATCATCGTATTTCTGGTTATCAGATATCTGATTCGCCGCCACAACGACCGGATGAAACTGGCGGAAATGGCGATGGAGAAGGGCATCAATGTTCCGGAAAGCGACCGGCCGATAGACAAGCAGAGCGATGAGTATCTGGTAAAGCGTGGATTGAGAAATGCCTTCCTGGGAGCCGGTTTGTGCGCCATGTTTGCCTGGTGGGATGCTGATTTCCTGGCTGGCATCGGAGCCCTGGTCTTCTTCTATGGATTGGGACAGACCCTCATAGGTTCGCTTCCAGCCATCAAGGATTGGTGGAGAAACCGCCATGGCGATCAGGGCACAGGTTATAATGGAACTCCGGTATAAAAATCAAACAACAATTATTAGTTAATATATAGTGGAAAAGTTATCCGATATTTCTCTCGTCACGAAGGTGGTGATGCTTCATGACCGCAAGTCGTTCGACTTGCTGGTCAGGAAGTATCAGTCACCCATTCGTGGGTTCTTCCTACGGCAGACGCTGGGGGATGCGCAGCTGAGTGACGACTTGGCGCAGGATACCTTTGTGAAGGCTTATACCCATCTGTCGGGTTTCAGGGGTACAGCCAGCTTTTCCACTTGGCTTTATCGTATCGCCTATAATGTGTGGTATGATTATACCCGCAGTTATAAGGAAACGCAGGATATCGATACGCCGGCGGTTGCCCGACAGAATGCGCAGGGAGTGAATACCGGACTGAAGATGGATTTACTCAATGCCCTGCGGATATTGAGCGAGAACGAACGTACATGCATCACGCTGCAGCTGATGGATGGTCTCTCTATAGATAAGATTGCAGAGGTGACGGGAATGGCGCAAGGCACCATTAAGTCGCATCTCTCTCGTGGAAAACAGAAACTTGCAAGTTATTTAAAAAAGAATGGTTATGACCGATAAGATAAATGATAAGAAGTTGGAGAGCATGAAAGGGGAACCGTTGGCCCCTCAGGATGAAGAACTCTTACAGATGTTCTTTTCCGATTGCCAGATGTCAGAGATTCCTGATGACGGATTCTCCGACAGGGTGATGCAGGCCTTGCCGGCTTTACCCGAAACTGGTACAGCGATGTCGCTGGTTAAGCGCCAGCGTCTGGAACATTTATGGACGGCAGCCTGTGTGGCAGCAGGCATCATCATAGCAGTAGTCTGTCAGGGATGGGAACAGATTCAGGGGTGGCTTTTCTCTATGAAGATAGATTTCCTCCTCTCCGGTTCGCGTGCCCTTACGCATGTGGCAGATTCCATCGCCCACTCTCAGAATCTCCTGATGGTGCTGGCTGGCTTCGTTGTCCTCATCATGGTTTGGGGATATAATGAACTGGCTGATGCACGTCAGTAGGCTTCTTCCCTGATATCAATTGTATGAATGATCAACTCTTTCTATTAGCAGAATAGTTTTTAGTGCTAATAGAAAGAGTTTTTTATTACTATAAATATCATCTTTATGCTCTTGAAATCTCCGTTCATCGACGCTGAACGGACATTCAACGTCGCTGAACGGATATTCAACGTCGCTGAACGGACATTCAGCGTCGATGAACGAAGATTTAATATTGCTGAATATAGAAAAACAAATAGGTGCTGCTACTTTTTCAGTAGAGCACCTATGCTTATGATATCGGTTTCTAAAACAATTTATAGGTAGTGCGGAGCACTTTGAACTCGGTTCGGCGGTTCAGCTGGTTGCAGATTTCCTGATGCTCCTTGCTCTGCTTCAGGATAAATTCTTCGTTGAGCACATCGCCTTCCTTGAGCCAAGGATACTTCACGGTAAGTTTCTTGCGCACATTCTTCGGCTTCTCCTTGCCGTAGCCCACAGGGGTGAGGCGCTCTTTCTCTATGCCGTGTTTTATCAGATAGTCTACTACCGATTGGGCGCGGCGCTGAGACAGATGCTTGTTATATTCGCTGTTTCCCTTGTAGTCGCAATGGGCGCTGAGTTCGATGGTAACGTGCGGGTTCTCTTTCAGCAGCGTTACCAGCTGGTCGAGGGCTGTTGTACTGGCTTCGGTAAGGGTTGCCTTGTCGAAATCGTAGAAGATGTTGTCGATGAGTACAGGGGCTGTGATGGAAGCCAGCGGGAACTGGAGCACGTATTCCTTACTCTCTTTAGCTGAATCAACCCGAAGTTCTTCCTTGTGGTTGAGGTAGCCTTTGCAGGATGCCATCACCAGGTAGTCGACATGCGGATTGATAGGGAGGACAAACGAACCGTCGCCCTTGACGGATAGTTTCCTGTTCGTTCCGTCGTTGCCTACGATTCTGACCTCTGCGGCAGGCAGTTCATAACCGTCTTTCTCGTAAACCCATCCCTTCATTGTGGTAACAATCTCCGGATTCTCGAAGGAGTAGATATGATCGTAGCCTCTTCCGTCTTTTCTGTTAGAGCAGAAGAAACCCTGATTGTGGAGACCTTCGAAAGTCATTCCGAAGTCATCGGCTTCTGTATTCAGCGGATAGCCGGGGTGGGTGAGTTCATATTTCCGGGTGATGGAATTTACTTTGGCGATATAGATGTCGAGTCCGCCCATTCCCACATGACCGTTGCTGCTGAAGTAAAAGTCGCCGTTAGGGCGGAAGGTAGGGAACATCTCATCGCCTGGTGTGTTGATAGGTTCGCCCAGGTTCTCTACGCCGCCCAGTCCGGCAGGAGTGATGCGCACTCGCCAGATGTCGAGTCCGCCTTTTCCGCCCGGCATGTCTGATACGAAATAGAGCCATTCGCCATCAGGGGAGATGGCTGGATGGGCAAAACAGCTGAGTGTATCTTTGCTGATTTCCAGATTCGTAGGCTTGCTCCAGGCTGCATCTGAGCGGTTGGAGGTTACTATCTGGGCTAAGCGGGGCGAAGTGGGATCGGTGGCACACTGGGTGAGGTACATCTGCTTGCCGTCTGGGGTAAAGCAGCATGCGCCCTCTTCGTAGTCGGTGTTGAGACCGGTTCCGATGGCTTCCGGCTTGCTCCATTTGCCTTTGTCGTTCTTTTCAGAGAAGAAAATGTCGGCAGATTTCGTTCCTGTCACTCCGTTCAGGTCGCTGCCCTGGGCTTCGTTGCGGGTTGAGGTGAAATAGAGCTGACTGTAGTCATCGCTGAGGAACATCGGCGAATAGTCGTCTCTTCGGGAGTTGAAAACATCCATCCGCTTTACCTTGTACCGGCTTCCTTCCTTCTTCCAGACTGGGGCTTTCTGTGCCGATTCGAGTCCGTTCTTTACCAGCACGTTGTCGGGCATGGAATCGAGCAGGAATTCGAATTCCTTGGCAGCCTGTCTGTAACTTCCGTTCTTCAGGAGAAGCCGTGCGTAAGCCAGGCGGTCGTTGAGGTCTGCCTGCTTGTATCGGATGGCATTGCTGTAGGCTGCCAGTGCCTTCGGCGTACTGTTGATTTTATCATAGCAGCGTGCCATCTTCAGAGCCACCTTGCCCCGGGCAGCCCGCTCTTTGGTAGGTGTCTTGGTGTACACCTTTTTATATTGGGTTGCCGCATCGTAGTATTCGCCTAAAGAAAGATGCTTGTCTGCTTTCTTCAGGTTCTGTTCAATGCCGCAACTTATCAGAAAGAGGCAGCTGATTGCTGTTATGATTTGATAAAATCTTATTTGTTTCATATTGATTTACATCTGCGAGAATGGCTGACGATATTGGCAGCCTGCCTTCCAGTTGCTGCAGCCATAGGCGGTCTTGCCCTTGATGATGACGCCCTTGCCGCAGAGCGGACATGGTTTGCCAACCATTGGGTCGGCAGCTGGAGCCGGCTGAGCAGGAGCATTCTGAGAATCTGTATTCTGTGCTGCTGCCTTATCGGCTTTCTTGGCTGGAGCCTTTCGGGCAGCCGGTTTCTTGGCAGCCGGTTTCTTCTTGAGGTCTTCCTCTGTCATGATGGTCACTCTCCGGTTGCTGTTGTCTGACAACACATCGATGACAATCTTGTTGATCTGTTCTTTCAGTCCGTTGATGAAGTCGGCAGGATCGTAGGTCTTGTGCTCGATGTCGCGGAGTTTCTTCTCCCAGATACCGGTCAGTTCGCAACTCTTCAGCAGTTCCTCATGGATGGTGTCAATGAGTTCGATGCCTGTCGGGGTTGCCATCAGATTCTTGCGCTGGCGACGGATGTAGTGGCGCTTGAAGAGGGTCTCGATGATGCCGGCACGGGAGGAAGGTCTGCCGATTCCGTTCTCCTTCAATGCTGCACGAAGTTCTTCGTCTTCTACGAATTTACCGGCTGTCTCCATCGCACGCAGCAGGGTTGCCTCGGTATAATACTTAGGTGGCGTGGTCCATTTCTCCGTCAGGGTAGGCTGATGTTCTCCCGATTCGCCTTTTGTGAAGGATGGGAGGGTTCTTTCTTCTACCACTTCCTTCTTGGCGCCGTTTCCTGAGTCTGCGTTTCCGTTGGCGTTATCTGAAGCATCATCGTCATCTGCATTCTTTACATCCTTGGCATAGACTACTCGCCAGCCCGGTTCGAGAATCTCCTTACCGCTCACCTTGAACTCTATCTTCTCCGGTTTCGGTCCATCTTCGTTGATGACTTCGCCCAAAACGGTGGTGGTGGAGAATTTACAGTCCGGATAGAACACGCTGATGAATCGCTTGGCGATGAGATCATAGACATTCGCCTCCATATCGGTGAGTCCGGTTGGCGGAACTCCGGTTGGGATGATGGCGTGGTGATCGGTTACCTTGCTGTTATCGAATACCTTCTTGCTCTTCGGCAACTTCTTGCCGGTGGCTGCGAGTTGCTGGATGAGTGGGAGGTATTTCTGCTGACTGGCTATCTTTGCCTGGCTCACACCGTTCAGAATCTGCGGACATTTCGGATAGATATCGTCGGTCAGGAACTGGGTATCTACACGAGGATAAGTGGTGTACTTCTTCTCGTAGAGACTCTGGATGAGCTTCAGCGTAATATCGGCAGAGTAGGCAAACTTCTTGTTGCAATCCACCTGTAGCGAGGTGAGGTCGTAGAGATGAGGTGGCGCCTCGTTTCCCTTCTTCTTGCTTACATCGGTAACGGTGAAGGGTTTGCCGGCGATGGTGCTGAAAGCCTTCTCGCCTTCCTCCTTGCTGGTAAACTTGCCGCTGGTTGCCGTAAACTGGGTGTCGCGATAGATGGTGGCGAGTACCCAGTAAGGTTCGGAAACGAAGTTGTCGATTTCCTTCTGGCGGTTTACGATGAGGGCAAGGGTAGGGGTCTGCACCCGACCGATGCTGAGCACCTGTCGATTCTGTCCATATTTCAATGTATAAAGTCGGGTGGCGTTCATACCGAGAATCCAGTCGCCGATGGCACGGGAAAGTCCGGCAAGATAGAGTGACTGGTATTCGGTCTGGTCTTTCAGTTCCTGGAAGCCCTGCTTGATGGCTTCATCGGTCATGGACGAAATCCACAGTCTCTTGACGGGGCATTTCGCCTGCGCTTTCTGCATCACCCATCTCTGGATAAGCTCTCCTTCCTGTCCGGCGTCACCGCAGTTGATGATGCTGTCGGCAGCCTGCATCAGTTTCTCGATGGTAGCAAACTGCTTCTTGATGCCTTCATCGTTGATGAGCTTGATACCGAATCGCTGTGGAATCATCGGCAACGCCGAAAGGCTCCAATGTTTCCACATCGGAGTATAATCATCCGGTTCCTTCAGCTCACAAAGGTGGCCGAAGGTCCATGTTACTTGGTAACCATTACCTTCCATATAACCGTCGCGTGCCGTGGTAGCCCCGATGATTCGGGCGATATCCTTAGCCACACTCGGTTTCTCTGCTATACAAACTATCATGTTTTATTCTTATTTCTGTTTGCAAAGGTACAATAAAATAATGAGATAGCCATCATTTCGCCTCCTTTTTCTCATTGCCGGGAATAAAAAAAGCCCTGTAAGGCTTGGGCACAATCTAGAACTTGTGCCTTGCCTTACAGGGCGTATTTTATAAATATCTGCGTAATCTTCGCAATCTGCGTGAGATAAAAATTATTCCCGCGTGCGATTACTCGTACTCCTGCCAGCTCTTAATCTGCAACTGGTCCTGGCTCATTGTGCAGAATGCCTCGATGAAGGCTGAAGCCAGACGGGCATTGGTGAACAGAGGAATGTTGTGGTCGATGGCGCCACGACGGATTCTGTAACCATTGGTCAACTCACGCTTGGTGTGATTCTTAGGGATGTTGACGATGAGGTCGAACTTGTGGTCGGCAATCATCTGCATCACGTTAGGAAGATCCTTTTGGTCCTCATCAGGCCATCCTACGGCTGTAGCCTTCACGTTGTTCTCGTTGAGGAACTTCGCTGTACCGGCTGTAGCATAGATGGTGTAACCGTTCTTCACCAGCGCCTGTGCAGCATCGAGCAGAGAAGCCTTCTCCTTGGCACCACCGCTTGAAAGCATGATGCCCTTGTCCTTAGAAGGAATCTTGTAGCCGGTAGCAATCAATGAGTTGAGCAATGCCTCTTCGAAAGTATCACCCATACAGCCTACCTCACCGGTAGAGCTCATATCCACACCCAAAACTGGGTCGGCGTTCTGCAAGCGGGCGAATGAGAACTGGGATGCCTTCACACCCATACGGTCGATATCGAAAGCAGACTTATCCGGTTTCTGATATGGAGCATCGAGCATGATGCGGGTAGCCGTTTCGATGAAGTTGCGCTTCAATACCTTGCTTACAAATGGGAACGAACGGGATGCACGGAGGTTACACTCGATTACCTTTACATCACGACCCTTAGCCAGGTACTGGATATTGAAAGGACCAGAGATGTTGAGCTCCTTGGCGATGGCACGTGAAATCTTCTTGATCTGACGGGCTGTAGCGAAGGAAATCTGCTGGGCTGGGAAGGTCATGGTTGCGTCACCAGAGTGAACACCAGCATACTCTACGTGCTCTGAAATACCATACTCTACAATCTCACCGTTCTGGGCAACACCATCGAACTCAATCTCGTTGGTCTCTGTCATAAACTGAGAGATAACTACTGGGTATTCCTTAGAAACCTCAGAAGCTGCCTCCAGGAAGCGACGCAACTCATCATCATCGTGGCAAACGTTCATGGCTGCACCGGAAAGAACGTAGGAAGGACGAACGAGAACAGGATAGCCTACCTCGTCGATGAACTTCTGGACATCCTCCATTGATGTGAGGGCGCTCCACTTAGGCTGGTCGATACCCAACTTATCGAGCATGGCAGAGAACTTACCGCGGTTCTCGGCACGGTCGATGTTGACTGGAGATGTACCCAGAATTGGCACAGACTGGCGATGAAGCTTCATAGCCAGGTTGTTTGGAATCTGACCACCCACAGAAACAATCACGCCACGTGGTGACTCCAGGTCGATGACATCGAGTACACGCTCGAATGAAAGCTCATCGAAGTAGAGACGGTCGCACATATCGTAGTCGGTAGATACGGTCTCCGGGTTGTAGTTGATCATGATTGACTTGTAACCCAACTTGCGGGCTGTATTGATGGCGTTTACTGAACACCAGTCGAACTCTACGGAAGAACCGATGCGGTAAGCACCCGAACCGAGAACGATGACAGACTTCTCGTTCTTGTAGTAGTTGATGTCGTACCCCTCTACAGCGTATGTCATGTAGAGATAGTTGGTGAGGTCAGGATGCTCGCTTGCCACAGTAGGGATGCGCTTTACGGCAGGAAGAATGTTCAGCTTCTTGCGCAGGGCACGAACAGCCAGCACCTCCTTCTCCATGTTGGTATCTTTGGTCTTCAATACGAAGCGGCCAATCTGGAAGTCAGAGAAGCCCAATACCTTAGCCTCGCGCAATACCTCGGCAGGAATCTCCTCCAGAGTATTATATTCAGAAAGCTTGTGCTTGTAATCTACGATATTCTTCATGCGCTCGATGAACCAAGGATCAATCTTGGTCAACTCCTCGATGCGCTCGATGGTGTAACCTTCCTCCAAAGCCTGGGCGATGGCGAAGATACGGAGGTCGGTAGGGTTAGAAAGTTCCTCATCCAAGTTATTAAACTTGGTGTGGTCGTTGCCTACGAAACCGTGCATTCCCTGACCAATCATACGGAGACCCTTCTGGAGCATCTCCTCGAATGAACGGCCGATAGACATGATTTCGCCTACAGACTTCATGGAAGAACCAATCTTGCGGCTTACACCGGCAAATTTGGTAAGGTCCCAACGAGGAATCTTACAGATCATATAGTCGAGTGATGGAGCCACATAAGCTGAGTTAGGAGTACCCATCTCACCAATCTGGTCGAGCGTATAACCGAGGGCAATCTTGGCAGCAACGAAGGCGAGCGGATAACCGGTAGCCTTAGATGCGAGGGCAGAAGAACGGCTCAAGCGAGCATTGATCTCGATGATACGGTAGTCGTTGGTCTCAGCATTGAAAGCATACTGGATGTTGCACTCACCCACGATGTTGAGGTGACGGACGCACTTCACGGCGATGTCCTGCAACATCTTCACCTGCTCGTCGGTAAGAGAACAGGTTGGAGCCACCACGATAGACTCACCTGTGTGAATACCCAGTGGGTCGAAGTTTTCCATAGAGGCAACGGTGAAGCAACGGTCGTTAGCATCACGGATGCACTCGAACTCAATCTCCTTCCATCCCTTCAGGCTCTCCTCAACAAGCACCTGAGGTGCGAAAGTGAAGGCAGATTCAGCAATCTCCTTAAACTCCTCTTCGGTCTTGCAGACACCAGAACCGAGACCACCCAGCGCGTAGGCAGAACGGATCATGATAGGGTAGCCGATGTTGCGTGCCGCAGCCACAGCCTCCTCCATGTTCTCGCAAGCGTGGCTTACTGGAACCTTGAGGTCAACCTTGTTAAGCTCCTTTACGAAGAGGTCGCGGTCTTCCGTGTTCATGATAGCCTCTACCGAAGTACCCAACACATCCACACCATACTCCTTGAGCACACCGTTGAGGTAAAGTTCTGTACCAACGTTCAAACCCGTCTGTCCACCCCAAGCCAGCATGATGCCATCTGGGCGCTCCTTCTTGATAATTTCAGTTACAAAAAAAGGTGTCACCGGCAAGAAATAAACCTTGTCAGCAATACCTTCACTTGTCTGAATTGTAGCAACGTTTGGATTAATGAGGACGGAACTAATACCCTCCTCGCGCAAAGCCTTGAGAGCCTGCGAACCGGAATAGTCAAACTCACCTGCCTGGCCGATCTTCAAAGCACCGGAACCCAGAACGAGGACTTTCTTAAGCTGTTTCTTCATCATTAAATATAACTATAAGTTTGTTCTTTATATGTCTTGGTATTTATGTTTTTAGCAACTAAACTGCATTTGCGTTAGTTCACAAATGGTAGACACACTATTTCTAGATGCAAAGTTACGCTATTTATTTGATTATTCCAAATTTTCTGCAATTCTTTACAGTTAAATAACATCAAATCTCATAATTTCTTCCCTAAAATCTTTTATTATTACTATTTTTTTGTTACTTTTGCAGCGGCTTTTAGTCATGTATAAAAAGAATAAACAAATAGCAAACAAGATAAATATAACAACAATGAAAGTCGGATTATTCGTCCCTTGTTATGTGGATGCCCTTTACCCTGAAGCGGGTGTGGCTACATACAAGTTGCTTAAGCATTACGGACTAGACGTGGGTTATCCCGAAAAACAGACTTGCTGCGGCCAGCCAATGGCTAATGCCGGTTTTCAGGACAAGTCGGAGAAGGTCATAGAGACATTTGATGAGCTGTTCAAGGATTACGATTATATCGTAGCTCCTTCTGCCTCATGTGCTGCTTACGTAAAGGTGTATTATCCTAAAATCCTTGAGGGTAAGCACGAGTGTATTTCCTCAAAGAAAATCATGGATGTTGTGGAGTTCCTTCACGATGTGCTGAAGGTGGATCATGTGCCGGGCAAGTTCCCGCATGTGGTGAGTGTACACAACAGTTGCCACGGTGTGCGCGAACTGGGATTGTCATCTCCTTCTGAGCGCCACATCAAGCCTTTCAACAAAATCATTGACTTATTAAATATGGTGGAAGGTATTACCATCCACGAACCGGAGCGTAAGGATGAGTGCTGCGGATTCGGCGGTATGTTCTCTATTGAGGAACCTGCCGTTTCTACCCGTATGGGCGAGGACAAGATCAAGCGCCACATGGCTACAGGTGCTGAGTATGTAACGGGTCCGGATTCTTCCTGCCTGATGCACATGGCGGGAATCGCCAAGAAGGAGAAGATGCCGATCAAGTTTATTCATGTTGTTCAAATATTAGCTGCAGGACTATGAGTACAGAACATTCCAAGAGAGCTGCGAAGTTTACGCAGAATGTAGAGAAGACCACCTGGCACGATGCTACCTTCTGGTCTGTTCGTCAGAAAAGAGATAGAATGGCGCAGGGACTTCCTGAGTGGGAAGATCTCCGCGAGCATGCGTCTGAAATCAAGATGCACACGATTACCCATCTTGCCGATTATCTCGATATGTTTTCCAAGAATCTGGAGAGCCGCGGGGTAAAGGTTCACTGGGCAAAGGATGCGCAGGAATTCAATGAGATTGTGCTCGGTATTCTGAAAGACCATAACGTGAAGAAGATGGTGAAGTCGAAGTCGATGCTCACCGAGGAGTGCGAGATGAATCCTTATCTGGAGCAGCACGGCATTGACGTGGTAGAGACAGACCTGGGTGAGCGCATCATCCAGCTTCTGGGTCAGAAGCCTAGCCATATCGTGATGCCTGCCATCCACCTGAAGCGTGAGGAGGTAGGTAAGATGTTCGAGGAGAAGGGTATCTCCAAGGAAATCGGCAACTACGATCCTACTTACCTGACCCGCTGTGCCCGTCATCATCTCCGCGACCAGTTTATGGAAGCTGGAGCAGGTATGACCGGATGTAACTTCGGTGTGGCTGCTACCGGCGATTGCGTGGTTTGCACCAACGAGGGTAATGCGGATATGACTACTTCCATGCCTAAGCTCCATATCGTAGCGATGGGTATTGAGAAACTGGTTCCTGATTATAAGTCATTGGCTGTATTCCAGCGTCTGCTTTGCCGCTGCGGAACCGGTCAGCCTACCACCGCCTTCACTTCTCATTTCCGCCAGGCTCGTCCGGGTGCCGAGATGCATGTGGTGCTGGTGGATAATGGCAGAAGCGATATTCTCGCCGATAAGGACCACTGGCAGACTTTGAAATGTATGCGTTGCGGAGCCTGCATGAATACCTGTCCGGTTTATCGTCGTTCAGGCGGTTACAGTTACACCTATTTTATACCGGGTCCTATTGGTGTGAACCTGGGTATGCTGAAGAATCCTCAGAAGTACAGCGACAATGTTTCTGCCTGCACCTTGTGCTTGTCTTGCGACAATGTCTGTCCTTCCAAGGTAGGACCAGGTTCGCAGATTTACGTATGGCGCCAGAGTCTGGAGAAGTTGGGCAAGGCAGATCCTGTGAAGAAGGCGATGTCGAATGGTATGAAGCATCTCTTCGACCGTCCTGCGCTCTACACCACAGCCCTGAAGTTTGCTCCGCTTGTCAATCTGGTTCCTGAATGCTGTACGCACTTCAGCAATTGGAATGCCTGGGGCATCGGTCACGCCATGCCTGAGTTTGCCAAGAAGAGTTTTCATCAATTATGGAAGGAGGGAAAAGTAAAATGAAGAAAGAAGATTTCCTGAACAAGTTGCGCAAGAATACGCATGTTCAATTCGATATGCCTGCCGTAGATGTGAAGGGTATCCAGTATGAGGATACGCTGAAACAGTTTATTGAGATGACGGAATCGGTAGGTGGCCATGTGATAGAAGCGAAGGAGGGTGAGAGTCTGGATGAGCTGGTGAAGAAGGCTTATCCGGAAGCCAAGGTCTTTGCCTCTCATCTGCCAGAAATCACGATTGCCCAGAAGAATCCTGATACGGTGACTGAGGCTAATGACCTGAATGGTACTGATGTGGGTATTGTTCGTGGTGAAGTGGGTGTTGCCGAGAATGGCTGCGTCTGGATTCCTCAGACCATGAAGGAGAAAGCGGTGCTTTTCATCTCGGAATACCTTGTGATATTCCTCGAAAAAGAGAAGATTGTGAACAATATGCATGAGGCTTATGCCCGTATTGAGATGGATCCGAAGTACAATTTCGGTACTTTCATCAGTGGTCCTTCCAAGACAGCCGATATCGAGCAGGCTCTGGTTATGGGTGCGCAAGCTGCTCGTGGTGTGACAGTTATACTCTTGTAAAAGGCAGAAATCCCGAAACTCACTATCGTGTGAACTTCGGGATTTCTCTTTATACTGTCCATTCATAGGTGTCGTAAACCACGCCTCTTCCTCCGAAACCTTCTTTCTGGTAGATGAGGCTGGTGTTGAGCACCTTTCCTCCTTCTTCATTAGATGTTCCGAAATCGAAATAATCAAAATCCTTATACCTTATATTAATGAGATTCAGAAACAAAGCATCGAGTGCATGCGCCTTTTTTCCCTCTTCTGATGCGGAAATATACTGCGTGTGAACCACTTTTCTGCTGATGTACAGAACGGTTCCGCCTAGCATCTTGCCAGATTCTTCTCGGGCAACATACAGTTTGATATTGTCAGGGAAAGATGTTTTCAGTCTGCTCATCTCTTGCAAGGTATGAACAGGATGAGCCTGATAGGTGTTCATCAGGTTTTCGGTTAAAATGCTCCAAAACGTTTCGTAATCCTCACTTTCTTCAATGAAGATTCCTTTTCCCAGGGCTTTCCTTGCGCCCGATTTTCTGATATTATACCATTTCAGCGGATGCTTCAGGTCGATGACAGCCGCAATGTTTCTGGCGCAGATTTGCGCCCGGCATTCCTTGAAGAGAGCATAGAGGTCTTCTTCGGCTGGCAGTTGCTGGTAAATCCAGGGTATCGGTTTGTAGATGCACTTGCGGAAACCTGCCTGCTTCAGGTATGTGTTGATGGCAACGAAAACCTGACAGATATTTTCTGCTGAGGCGTGTCCGGTAGTGAGCAGTCCGGCATAGGTGAGTCCCTGATGAGAATAGAAAACATCTCCGTCCTCATTGGCAGGGAGTAAGGCATAGAGCTTGTTGTTGTGGAAAATCATGAGCGAATGGTCATGGAAACGGTCGCTGTGATAATCCATGTAGGAGCGGTTGAGAAGGAAGGTGGCGTTGCGTGCATGTTCTACATAGGCATTCCAGACTTCCTTGTCTGCATCGTTGTATTTTCTGATCTCAAACATGATTTTTAGCGTTATTGATTCTCGGTCTTTGAGAGATTAGGACTTTGGGATGAACTGATGAATCTGAGATATTCGTCATATTCGCGTATGTAGTCTTCTTCCTCAAACTTGTGGGAAGCCAGAACCAGACACAATGAGCCGGAAGAGAAATCATCCAGTGTTCGCCAGATATTGACATCTACGAACAGTCCCTCCCAAGGGTGGTTAAGATGATAGGTCTTCTTCTGTTCTCCATTATCCAGTGTTACCGAAAAGGAACCGCTGGCTGCTATGATGAATTCCTGGCATTTCTTGTGAGCATGGCCACCGCGACTTTCTCCGCCCGGAACATCATAGGTCCAGTAGGTACGGGCAATGGCAAAGGGAATATGCGTCTCTCCCTCTGCCACTGTCAGGTTGCCTCTTGGGTCGAATATCTTGGGTAATGTGATAATTCTTCCTAATTCTTTCATGTCTATTTCTTCATGTATGGGTCGGTTCCCAATACAGTCTTTGCCAGACGCTTTGCCTTGTCGCGGAGCTGGTTGAGGTCATCGCCCTTTTCGCCGTAGCAGAGTACGACGCCCATGCGACGGCCTACGTGAGCCTCTGGCTTGCCGAAGATACGGATGCGGGTGTGGTCTTCCTTCAGGGCATCGAGCATATTGTAGTTTAATGGCTCGGTGCTTTCCTCTGGCGAGAGGATGACGGCAGAACAGCCGATGTGCTCCAGATGGATTCCGGCGATAGGCAAGCCCATCACGGCACGGAAGTGGAGCTCAAACTCGCTCAGGTTGGTGGTGTGACCGAGGGTTACCATACCTGTATCGTGTGGACGAGGACTCAACTCTGAGAAGATAACCTCGCCCTGCTTGCTCAGGAAGAACTCTACGCCCCAGAGACCGGCACCTGTCAATGCCTTGGTTACTTCGCCGGCAATGTGCTCAGCCTTCTTCAAAGCCTCTTCAGGAATCTGGAATGGCTGCCAACTCTCGCGGTAGTCGCCGCCCTTCTGTACGTGGCCTATAGGTGGACAGAAGAGGGTAGGACCGTCTTTCTGGGTGACGGTGAGCAGGGTGAACTCAGAATCGAAGTCGATAAATTCCTCGATGATTACTTCCTTCACGTCGCCACGACCTTCTTCCATTGCCTCCTTGTAAGCTTCCTTCAGTTCATCATCGTTGTGAACATAGCTCTGACCATGGCCGCTTGAACTCATCAGAGGTTTCACTACGCATGGGAAACCGATTTCATCGGCAGCGTTCTTAAACTCCTCGAAGGTCTTGGCATAGAAATACTTGGCGGTGCGCAGACCCAGTTCCTTGGCGGCAAGGTCGCGGATGGCACGGCGGTTCATGGTGTAGTTCACGGCACGGGCAGAAGGCACAACCTGGATGCCCTCCTTCTCGAAGTCGAAGAGTCGCTCGGTGCGGATAGCTTCAATCTCAGGCACGATGATGTCTGGGTGATGTTTCTCTACCACTGCGGTCAATGCGTCGCCATCGAGCATCGAGAACACTTCTCGCTCGTCGGCTACCTGCATGGCTGGTGCATTGTCATACTTGTCGCAAGCGATGACGTACTGTCCTGCTCGCTTTGCGGCGATGGTAAATTCTTTGCCCAGTTCGCCTGAGCCCAAAAGCATAATCTTCTTCATTTATATGATGTTTAATATTTTATGTCCCTAAAATAAATCACTAATCACTAATAATTAATCACTAAGTCCGAACTTCTTTCTGATAAATTCTGCGATAAACTTCTCTGTTTCTTCGATTCCCAGATGGCTGCTGTTGATGCAGAGGTCGTAGCTCTCGCTGTGTCCCCACTTCTTGCCTGTATAGTAATCGTAGTAAGAGGCGCGCTGCTCCTCGTGGCTTTCGATGAACTTGCGGGCGGAGGCTCTGTCGATGTCCTTTCGCTTGCACACTGCCTTAATGCGGTCGTCGATATTGGCGGTGATGAAGATATTAATCACATTCTTGTAATCACGCAGCACATAGTCAGCGGTTCTGCCCACGAACACGCAGTTGCCCTCATCGGCAGCCTTTCTGATAGCGTCGCTCTGGAACTTGTACAGACCTTCCTGCGAGAAGTCGTTGTGATAGAAATTGTTATCGCTCAGGAAGGGCAGATGGGTATGGAAGAGAGACTTGAAGAATCCCTTCTGCTCATCGTTCTGCTCGAAGAATTTCTCAGAGAATCCACTCTCCTTGGCGGCAAGATTCAGCAGCTCACGGTCGTAACATTTGCAACCGAAATCCTCCGCCAGCTTCTCGGCGATGATATGCCCGCCGCTACCTATCTGGCGACCTACGTTTATGATAATCTTATTCATAATCTTTAGTTTGTAGTTTATAATTTATAGCATGAACCGCCTATGGCAATCTTGCTAAACGGCTAAGCCCTATTAACTATTAACTTTTAGCTGTTCTTGGTGTTGTCTTTTCAGCTTGTTCATGTACCACATCATTACGACTCCGGCGATGACTGCGGCAGCGAAGTCGGAGATAGGCATACTGTACCATACTCCATCAATGTCCCATATCATCGGCAGGAAAGCCAGGAGCGGCAGAAGGATGAGCAACTGTCTCGACAAGGAGAGGAAGATACTGATCTTCACCTTTCCGATGCACTGGAAGAAGTTGGTGATAACCATCTGGAACCCGATGACCGGGAAGCAGAACATCACTACTCTGATCGCCTTAATGCCCAAGTCTATCAGTTGCTTATCGGTTGTAAACAGTCGTGCGCAGTAGTAAGGCAGGAACATCGCTATCAGCCAGCCCGTTACCATGATGGCGGTGGCGGCAATGATGCTCAGGTTCAGTACGCGAATCAGCCGGTCCAGTTTCTGGGCTCCATAGTTGTATCCGGCTATAGGCTGCATTCCCTGGTTTACGCCAAACACGAACATCACGAACACCATCGCAATACCATTGGCTATTCCGTAGGCTCCCACGGAGAGGTCGCCTCCGAACCGCACCAGCTGGTTGTTGATGAAGATGACGATGATGCAGGCGCACACGTTCATCAGGAAAGGCGAAATGCCGATGGCAAGGATATTATCCACGAGTTTCCTCTTCAGTTTGTAGATGCCTTTCTTGAAGTGGAGCAGCTCATTCTTGTTGCTGAAGAGCTTGATTTGCCACATCAGCGCCATCAACTGCGAAAGGATGGTGGCGATGGCGGCTCCCTGTATTCCCCATTTGAAGACGAGGATGAAGAGCGCATCGAGTATCACGTTCATCATCACCGTAAAGATGGTGGCAAACATCGCCTGCTTGGGCTTGCTCGCTGCTCGGAGCAGAGCATTCATACCGAAATACATGTGGCTCACCACATTGCCCAGCAGGATGATGACCATATACTCATGGGCATAGATGAGCGTCTGGTCGCTGGCTCCGAAGAATCTCAGGATAGGGTCGAGGAAGAGCAGACAGATGATGCTCAATCCGATACCGATGATGAGATTCAGAGAAATTGTGTTACCCAGAATGTTTTGCGCTGTGGCATAGTCTTTTTGTCCCAACTTCACGCTGATGGCAGTAGACGCTCCTACGCCCACACCGGCTCCGAAAGCGGCGGTGAGGTTCATGAAGGGGAAGGTGATGGCGAGACCTGAGATGGCCATGGCTCCCACACCCTGACCGATGAATACTCGGTCAACGATGTTGTAGAGTGAGGCGGCGGTCATCGCAATCATCGCTGGCAGGGCGTACTGAACGAGCAGCTTGCCCACCGGCTTCGTACCTAATTCTAATGTCGCTTGTTTATTTTCCATTTATATCTGTTTTTTCCTCATAGCCGCTCGCCCTGCTTCTTTCAGAATGCAATTGCAGCGGCTACTTGTCTGCAAAAGTACAAAAAATATCTGATACCTTATTATATATATGAGAAAAACTTGCATTTCATGATAAAAACTTCCCTTTTCCTTTGGTGTTTTCGTACAATTTCTGTACTTTTGCACTTCAGAATAAACAATTCAACTCATTAACAAATGCAATACAAAAATATTGCAGCAACAACAATAACAAACCGGACTACCGATATAATGATGAAAAAATATTTGATGCTTTATGCATTTTTAATGACCGCTCTTTCTTTGTTTGCTCGCGAAGACAGGGTTAGCAATTTTGAGCAACTGATGCGGTTGCCCCGCATCGCCGAAACCGATATGGTGTCGTATCCGGGAGGCAAGTGTATGATGTATCGTCTTTATCTCAGAGACAAAGACCTTAGTCACACTCCCTTTTCGGTAAGTCGCCCTGCAGATTTTCTCTCTCCCCGTTCCATAGAGCGCAGAAAGAGACAGAATCTGCCCATCGATGTTACCGATTTGCCTGTGGCTCCTGCTTATGAGCAGGCTGTAAGCGAGGCAGGCATCGAGATTGTGGGCAAAAGCAAGTGGAACAATACCCTGCTGGTCCGCATTCATAAGGAGAAGGAACTACGGAAACTGGATGAACTCGATTTCATCACCCGGAAGATGAAGGTCTTCTCTGCTCCCGATTCTGTCAGTCAGCGCGTCAGAAGTAGCGTTCGCAGGGGATTGAACGATTGGACTGGTGGAGTAGGCGAATATGGTGCTGCCGATGCGCAGATCCAGTCGCTCAACGGCAAGCGGCTGCATAGAACCGGACATTTGGGCAAAGAAATGATGATTGCTGTCTTCGACGGCGGATTCATGAATGTGGATAAGATTCCGGCGCTGCATAATATCAGATTGGCGGGCATTAGGGACTTTGTGGTTCCTCAATCCAAGAATATTTTCGCCGAGATGGAGCATGGAACGATGGTGCTTTCTACGATGGCTGCCAACGAACCCGAAAGATTCGTGGGGGTGGCACCTGAGGCTCAATATCTGCTGGTGCGCTGTGAAGATGAGCGCACAGAGAGTCTGGCAGAAGAGGATTACTGGGCTTTTGCGGCTGAATATGCTGATAGTTGCGGCGTGGATGTCATCAACTCTTCGTTAGGCTATCATGGCTTCGATGATGCGTCTACCAACCATCATTATTATGAGCAGGACGGTAATTCTACCCTCATCTCCCGCACCGCTTCGATGTGTGCTGACAAGGGAATCATCTGTGTCAATTCTGCAGGAAACGACGGAATGGGAAGCTGGAAGAAAATCAATTTCCCTGCCGATGCACGCAATATCCTTACCGTGGGCAGCGTAAACGAAATGGGCGAGAATGCGGCTTTCAGTGCCGTGGGACCTACTGCTGACGGCAGAATCAAGCCTGATGTGATGGCTTACGGAAGTCCTACCTGTGTGATTACGGGCCGTGGAAATATCATCAATGATAACGGAACGTCTTTCTCTTCTCCGCTCATCGCCGGAATGGTAGCGTGTCTCTGGCAGGCTTTGCCTCAGAAGACGGCTAAGCAGATTATGAAACTCGTGAGATTGGCTGGTAATAATCAGCATCATCCCGATAATGTATTCGGATATGGTGTGCCTGATTTCTGGAAGGCTTATCAGACGGGAAAAGCGATCAAGTAGTTAATAGTTGATAGTTTATAGTTAATAGGGCAAACTTGCTCTGCTAGCTATAAACTTTCAACTATAAACTGTAAACTTTAAACAGTAAACAGCATGGAACGACTTCGATTATCACTTTTTGAATTAAACTCCATGGTCCGTGAGGTCATTTCGATGTCCTTGCCCGACAGCTATTGGGTGGAAGCGGAACTCTCCGAGGCTCGCGAGGGCTACGGAGGGCACTGCTATCTGGAACTCATCGAGAAGGATGAGCGGTCTAATACGCCCATTGCCAAGGCGCATGCCTCCTGCTGGCGAAACCGATGGATGTTCATCAAACCGAATTTCGAGCGCATCACCGGACAGCGCATTCATGCCGGAATGAAAGTACTGCTCAAGGTACACGCGCAGTTTCATGAGAACTATGGCTTCTCCTGGATAGTAGATGATATTGACCCTAACTATACGATGGGCGATATGGCGCGCAAGCGGCTGGAAATCATCAATACGCTGAAAGCAGAGGGCGTATTCGAACTGCAGAAGGAGTTGGTGCTCCCGATGTTCTGCCAGCGCATCGCCGTCATTTCCAGCGCTACGGCAGCAGGTTATGGTGATTTCTGCAACCAGCTTGCCGATAACGATTATGGTCTGCAGTTTCAAACCCGCCTCTTTCCGGCTACGATGCAGGGCGAGGGGGTAGAGCAGAGTGTGATAGCTGCCCTCGACAGTATCAATGCCGAATGGGAACAGTTTGACTGCGTAGTCATCATCCGAGGCGGTGGCGCTACGAGCGATCTCTCTGGTTTCGACACCCTGGCGCTTGCCGAGAATGTGGCAAACTTCCCGCTGCCTATCATCACGGGAATAGGACATGAAAGGGACGAGAGTGTGCTGGATATGATTTCTTTCCAGCGTGTAAAGACACCGACAGCCGCTGCCGCCTTCCTCGTTAATCATCTTACTGAGGTTTATGCCCGTGTGGTGAATGCGCAAGAGGCTATCGTGCAGAATGTGAAGCACCGTCTGCAGGTGGAGAAGATGAGGCTCGACAGATTGAGCAACACGATTCCTGTTCAGTTTTCGCTGGTGAAGACGAAGCAGGGAGCTTATCTCGACCGCTTGATGAGCCGTTTAAGCACAAATGTCCAGTCGAAACTATCGGAGGCCCAGCGCCATTTCGAGATTCTTTCTCAGAATATTCAGCCGATATTGGAAAGGAAGATGCTCAACGAGAGTCATCGTCTGCAGCTTCTTTCCCAGCGCATTCAGGCACAAGACCCCGAATTGTTGCTGAAACGTGGCTACAGCATCACGCTGAAAGATGGCAAAAGTATCCGTTCTGCCTCGCAACTGAAGTCTGGCGACATCATCGAAACGAGGTTTGCCGAGGGCAGCGTGAAGGTAAAAGTTGAATAATAGTTTATAATTTATAGTTAATAGTTTATACCTATCTGGCTAAACGGCGAAGCCGCTATAAACTATTAACTCTTAACTAAAATAGGATTATGGAAAAAGAAGAAATGAAATACGAACAAGCCGTAAGAGAGCTTGAAGAAATCGTAGAAAGAATGGAGAATGATGAACTCGATATTGATCAGCTCTCCGAGCAGTTGAAACGTGCCAAAACTTTGGTGAAACTCTGTAAAGACAAACTCACCAAGACTGATGAGGAAATCAAGAAACTCCTCAGCGAGGATTGATTTACGATAAGCAGAAACTTGTTGGAAATTGTAGAAGAAAGTTGAATTTTCGCACACGGATCTCACGGATTTTGGCTCCTTCGGAGTTTTGGCTGTGAGGCTTAGTGAGTACCGTCGCTTGCAACGAAGAAGATCCGTGTGCGACTTAAATACCATCCGTAAATATGATACTTAGGCATCGAAAACGAGTTATAAAAAGTGATTGAAAGAAGAATGAGGAAAGTTTACTGATTATCAGTTACTTTCCTCATTTTGATTAAAAGAGATGACGACAAACGAAGACGGAAATATGACAAGATGAGACAGAGGAACGTTACCAACTCGTAACCTATACTTTTGAATGGTACGATTCGAGTTTTGAAGAATGATGTAGGTTATATATAGTAAGGGAATGTTCTGATATATAGTGAGTTGCTAATGAGAAACGTAAGTTTTTTGTTGATAAACGAAAATTGTGGCGTTCTGCGGTGATTTGCGTGGCAAGAAAAGACTCTTCAGATATTAATTTTGTACGCAAAAAAAGAATGAAGTTATGAAGAGTACATTTTCAATTATCTTCTACCTCAAAAGACAGGTAGTTAAGAAAGACGGTACAGTCCCAGTCATGGGACGTATCACAGTGGACGGAACACAGGCACAGTTCAGTTGTAAGGTGACGGCAAATCCAAAATTGTGGGACACCAAGGGCGGACGCATGACAGGAAAAAGTATGCTGGCATTGGAGGTGAACCGCAAGCTGGACAAGATGCGTGTGAGTATCAACAAGCATTATCAAGAGATTCTTGACAGAGACAATTATGTGACAGCCGAGAAGGTGAAGAATGCTTTTCTTGGATTGGAATATCGCTGTCAGACTTTGCTGAAGGTTTATGCTCAGTACAATGAGGATTATGAGAAACTCTATAAAGCGGGTATGCGCTCTTGGGGTTCCCTTAGAAGATATAGATGCGTGTACCGTCATCTACAGGAGTTCTTGCAGAGTCGTTATCATGTCAACGACATATCTCTTAAAGAACTGACTCCTGCTTTTATTACGGATTTTGAAGCTTTTCTGCGCACAGATAAACATTTGTGCGAAAATTCTCTGTCAGTGTATATGCTGCCATTGCGAACAATGGTGTTCAGAGCGATAGATAATGGATGGTTAACGAGAGATCCTTTCCATGACTATAAGGTGCCGAAAGTAGAGACAACTCGTGGATTTCTGACGAAAGAGGAGATTCATCTGTTGATGAATGCTGAGTTGAAAAGAAAGACCATGCAATTGATAAGAGACCTGTATCTGTTCTGTTGCTTTACGGGATTGTCGTTTGCAGATTTGAAAAATCTGAAAGAGGAACATATACAGACATTCTTTGATGACAGTGAATGGATAATGATCGATAGACAAAAGACGGGTGTGAGATCTACCATCAAATTGTTGGATTATCCAAAATCCATCATGGAGAAATACAGAGGACTATGTGCGGATGGACGAATCTTTCCAGTGCCATGCTATTCTGATTGTCGTGGCATTCTGCTTCGCGTGGCGAAAAGATGTGGCATTACGAAGCACCTGACCTGGCACATGAGTCGCCATACGATGGCTACGGAGATTTGTCTCACCAATGGTGTGCCAATAGAAACGGTGAGTTCGATATTGGGACATAAGAATATTAAAACAACACAAATTTACGCAAAAATAACTAAGGAAAAGTTGAATAAGGACATGGATAAGTTATCTTTGCAACTAAATCATATCGAGGAGTATATGGGACATGTAGAACAGAGTGTTGAAAATGACAAGAGTAATCAAATTTCTAAACAAGACGAAGTATGAAAAGGCAGGTGATAACAATACAGGAGGACATGGTCATCTACGCACCTCATCATGGTGAGGTGTGGATGACTGCGTGGGAAATAGCGGAGCTGTTCTATGTTTCGGGTATAACAGTGAGAAATACGATTAAACGTATTTTCAAACAGGGAGTCTTGAAAGAATTTGAGACATATCGCCATATCAAGTTGGAAAATGGAAACTCCGCTGATGTGTATAATCTGGAAATGGTTATGGCGATCGCCTTTCAAATGGATACTTTCCAAGCGAAGCTGTTCAGAGAATGGTTGGTTGGGAAGATTGTTCATAAAGAGCAGAATGCTTGCTTTCAAGGGCAGCATGGACAGGCTGTCATTGTTGTTATGAATGGGCATGAAAAGTATTAGTTAAGAAAAATACAGCTTTTGTATGATGCGAATTTAAAACAGTGTTGAGCTATTTCTAACATAGTTTGACACTGTTTTTTTTGTAAATGCTATAATAAAGTATTCCAAGAAATATATGTAAATGTGACAAATTGTCTTATGATAAGACCCTATATGGGAAGAAATGTCTTTGGCATATATTGTGTATAGATTAAAAATTAGTGTCACGGCACTCGCTTGTTGTAAAATCTGTATGAGGGTTAGGCGAAAAAGTTTACCAATTCTTAAAAAATGGTGGAGCTTCAACTCCATATAAAAGGGAAGTAAACATGTTGAACAAAAATTTAAAGTTATGGGCATAAAACCAGGACCAAAGAGAATTGCGGTTTCTACGGGAAAGCCTGATCGTCGTCAAAGAGACAACAAAGACACTCCAGGAAACACCCCTTCTTTGAAACCACATATTCACAAGAAAGGAGATTAAACTCCGTAAAAAAAACGGATGCCTTTGATAGCATCCGTATGTAGATTTAAAATGTTTTTACTTAATCCTTGTTGCAGCAAGGTTAAGAGTCTTTTAAAGGCAACTGCCAGTTTGACACTATGGCGGTTGCTTTTTCTTTATAAGAAACGGAATACAAATGAATATATTGTGTATACCTTTCTTATTTTTTAATAATCCTTTTATACCCACATTACAATTGAGATATTGCTCTATATTGCGTTTGGAAGCATTTATTCTCATTTGACGGTGCCGTCAATTATGGGTTTACGATAGTTGGTGGTGAGGAGGGACTGGATCTCGGATTCGGGATAGAGGGTCTTGCCACAGAGGATGATGTAAGGCAGGATGCCTTGCTTGCGATATTCTTGCAAGGTGCGGCGACTGAGCTTCAAGTGTTCGGAGAGTTCTTTGTCGGTGAGGTATCGCTCACCGTCCAAAGGTGGGCTGTAGGACTCGATGAAGGAAGACAGCCAGTTGTTGGCTTTCTTCAATGACTGCATGGCGGTGTCTATCGACTCGCTCTCATGCGTCAAAAGTTGGTTCATGTTCATTGCTTACAAATTGGATTAAGTGGTGAATAAAATATCTAGTGTTTGCTCGCCCAAGGTGAAGTTTTCGACTTCGCCTTGGGCGAATTTCGTTCTATACCAACCCGAATTGATTCTCAATATCAATCGGAAAATTAATATCAAACAGAGCTGTTTCGTTCTATGCTATACCGATTTGATGCGGGCAATCAGTGGAACGATGGCCTTGACTTCGTCGGGATTGTAATAGAACTTGCGACCGATTTGGGTGTGTCCCAGGAAACGGCGGTCGCGTAATTTCTGTAATGTGCGGGGGCTGATGCGCAGCTGCTGACAGACCTCAGATCCTGTGAGCCACTGGTTGAGACGCTTGCCGTTTGCCTTGTGCTTCAACAACTCTACCTTTTGTACTAAGGCATCGTATCTTGCCATCATCAAGTCGAATGCCTTCTTTTCCATTGTTACTACTTCCATGTTCTTGATTTTTATGGGTTTGACATTTTCGGCTGCGAAGATACGACACGAATTAGGAAAAACAATGAAAATGGAGATTTGTGGCAGTGCTTTTCCGTCGTTTGCTGACCGATAGGCAAGTAATTCAAGAAAATTATACGTGGGTCATTAATGAGTTGTTAAACGGGTATTTCGCAAATGATTAATTTTGCCACCGAGAAATCAAAACAGCAAAGTTTGTAACATTTAAAACGGAATCAAAATGGAAGTAATAACAATGGAAAGTTCAGCCTTTAAGATGCTGACAGAACAGATTGCCGACGTGGCAAAGTTGGTAGCTCTCATATATTCCAATGCGCGAGAAAATACCAAAAGAAGAAGCATGGAACTTGTGCTGACAAGCAGTGATGCTGCAAGAATACTTGGGATAAGCAAGCGAACCCTGCAGCGCTTGCGCTCTACCAACAGTATCGAGTACTTCATGGTGCGCGGACAATGCAGATACAGCATCAACGCTGTACAGAAATTGATTGAGGAACGAACCATTGCCAAGGAGACATGAGTATGGAAGATGGAACATTGAGACGATTGGAATTATATCTGCATGACCTGCACAAGAAGATTGACGGCATCTATGACATGCTGATGTTGAGACATGAGCGAAGCGGAGAGGACAAGGGATGCTCTGGCATCAACGAGAAATTGCTCGACAATCAGGATCTCTGTCTTCTGTTTCAAATCTCTCCCCGTTCCCTGCAACGCTACCGCAGTCTAGGAGTGCTTCCCTACAAGCGGCTGGGACAGAAGACCTACTACACGGAGGAAGACGTGAAGCAATTTATCAAGAACAACGTGAAGGATTTCAATCAGGAGAATGTGGAGCATTACTTGACTCGCATTCATCAGAAATTCAAATAACAACAGTATTCACCATTAAAAATTTACAATTATGGTACAAAAGAAAAAGAGTGATGAACAGGACGTGCTGGTAGTCCGTGACGAGAAGACGGGCGAGATCAGCGTCGTCGCCGGACTCAGCAGAGACGGCACCCCGAAGCGAGCGCCCGCCAAGGCGGAGAACACGCCCGACTTCCTGCGTTTTGACCGCAACAGTGACTTGATGGACAGTTTCTTCAGAAACTTCTACCGCCAGTGCAAGGAACCAAGCCGATTCGGATTCTACCGCATAGCGGCAGACCAGGTGGAAAACCTGCTTGGCGTGATGAAGGAGTTGCTGAAAGATCCGGAGGCTAACAAGGAGATTCTTTCCGCCCACAAGGTTGACACCTCCAATTATGAGAAAGAGGCAAAGCAATCGGAAGGTCAGGCGAAAGAAACCGCATCATCGGACGATGCGTCCAAGACGCAAGCTAACACAGAAAAAGAGAATGTATCATCTGAACAAACCAACGAAAAAAAGAACGATATGGAACAGAAACCAGAACAGACCGCAACCGAACAGCAGGCACAGACCGCTGCGGGAAGCAAGCAGAACCTCATCGGTAATGACGATGTGAACCTGCAGGAACTTGGTGCCAAATATGGCATAGACTTCAACAATATGAATGAGAAGGATATGAAAGCCCTGCTCAACTACGGCAAGACGGGGCTTGTGATTGTGAAGCCGACCTTCGGTGGTGAACAGATAGAGATACAGGCCCGTCTGTCATTCCGCAAGGACGATAACGACCAGTTGCAACTCGTGCCGCATTTCGTGCGCAACGAGCCTAAACTCGATGTCGCTTACAAAGGCTATACCTTCACTCCAGAGGACAAGAAGAACCTGTTGCAGAACGGTAACCTCGGAAAGGTTGTGGATTTCCCCGACAAGAATACAGGTGAGCTGCGTCCTCATTTTATCAGTATCGACCGTCTCACCAATGAGATTGTTGACATCCCTACCAACAAGGTGCGCATACCCGATACAATCGGCAAGACACCTATTACCAAGGACGACAAGAGAGTGCTCTACTCAGGTATTCCGCTTCGCAAGGAGATTGAGCTTGCCAACGGGCGCAAGTTTACACCGCTGCTGCAGGTGAATGTGGAACAGCGTGGCGTGGAGTTCGTGCCTGGCAGCACAAGACAGGAGCAAGGTCAGAAACAGAATGGAGACAAGAAGCAAACCGCTGACAAGCAGGAGCAGAAGGCAGAAGGTGATGCGGGCGGTCAGAAGAAGCAGCAAGATCCCAACCACTGGCTCAATGAGGATGGGACCATCCGCCGACTCAACACCTATTTCAAGAAGGAACTGACCGAGCAGCAGAAGGACGACTACGTGGCAGGCAAGACCATCGAGATCAAGGAAGTGCCGAACAAGAACGGCAGCGGTACCTATACCGCCTACGTGAAGTTCGACTTCGACAAGATGCAGCCACGTTCCTACCGCAACAATCCAGACCTCAAACAGGCGAAGGAACAGAACGCAGAGGAACAGAAGCCAAAGAGAAAGGCAAGAAGCGTGAAGATGTAGTTGCCGCCACTTGATCCACAGAGTTAATCATCCATCATAACAACCGACATCTGCGGCCGTCTATCCCACGGTTGCGGATGTCACAAAAACAACAGACAATGAAGACAATCATCGCAGAGAAACCAAGCGTAGCCAAGGAAATCGCCCACATTGTAGGAGCTGACAAGCGTGAGGAAGGCTATATGCAGGGCAATGGCTATTATGTGACATGGGCATTCGGACATTTAGTGCAGCCTGCCATGCCGGAAACCTACGGCATGAAGGGATTCCATGCAGAGAATCTGCCTGTGATTCCCGACCCGTTCGTTCTTGTTCCCCGACAAGTCAAGACAGAGAACGG
This sequence comes from Segatella copri, assembly GCF_019249795.2. NCBI lineage: Bacteria > Pseudomonadati > Bacteroidota > Bacteroidia > Bacteroidales > Prevotellaceae > Segatella > Segatella copri. Next base: position 2,988,828 of record NZ_CP156891.1, read on the forward strand.
CTACAAACCAGATGCAGGTGTGCTTGCCCAGATTAAAATTATCGGCAAGCTGTTTGACAGCAGTGAGCGCATTATCGTAGCAACCGATGCCGGACGTGAGGGAGAGTTGATTTTCCGATACCTCTATGCGTATCTCGGTTGCCAGAAACCTTTCGACCGTCTCTGGATCAGTTCGCTTACGGACACCGCCATCCGTGAGGGACTTCTGAACCTCAGGGACGGCAAGGAGTATGACAATCTCTATCATGCAGCCAAGGCAAGAAGCGAAGCTGACTGGCTCGTCGGCATCAACGGCACACAAGCCCTGACGATAGCCGCAGGACGTGGCACCTATTCCGTAGGTCGTGTGCAGACTCCGACCCTTGGCATGGTGTGCGAACGCTATTGGGAACACAAGCGTTTCGAGTCGAAACCGTTCTGGCAGGTACACTTCGGTGTGGTTGATGCAGACAGTGGCAATATACTGAAGTTCACATCTGCCAACCGATGGACAGACAAAGCCACCGCAACCGATATATATAATAAGGTGAAAGATACCGGTTCTGCCATCATCACAAAGGTCGTAACCAAGCGAAAGGTGGAGAAGGCACCGCTCCTTTACGACCTTACCACCTTGCAGAAAGAAGCCAACTCCCAGCATGGCTTCACGGCAGAGCATACACTCTCCATCGCCCAGAAACTCTACGAGGCAAAGTTCATCACCTATCCAAGAACATCAAGCCGCTATATCTCGGATGATGTATTTGCCACCCTTCCCAAACTCTTCAAGAATCTGGAGAATCATTCGGAATATGGAGAGAAAGTGAAACTCTTGCCTGGCAGTGAGGACTACAGCAAGAACAGCGTGAATGCCGTCAAGGTGACCGATCACCATGCCCTGCTCATCACAGAAAATGCAGCCATTGGTCTTTTCAAGGACGAGAAAACTGTTTATGACATGATATTGTGCCGGATGATTGAAGCGTTCTCGGCAGACTGCATCAAGGACATCACATCAGTATCGGCGCAAGTGGATCATGAAGTTGAGTTTGGCATCAGTGGCTCCATCATCCGACAGACTGGTTGGCGAACGTTGTTGTTCAAGGAAAAGAACAACAGGCTGGACAAGGATGCAGACGCAACAGACAATGAGGTCAAGGATCAAGTCATTCCCAACTGGCAAGAAGGACAGCATATCACTCTTTCTGGCTGCACCATCACGGAGGGCAAGACCAAACCAAAGCCATTGCATACGGAATCCACATTGCTTGCAGCAATGGAGACCGCAGGCAAAGAGATAGAAGATGATACGATGCGCCAGGCAATGAAGGACTGCGGTATTGGCACACCTGCCACACGTGCCGCCATCATCGAAACCCTGCTCAAACGAGAGTATATGGTGCGCCAGCAGAAGAAACTTGTGCCGACGGAAAAAGGACTCGCCCTGCATTCCGTGGTGAAGAACATGGCGATTGCCAATGTGGAGATGACGGGCAAATGGGAGGCGGAACTTGCCAAGATTGAACGAGGTGAAGCAAGTGCAGACGGGTTCACCCATAGTATCGAAGGCTATACCCGTGAAATCACTGCGGAATTGTTAGGTTGTGACAGACTTTTCAGCCACAAGGATTCCGGCTGCCAGTGTCCTAAATGCAAGCAAGGTACCATGCAGTTCTTCGGAAAGGTAGTAAGATGCAGCAACAAGGAGTGCGGTATGCCAGTGTTCAAGCAGGTAGCAGGAAAATTGCTCACTGATGCCGACATCACCGACTTGCTCACCAAGGGCAAGACCAGAACGCTCAATGGTTTCACTAGCAAGCAAGGCAAATCGTTCTCCGCAGCCATTGCCTTTGACGAGAATTTCAACACGAAATTCGTCTTTGCAGAGCGCAAAACAACAGAAAAGCGAGGAAATGTGAAGAGATACAAGAAATAGTTGGTACCTTTGCCACCGAAACATGGTTCATAAATGGTGTCTTTGCAGTTTCACTGCGAAGATAGGCTTCGGCTCAGCAATAAAAGCAAGCTTTATTGCGTTCGCCTTGCACTATCTTTATTAGATGCTTTTATTTACTGTGGATTAAGTGGCGGCACTCGGAGGGATACCGAGTGCCTTTTTCTTGCTTTCACACAAACATCAACCGCCATCCACGGTTTATTATTCACCACTTAATCCATTCAACAGACAAATGAACAGAAAGAAACAGGCACAGACAGAGCTGTCCTATTACGGACTGTACCTCTTGAACCACCTCAGGGAGAACCGTTTCCCACAAGCCAGCGATGCGGACTTTATCCGCGAACGTGCAGACCATGCCGCAGAAGTATATGAGCAGGCACGGCGTGATGCCCTCTTTGCCGATGCGGCACAAGAGCTTGCCATGTCAGCATTGCTGAAAGGTCTCCGCTTTTCCAAGTACAGTATCCTGTACGATGTTGTTGACCGTGAGTTTCCCCTGGAGGTAGCAGTAGAAGATCAGGAAGCGTTTGTCAAGCACCTCCTGCCTCTGGTTGACAACGTGTATTCCATTTACGACCTCACCGATGACGATTTTGCCCAGTCACCGGACTATGACCAGCTCTATACAGAGTTGACTGGAGCCGTAGCCCTTTTTATTGAGTCAAATGGCGTACAATAGAAAACAACGTCTGAACGACAACATCAAGGCGATAGAGACGGCATTCATCCTTGACAGGGAACAGCGCACGCCGACCGCCCGTGAGCGTCTCCTTCTGGAGCGCTACTGCGGATTTGGGGGATTGAAGTGCATCCTGAACCCTGCCAGGGAACTGGCGGATGCCGTCCATTGGGCAAAGTCAGACCTTGAATTGTTTGCTCCAACAGTGGAGCTGCATAGACTTATCCGTGAAAACAGCAAGAATGAAAGCGAGTACAAACAGTTGATGGACAGTCTGAAACAGTCTGTCCTCACGGCATTCTACACGCCGTCAGCCGTTACGGAGGCTCTGACGGATGTGTTGAAAGAGCATCAGATTATCCCCGAAAAGGTGCTTGAACCCTCGGCAGGCATCGGTGCCTTTGTCGATTCCGTCTTGGATAACAATCCCAAGGCAGACATTATGGCATTTGAAAAAGACCTGCTTACGGGAAAGATACTCCGCCATCTGCACCCGGAGCAGAAAGTGCGCATAGAGGGATTCGAGAAGATAGAAAAGCCTTTCAATGACTACTTCGACCTCGCCATCTCAAATATTCCTTTTGGCGATGTTGCCGTGTTTGATCCGTCCTATACAGCCATGAAAGGCATGAGGGCACTTGTCACCAGACGCATACACAACTACTTCTTTGTCAAGGCTCTTGATACGGTAAGGGATGGTGGGTTGGTTGCCTTCATCACCTCACAAGGCGTATTGAATGCCAAAAACAACAGTGCCGCGCGTTTTATGATGCTCTATCATGCAGATCTCGTGTCAGCGATTCGTCTTCCCAACAACCTGTTCACGGAAAATGCCAATACGGAAGTGGGCAGTGACCTCATCATCCTCCAGAAAAACAGCCAAAAGGAGTCGCTGCGAGGAGACGACAATCTGCTTGATACCGTCTATAATGACGAGAACCGCATTCCGACAAACAACTACTTTCTGGAGCATCCGGAACGCATTATCCATACAACGGCAAAGTTGGATACTGACCCGTTCGGCAAACCTGCAATGATATACACGCATGAGGATGGCGTGGAAGGCATTGCTGAGGATTTAAGAAAAATGCTCAATGAAGATTTCGGAAGAAATTTTCATTTGAGCAGATATTTGGTGGAAGAGCAAACCGCCTCATGGAATGAGGTGGAACGGTGGCAGAAACAGGGGCAACCTGCACCGGGATACAGAGAATCTGCACCGGTTACAGAGCAAAACCCCTTATGGAATAAGGGGGAACGGTGGCAAGAGGTAGGGCAGACAAAACTGGAACAACCTGCACCAGAGCAACCAGAAATGGAGCCAGAACTGGGGCAAATAGAACATGGGCACAGTGAACCTGCATCGGCTACAGGGCATACCACCTCATGGAATGAGGTGGAACGGTGGCCGGAGGTGGGGCAAACAAAACTGGGGCAACCTGAATTGGGGCAACCAGAAATGGAGCCAGAACTGGGGCAAATAGAAGCAGCACCGGAGCAAACAAAACTGGGGGCAGAACAAGGGCAAATAGAACATGGGCACAGTGAACCAGTACTTGCTACAGGGAATAACACCTTATGGAATAAGGTGGAACGGGGGCAGGAGCAATCGCAATCGGGGCAAACAAAACTGGGGCATTCAAAAACAAAGCAACCAGAACCAGGGCTAGAACAAGGGCAATCAAAACCGAGGCAAAGTGAATCAGTACCGCCAACAGGGCAATCTCATCAGCAGCCGCCAGTTCAAATGACTCTGTTTGACCTTTGGGGCATGGAAGAAGATAACCGCCTAAAGGGTCATGCGACGAAGAAGAAAACAGCAGCCTCTGTGGGTGCAGCCGCTACAGGGAGTGCTGCCGCCAAGAAAATGCCTAGAAAGAAAGCAAGCCCGCTGGTGAAAAATGTCAATCCGACTTTTGAAGTTGGGACAAAACCAGTTGAAAAAGAAGCAAAGCCTTTGTTGGCAGAAGCAAAGGGGCATGAGACGGCACAGAAACGCAAGACGGTAACAAGGGACGAGGTGGAACTGGAACACAAAACGGCACCAAGGGACGCAGTTGAACTGGAGCAGATAATGGCAAGGGGAAATGAGACAGTACATATGCACGAAACGCAACTGGAGCACGTGATGGTAAAGGGGCAAGAGGTGGCACGAGAAAACGAGGTGGCACCGGGATACGAGACGACGCAGGGAAACAAAACTGCACAAGAGGCAAAACCAATCCTGCCTGGTGATGAACCATACGCAAGCATCTCTTGGGAAGAGAATCCGCCAATCAACGGCTTTTACGAGATGATGATGACCATGGCTCCCGAAGACAGGGTGCTGCTGCGCCAAAAGGCGGAACTGCACCGTCAGGAACAACTCAAGGCTCTGGGCGTTGAAGATACGCTTGATCCGAAGTTTAAGCCACCTATGGAACCGATAGAAGTTCTCAAAGTTCAAATCGGGCATGGACAGTCGAAAGGGAATGAGGCAAAAGAAGATTCCAAGACTCAGAGCACATTGAAAGAAACAAATCATGAGCGGGAACAACAAAAAGAGCAAGAAAGAAAGCGGGAGGAGCTGGCAAGGAAGAAAGAGAATGTTATGAAGCCCCGTCCGTTTGATGAGAAACTGGAAAGTTTTCATCGTGAGGGTTCTATGGTGCTCGACTCTGCCAGAAACATCGGTGTATTGAAAGACCTTACCAAGTATGGTGCTACCTTCATGCCGTTGGATCTGAATATGGAGCAGAAAGAAAAGGCTGTCTTGTATATCGCCCTCCGTGATGCCTATCAGAAACTTTACACCTATGAAGCGGAAGAACAGACGGAAAACAAGCAGATGCGTGAGAGTCTGAATGTCTATTATGACGCTTTCTTCATCCGCTTCGGCAACCTCAATGCCAAGCAGAACGTGAAGTTCATTCTTATGGATGCCTCAGGGCGCGACATGCTGTCGTTGGAACGGGTAGAAAACGGACAGTTCACAAAATCAGACATCTTCGACCACCCGGTCTCTTTTTCGCTTGACGAGGTCAGTCATGTGGATTCTCCAGAGGAAGCGCTCACCGCCTCACTCAACAAGTTCGGCCGTATCGACTTGCCGTATATGACCGAATTATCGGATATGCCGGAACAGGAACTGACGGAAACGCTTAAAGGGCGCATCTATTACAATCCGCTCATAGACGGCTACGAGATAGCCGACCGCTTCATTGCAGGCAATGTAATAGAGAAAGCGGAGCGTATAGAAGAATGGCTGAAGGAAAATCCCGACCATGCAATCGTGAGGGAGTCGTTGGAAGCCTTGAAGGCAAGCATTCCCGAACCGATAGCCTTTGAGGATTTGGACTTCAACTTCGGTGAGCGTTGGATACCTACAGGTGTGTATTCCGCTTACATGAGCCACCTCTTCAATACACAGGTCAGCATCGTCTATTCCGACAGCATGGACGAATATTCGGCAAAATGCAGTATGAAGACCATGGCCATCACGGATGAGTATATGGTGAAGGGATATTACCGCCACTATGACGGCATGAGTCTTCTGAAACATGCCCTGCACAACACTTGTCCCGACATGATGAAGAGCATCGGTGAGGATGAACACGGCAACGACATCAAGGTGCGTGACAGCGAGGGCATACAGCTTGCCAATGCCAAGATTGACGAAATCCGCAACGGGTTCACTGAATGGCTGGAAGAGCAGTCTGACTCCTTTAAGGAACGCTTGACCACAATGTACAACCGGAAGTTCAACTGCTTCGTGCGTCCGAAGTATGACGGTTCTCACCAGACCTTCCCCGGTTTGGATCTGAAAGCCCTTGGCGGAAAGTATGGTGTCAAGAGTGTGTACCCAAGTCAGAAGGACTGTGTATGGATGCTTTTGCAGAACGGCGGCGGGATATGTGACCATGAGGTGGGAACAGGCAAAACCCTCATCATGTGCATGGCTGCGCATGAGATGAAACGCCTCGGTATGGCTCACAAGCCGATGATTATCGGGCTGAAAGCCAATGTCGCGGAGATAGCTGCCACCTATCAGACAGCTTATCCACATGCGAGGATACTCTATGCCTCGGAGAAGGATTTTTCCACCAAGAACCGTGTCAGTTTCTTCAACAACATCAAGAACAACGACTATGACTGTGTAATCATGTCGCATGACCAGTTCGGGAAGATACCGCAATCGCCAGAACTCCAGCGGCAGATATTGCAGGCTGAGCTTGATACCGTGGAGGAAAACTTGAAAGTGATACGTACGCAGGGCAAGGACGTGTCGAGGGGAATGCTCAAAGGCTTGGAAAAGCGGAAGCAGAATCTGGAGGTGAAGTTGCAGAAGATAGCCTACAGCATCGAGCAGCGCACCGATGATGTGGTGGATTTCCGCATGATGGGCATCGACCACTTGTTTGTGGACGAGAGCCACCAGTTCAAGAACCTCATGTTCAACACCCGTCACGACCGTGTAGCAGGACTCGGCAACAGCGAGGGAAGCCAGAAGGCACTCAACATGCTCTTTGCTATCCGTACCATACAGGAGCGGACAGGCAGAGATCTGGGAGCGACATTCCTGTCGGGAACAACTATCAGTAACTCACTGACAGAGTTGTATCTGCTCTTCAAGTACCTGCGCCCCAAGGAACTGGAGCGCCAGGACATCCGCTGTTTCGATGCGTGGGCGGCCATCTTCGCCAAGAAAACTACCGACTTCGAGTTTAACGTCACCAACAACATCGTACAGAAAGAGCGTTTCCGATACTTCATCAAGGTACCGGAGCTTGCTGCCTTCTACAACGAGATAACCGACTATCGTACGGCGGAGGCTGTAGGCGTGGACAGACCACAGAAGAACGAGATTCTTCATAACATACCACCGACACCCGAGCAGGAGGATTTCATCCAAAAGCTGATGGAGTTTGCCAAGACGGGTGATGCCACCATCCTCGGAAGGCCGCCTCTGTCGGAAACGGAAGAGAAGGCAAAGATGCTCATAGCCACAGACTATGCCAGAAAGATGGCGCTCGATATGCGCATGATAGACCCGACTTGTGAGGACCATCCCGACAATAAGGCAAGCCATTGTGCCAAGATGATAGCGGACTATTACAAACGCTATGACAATGACAAGGGGACGCAGTTCGTATTCTCAGATCTTGGCACATACAGACCTGGGGAATTCAACGTGTATTCTGAAATCAAGCGCAAGCTGATAGAGGATTACGGCATACCGTCGTCTGAAATCCGCTTCATTCAGGAGTGCAAGAACGAGAGGGCAAGAAAGGCGGTGATAGCAGCCATGAACGAGGGTTCAGTGCGTGTATTATTCGGCTCCACATCCATGTTGGGCACAGGTGTAAACGCACAAAAACGGTGTGTTGCTATTCATCATTTGGACACACCGTGGCGACCGTCAGACTTGGCACAGCGTGACGGTCGAGGGGTGCGTGCAGGCAACGAGATTGCCAAGCTGTATGCCGACAATAAGGTGGATGTCATCATCTATGCGGTGGAAAAGTCGCTTGACTCGTACAAGTTCAATCTGCTGCACTGCAAGCAGACTTTTATCTCGCAGTTGAAAAGCGGAGCCTTGGGGGCGAGAACCATTGACGAGGGAGCGATGGACGAGAAATCGGGCATGAATTTTTCCGAGTACATGGCTATTCTCTCAGGCAATACCGACTTGCTTGACAAGGCGAAGCTGGAGAAGAAGATTGCTTCTCTGGAGGATGAGCGCAAATCATTCAACAGGGGCAAACGTGATTCGGAACTGAAACTGAAATCAAAGTCAGAAGAACTGGATGGCAATCGGGCTATACTCAAAGGCATGACAGCGGACTATGACAAGTTTATGAGTCAGGCGAAGAAGGACAAGGACGGGAATATACTCAATCTCATCACCCTTAACGGTCTCGAGTCCAATAATCTGGAAGTGATAGGCAAACAGCTTCAAAGGATGGCAAAAACGGAAAGGACAGATGGGGAATACAAGGAAATAGGTGCCATTTATGGTTTCCCTATCAAGGTTGTGAGCGAGACAAGCTTTGAGAGCGGTCTTCCCTTCGTTGATAACCGCTTTGTTGTTGAGGGCCATTACAAGTATCAGTACAACAACGGACATGTCGCCAAGTCGGACCCGATAGCTGCGGCAAACAACTTTGTGAATGCCCTGCAGAAGATACAAGGGTACATTGAACAGTATGATTCAAGATGCAGGACACTTGAGAAGGAGATACCGCAGCTGCAGGAAATTGCTACCAAGGTCTGGAAGAGAGAAGATGAGCTGAAAAGTCTGAAGACAGAACTGGCTGCTTTGGATAGGAAGATACAACTGGAACTGGCACCACCGCAGCAGGCTGCTGAAAAAGAAGAGACGACCCCGGCAACAACACTGCCTATGAATGAAAGCGAGAGAGCTCGTCAGCCGCCACAACGGGTATGTGCAAACTATCGATTCTGATACCTTACTATTATATAGGGGCATCTTTGTTTCTTTGAAAGAGACAGAGGTGTCCCTATCATTTTTTTATAATTTACAAAAATATTTACGTATTATGTCAAGAAACAAGAAAACATCAGAGTCGTTATTCCAGTTCATGAACCTCCTCATCGTCCTGTTGCTGAAGAACGGGCAATACCGCACCTCACTGCATTACAAGGCAACCCTCAACAGCTTTAAGCGATACCGAGACAACAAGGATATTGCCCTAAGAGAGATTGATGCTGAAGTGATGCGCTCGTATGAGGCGTATCTGCATCATACAGCGGAGGTATGCAAAAACACCAGTTCCTTTTATCTCCGCATCCTCCGTGCCACCTATAACAAAGCTGTGGCAAAGGGACTGACGCCACAGCAGCATCCCTTCACGAATGTCTATACCGGTATTGCCCCAACCCGCAAGAGAGCCATACCTACAGAGGATGTCAGCCAGATCAAGAGTCTGCAATCTGTTAAGGATCTCACTCCCAAAGAAGAGATGGCAAGAGATGCATTCCTGATGAGTTTCTATCTGCGTGGTATCTCATTCATCGACCTGGCTCATCTCCGCAAATCCGACCTCAAGGACGGTTATCTCCATTACACCCGAAGCAAGACAGGTCAACGCCTCACCATCCGATGGGAGAAGGATATGCAGGAGATGTTGGAAAAGTATCAGGCGCAGACTGCCTCCTCACCTTATCTCTTCCCTTTCCTTGTTGATGCTGGAAACAAAAGTCATGACAAAACTATTGACAAAAAGCAGGAAGAAGTGCGCCTGTATCACAATGCAGAATCCCGTATTTCCTACCATCTCAGGAAGTTTGGTGCTAAGATAGGAATCAAGGGCAAGCTCACTCTCTATGTTGCCCGCCATTCCTGGGCAACGGCAGCAAGAGACAATGATATCTCCATTTCCGTCATCAGCGAGGCATTGGGACATCATTCTGAAACCACCACACAAATCTATCTCAATTCCATCAAAAGCTCAGAAGTAGATGATGCCAACGCCAAGATACTGGCAGCCCTATAAGCCACAAAAAAGAATAAAAAGAGGGATTTTTGTAAAATGAACCAAAATGAATCAATTTTTTAGAATCTTTACATAAGAGATACAGAAAAACCGATAACTTTCTTTCAATCAACGACTTAGGGAATTGTGTGTGAAAAGAACGGTGAAAAAATGTTGATTTTTGTAGAATGATATTAATTTTTTAACACGCATAATTTGCTAGTTTCCAACAATTTTCGTATTTTTGCAGGGAGATTCTGTATCTCTTATGTAGAGATTCAGAAGAAAACATCGAAAACGAACTAATATTCAGTTAAGAGATGGACGTGACAAAAATAGAGAATCAGGTTTCGGCTCCTCAGATGGGGGACGACGGCGAAGCCGTGCTTAAAAATCCCCAAAATGAGGCATTGGGACATGAAAATGAGCCAAAAATGCCCGATGATGCAGGTTGGTATGTCGCTGTCGTAAGGTGCAACTGCGAGAATACCATCGGTAAAACCCTTGAACTTTATTTCCAAAGACATAAGATTTGGTTTGAATATTGGGTTCCTATGCAAAGAATGGTAGTCATTGACAAACGAAGCAACAAGCGAAGAGTCAAGGAAAAGGTCTTGCTTACCACCTTTATCTTCTGTCATGTCAGTCCCGACCATCTCGACACCATCCGTTTTCGTCCCGATGTCTATAAGATGCTCACAATGCCAGGCTATCGTGAAATTTACCGCATCAGCGATAAAGAGCTGAACGATTATCGTAGCCTTGTGGAAAATCCAGACCTTCCTGTCACTCCTTGCTCAGGTCCTTTACGTAAGGGACAGAAAGTAAGAATTACCGAAGGCAAAATGGCAGGATTGGAAGCATACGTGCAACGTCTATCTGGTAAGAAAGCCACCATCGGCAATGAAATCAAGTATATCAGCGGTGCAACCATTGAGATAGACAGAGGCTTCTTGGAGACGGTGGAGTGATAGGGCTAAATTGAAATAAATCTAAGGGTATTCATTTTGTTTTTTTAGCAATGAGAGAGTCTGAACAGATAGAATTAGTCTTGAACGTAGAAAATAGCAGGGTGTCAATTGCAGAATTGGTACCTATTCTGCAAGGCTTTCAAGGAATGACTATTTCTATGAATGATACCTTGAACAAGGTGTATTCTTGTGGTTTTGATAATGTTTCTATAGAGGTACTTGGCTTGGAACAAGGCAGTTTTAAGATACCTTTTAATGTAGAGAAGTTTTCAGAACGCTTTATTTATCCTACACTGTCGAGTTTTGTTGGAGGTTTATTGCTTTGGTATTTTACTACTGATCATCCCTCGCTGAATGTTTCATTGCCAAATTCTGATGTTGAAATTTCCCGTGATGACATATACAAAAACAAACAGACACGTGATTCCGTAAATAAAATAGCTACAACAGTCATTAATTCCAGTAGTATTCAAAGCCTTGCTCTGAAATATAAAGATGAAGAGGACAGGACTGTTTCTGTTACAATCAATAAAGAGCTGTTGGCTGAGACTATTTCAGATGTAGAAGATGACGTTACGATTCGTAATGTGCCTAACGTCAGATTGCAAATTGTTTCACCAACATTGGAAGCTAAGTCTGTACAATGGAAAGTTCGTTATGAAGGTAAGGTCAGAGCAATGAAAATGAATGACCTTGGTTTCTTGCAACTTATAGAACATCGAGATATTGCCTTTAGTAAAGGTGATTTTATAACTTGCGATATTCAGATAATTGAAACGGAAGAAGTTGATGGAACAGTAAAGGTTAAGTATGTAATTACACGAGTTCGCAAATTTCCTCATTATCATCGAGTAAATGAGGCAGAAGAGCAAAATATCAATTTTGAGTAAATTACGATGTATAACTAAAATATGTCAGAATTATTTGTAAAAATTGCCATCATTGCTTCAACGGCTGGTTTTGCCGCTATGCTTTCCCTTTTGCCAAAAGGATTCAGTGGAACAATACCATTTCTGCAACAGTTTTTTCCTTCCAAGAATGCCAAATGGTATTTTAGAGTGAATTTCTTTCTGATAATTATAATAGGTACATTTTTCGGATACTTGCTTTCAAAGCCACAAACAACGGAAGCTTGTATTTTTGTGGGACTAACTTGGACGACATCAATTCAAGCGATACTTCATACAACATCCAAAGACGAAAAACAAGACAAAGATGACAAGTAATATTTTGTTTATTATTATAATATTATCTTTAGCAGTCTTTTTTATATTGGTTGTGTTTAAGACTCACGTATTCCATAATTTGAAAAGATGGACAGTCTTGGCTTTCGCTCTTTTTGTTGGGGGTATTATGACTCTGAGGTATATTGCCGATAATGAAATTCACAAAAGTGAAAGGGAAATTTCTGTTCTTTGTGATTTGTTACATTCAGAAATTGATAGTATAGAGTCAATAAGTGCAATTGATAAAAAGCTAGAATATTTAAGTCAGTCTGATAGAGTGTTAAAGCAAATTGACAGTATTGCTTTATCTATAAATGAGCAAAAAGTATTTGCTAATATTGATTTAGATAGTAGATTACATAAAATACGTAACATTATAAACCATTCAAAATTTTTGGTGGAATCGTTGAATGATACTATAACGATCAAGAATTTGAATATATATGCACAGTATGAAGTTACGAATGAAGAAATGAGTATTCAAAAGTTATCTTTGTCTAATGAGAGCAACTTGTCATTTATCTTAAAAATATATGATCCTAATTTAAGAAAAAGAGCAAAAGCTATATACATTGTAGATAAAAAAGAACAAAACAAAGCATACCAGTATAAAGACAAACAAAATCATTTTGTCCTGCCGATTACCTCACACGGAGATGGCTATTTTTATAAAATAGGAATTTTAGCATATAATGATGCCAATAAAAAATATACGTATTACTATATTAAAATAAAAGAAAAATGACTTTACAAGAAAATATAGAGAAATTTGCGGATTCAGTAAAAGCTGGAAATTTGCAGCGTAGATATTGGATGGTACGAACCAATTCTGGTACGTATTTTGATTTGTTCGTAGAAAAAGGGTATGTTGCACTTAACAGAAACGACATACCATATAAAGCTGTGTATGATGCTAATCAAGAATACGACAAGCCTGACTTAGTTGTAAAGAAAGTAAAGCAAACTATCAAGGAGTCTGTTAATTTCAACAATAGTTTGTATGCTGATGAGCGTGCATTGTCAGTGGCAGTTTCACAAGTGTATAAGTTCGTTTACGATATACACAAAGGTGATGTTGTTATAATACCAGCAGAAAATTCAAACAAAATATGTATAGGTCTTTTTGAAGAAGACTTTATTGCAGATAACAAGCAAACTACAGAACAGTTTGTTTATACAAGAAAAGTGAAATGGATTAAGCAACTTGAAAAAAGATATTTTGATCCTTTCTTTTACAAGTTGTTCACCTCCCATCAAGCAATTTGCGATGTTGGTGACTATAAAGAATACATAGAAAGATGTATCTGTAGCCAGTTCGTTATTGATGATGAATCACACTATGTGATAGCTTTGACATCCGAGACAATCAAAGCTCGTCACCTCTTTAAGTTTGGTGATTTGATGTTACAATTGTTTGAGGAGTATATACAGTCAGAAAGTTTAGAATACGACGTAAACGGAATCGATGCGTCTATAAATCTAAATAGCCCAGGACGAATTGATTTTAAGTCGAATGTTAAAATGGGAGCTTTGCTTATGCTTTTCATTCCTGCAATATTGACAGATTGTACAAATGTTGATGGTCATCAAGCGACAGCAGAGATCTATAATAGTATTACTTCTTTCAAAAATAACCATCAGGACAGATTGCAAGAGCTTGACAGTCTTATCAATTCTTTGCAAGTAAAAAAGATTGAAGACAGCTTTAATATTGTCAATAACGATAATTAAGTTCAATTATTTTTCACTAAAGATTAATACTTGTATTCAATTGATCAACTGTTATGCGTCCAATACAAAATAAAAAGACATCTTCTTATAAAGAACGCACTTCTTTCTGGGTAGAGGTTGTAGGCCTTACCATAACTGTTTTTGGTGCAGGATATTATACAGGAAGATGGACTGCAGATAGAGAGAACAAGGAAGAGATAATCTTGCTGAATCAGAAGCACAATAAGGAACTTACTGATTTGAAAATCGATTTCAACAGTCAGATAATGGAGCAAAAGTCAATCAATCGTGAATTGCAGGATAAATTAAATGACAGTTCAAAGAAAGGAGGGTCTAATGAACAATAATAGACTTTTAAAATTGGCTTTATTATGGCTTGTTGCAGTATCATTGACTCTTCTTTATCTCTTTTATGATGCAACGGAACAGATTTCTACTCTTGAAAGCCAGATTGAACAACGTGATTCTTTGATTCAGAAACTGTCCCATAGCAATGATTTGATAAAAGAATATTTTGATGTTAAGTATGATTCTTTAAAAAACGAAGAGACTTATGTCTTAAAGGATTCAAAGAAAACAAGAGTTGAAGTAGAAAAAATACAGACAATACATGATGTTGCTTATATTAAGGATGAGGATAGATTTTACAAAAACGGGAAACGAATATCTTCTGATAGTTTGATAAAAGACTATAATACTCTTAGTCAGCGTAATGCTGGAGATTGGAAGAAAATTGTAGAGAAATACAATACTTTGGTACACGAATACAATAAATTAGGCTCAAGACTTTCTGCAACAGAAGACAGTTTATGGGTGAAAAATCTTTTGCTTAAAAATTCAGAGAAGTATTATAAAATCCAATATAACTATAGCTATAAAGGTAATCAAGTCTTTACTAATATAAGCTCTCCAAAATTGGATTCTGCATTAATGCTTTTGGATGTATATCGAGACAAGTTGAAATATAATCCAAAGAAAAAACAATGGGTAATTAAACGATAGATTATGTCATTTCAATCCGATAGCAACAAGTGAATAGCAAGGAATACGCAGTTGCTTTATGTCAAGACATATCATATGAAAAGATAAACAAAACAAACTTATGGCAGTAAAAGAATTAAGAGATATACGTAAGGAGATGTTTGCAGAAATGGAGCAACGTCTGAATGTGAATAGAAAGCCAGAAGACAGCTTCTTCTATTATCATTCCAGTGAGGACAGAATAGTCC
This sequence comes from Segatella copri, assembly GCF_019249795.2. Classification (NCBI taxonomy): domain Bacteria; kingdom Pseudomonadati; phylum Bacteroidota; class Bacteroidia; order Bacteroidales; family Prevotellaceae; genus Segatella; species Segatella copri. The sequence goes on from NZ_CP156891.1 coordinate 3,004,078, forward strand.
TCTCTCATGCCCTGTTTTGGGTAATGACACAAAACATCAGGGGACATGTTGCCAAAGAGAAGTACTTCTTGCTTCTCCGCAAATACCAAGAGGAAATGCTAAGTGCCTATCTCACGGAATCCGATGAATTTTCTGAGTTGCTGCACTATTGCAATGTCATGTATGAGTCATTACCTATCATATTAAAAGGAGTATATGACCTTCGTATAGACAAAGATGCCCGTAGATTGGCAGCAATTGCAATCGTAGCAGGAGGATATGGTGGAGATATGCCAGAGGAGCAATGCTACGACCTTTTGGATGATATGGACTTCTATTATAATAAGGTGAAGTGCAAGAAGATAGAGCGTATGCTTCCAGAGTTGAGTAAAATGGTTATAGCAGAGTCGATTCATTTGAGTTAGAAAAATATTATTATGGAAATAATTAAAACAGAAATAGATGGCGTACTCATTATAGAGCCACGCCTCTTCAAAGACTCTCGTGGTTATTTCTTCGAGAGCTTCTCACAGCGAGAATTCGATGAGAAAGTAGCCCCAATCTTGGGACATAAGATAAACTTCTGCCAGGACAATGAGAGCATGAGTTCTTATGGCGTAATGCGTGGCTTGCATTTCCAGCGTCCACCATTCACACAAACTAAGCTGGTTCGCTGTGTCAAGGGAGCTGTGCTTGATGTTGCAGTGGATATTCGTAAGGGGTCTCCAACCTACGGCAAGCATGTGGCAGTAGAACTGACAGAAGATAATCATCGCCAGTTCTTCATTCCAAAGGGCTTTGCCCACGGCTTCGCAGTTCTCTCAGAAACTGCTGTCTTCCAATACAAGTGTGATAATTTCTATCACCCAGAAGCAGATGGTGGTATCAGCATTCTCGATGATAGCCTTGGTATCGATTGGAAAATTCCAACCGAGCATGCCAATCTTTCCGACAAGGATATGAAGCATGCGATGTTGAAAGGCTTTGATAGTCCATTCGATATCAATGTCGATTTGTATCAGTAATATACAGTTTTCTCTATTACTTATCAAGAGAGTATAAAGAAAATCTCAATTCGATAATGGGTAATGATGTGATATTTTTGGACGCATCCATATAAAATTACGGCAGGCGAAATGCCAGGAGCTTATTTTATTAAGCTACTTTTCGGCTCCGGCATGGAGCCTGCCTCCATATAAATATAAAAAACTATTATGGCTGATAAAGAATTTTTAGAGCGAATGCTCTCGATGCTCCCAGAGGAGTGTCAAGACATTTACGACGATACGATACCGGAAGCAAAGGAGATACGCAAGAAGATGGGTAAGAAGGTTTCTTCAGTAAAATCCTATTCTTGTTCAATGCCTATGTTTGAAGACATCCGTAAGCTCAACTATAAAGGGCAAGCCAAGGTCTGCAAGACCTTTCATCAGTACTTCAAGAAGAATCCTAATGTGGTATCCTTCTTTCTCGACCGTTTCGAGGAAACCTATTCTCGAATCAATATGAAAGACTTGGAAGAATCCATAGAGTGGATAGGTTATGCTATAAATGATATGGATAATGCCATTTCTGAGATAGATTACAACGACCCTATGACCTTCTTCGATATTGAGAAATCAATGGGTAAGGTTATCAGTAAAGAGCTGAAGAGCAATTCTCTAAAATAAGAAATACATTTCGTTGAATTATCATTTAGTAAATAGAGTAGATGCCTTACCCGTATAAAAGATGGGGATAAGGACTATAAGTCTATGCTTCCAGTTACTATGTTGAAAAAATAGAAGAGGCGAAGAGATGCGCTTAGCAATCCTTTACCCTTAAAATGATACATTTTTTTATCTGATAGGTGTAACAGCTTGTAATATAGTGGGGATGTTTATTGATAAAATACAAAAACTCTGTATTGAAGGTAAAGACTTATTGGATTAATATGTGCAATCTGTGCTAAGGGCACAGTGAAGTAATATATATTATATGTTGATGAATACAAAAATTTTAGATTGTACCCTTCGTGATGGTGGTTACTATACGAATTGGGATTTTAGTTCTGATGTTGTCAAGACTTATATCGAGACAACCAATAAACTTCCTGTAGATTACTTGGAAGTTGGTTATCGTAATAAACCAACTAAAGAATATATGGGAAAGTTTGGTTATACACCAGTTTCCATATTGAAGAAGTTGCGTAAGAGTTCTAATAAGAAGCTTGCGGTAATGCTGAATGAAAAAAGTACATTGCCAGAAGATTTAGATGAACTTCTTACTCCAATTAATGGGTTGGCTGACATGGTTCGTTTGGCAGTCGATCCACGGAATTTCGAACGTGCTGTTGTTTTGGCTAAGGCTGTAAAGGCTATGGGATTTGAAGTGGCATTCAATACCATGTATATGTCAAAATGGAGTACAGAGTATAAGGGATTCTTGGATAATCTTTCGGAGATTGATGGAGTTGCTGATTTGTTCTGTATGGTGGATTCATTTGGTGGTATTACTCCAACAGAAGTAAGAGACATTACTGCAAAGGTGAAGGCGAATACCACTTGTGCTGTAGGATTCCATGGACACAACAACTTGCAGCTCGGCTTGATTAATACTTTGACAGCTATTGAATGCGGTGTAGACTTTGTTGATGCTACTGCTTTGGGTATGGGAAGAGGTGCAGGTAACCTGAATATGGAATTGCTTCTTACTTATCTTAAAAACGAAGGCTTGGATGTTGATTTCAATGTATTAGGTGATTATGTTTCCAACTTCCAACCATTGCTTGATAAATATCAGTGGGGCACTAATCTGCCATATATGATTTCCGGTGCCAATCGAATTCCACAGAAGGAAGTTATGGAATGGGTAACCAACCGAGCATATAGTTTCAATAGCATAGTTAGAGCTTTGGATAACAAACGTAATTGTGTTGCTGATAATGCGCATTATCCTCTTTTGGATACAGAAACAACAGATAAGGTCTTGATTATTGGAGGTGGTAATTCTGCTATTGAGCATCAAGAAGCTATCAAGGAGTATCTGAAATCCCATCCAAACGTTGCTGTGATTTTTGTCACTTGCCGTCATGCAGCTTCTTATCTTGATATTGAAAATGATAAGTATTATTGTCTCGTAGGAAATGAAGCGAAGCGAATGAAACGAAATATCAATGCAGAAGAATTCAATGGTAAGTGTGTTTTGGCTCCTTTCCCAAGAAAGATGGGAACTGAAGTTCCTGATTTTGCGGAAGACTCAACATATGAGCTAAAAGACATTGTATTTACAAATGATTACTTAGATTCTTGTACAGCTATTGCTTTACAAATAGCATTGGATTTGGAGGCTAAAGATATTTTTGTTATTGGATATGATGGTTATAAGGGAGAAGTCCTTTCTGAAAAGGAAATGGACTTAACCAATGAAAACAGAACTTTGTTTAATGGTTTTGTAACTTATTTCAACAAACCATTGATTTCCTTGACAGATACATTATACAAAGAACTAGAAGTTAAATCAATATATCAGTTTATATAATATGGAAAAAATAGCATTTTTTTTGCCAACTCGCAAAGGTAGTGAACGAGTAAAGAATAAAAATACTCGTCCTTTTGCCGGCATGGATGGAGGCCTTATTGAGAATAAGATAAAACAACTCTTGGGAACAAAGTTGATAGATGAGATTATTCTTTCTACCAATGATGAGAAGTGTATGGAAGTAGCGCAAAAATATGCTTCAGATAAGAGATTGCGTATTATTCCAAGACCTGATGAACTCTGTCTTAGTTCTACTAATTTGCAGGATTTGATTTGTTATGTTCCAACCATTACGGATGCAAACCACATTCTTTGGGGACATGTAACAACCCCTTTGGCTGGAGCAGAAGAATATGACAAGGGTATAGAGTTGTATCTCTCCAAGCTCAATGAGGGGTATGATTCTCTGGTTGGTGTGACTGAACTGAAAAACTTCTTGTTGAATAAAGAGGGTAAGTTGGTGAATAATACAACGGATATTCCTTGGCCACGTACTCAGGATTTGGAGCCTTTGTATGAAATCAATCATACAATGTTCCTTGCAAAACGAGAGGTTTATACAGAATTGAAGAATCGCTTAGGTAATAAAGTTCTCCTTCATGTGATGGATGAGATTCATTCAAAGGACATTGACTGGGAGGATGATTTTACTATTGCAGAAATTATGTATAAGAATTTGTATGAAAACAAATAAAGTTGTAACATTTGGAGAAATCATGGTGCGCTTAGGCGCACCTGATTATCTCAAATTAATACAGAGCAATAGCCTGGATGTTAGTTATGCTGGTGCAGAAGCTAACGTTGCAGTTAGTCTTGCTCATTATGGTATATCTACCGACTACGTTACTTGTTTGCCAAATAATCCCATAGCAGAACGTTGCATCATGGAATTACGAGGTCATGATGTAGGTGTAGATTATATTCAACGTTCAGGTAAACGAATGGGTATACTCTATCTGGAGACAGGTAGTAACATGCGACCATCCAAGGTTTTTTATGATCGTGAATATTCTTCAATAGCGATGATAGAACCTGATAGCATCAATTGGTATGAGATATTGAAAGATGCAACATGGTTTCATTGGACAGGCATTACTCCAGCCTTGTCACAAAATGCAGCTGATGAATGTTTGAAAGCTATTCAAGTAGCTAATGAATTGGGAGTAATGGTATCGTGTGATATCAATTATCGTGGCAATCTGTGGAAATATGGCAAGGACGCTTCTGAAGTGATGCCAGCTTTGGTTGAAGGATGTGATTTAATCATGGGTAATGAAGAAGATTGCGAAAAGGTTTTTGGTATCAAACCAAAGAACTTTGATGCAGACAATACGAAAGGTAGTATCAACCAGAGTACTTTTGAGTCCGTTTGTCAGCAGATGATGACTCGTTTCCCTCGTTGCAAAAAAATGGCAGTAACACTACGTGGTGCTATCAATGCCAATCATAATACCTGGTGTGGTATCCTTTATGATGGAAAGCAACTATATCAGTCTGCCAAGTATGATATCACGGATATCGTAGATAGAGTAGGTGGTGGTGATTCCTTTATGGGAGGCTTGATTTACGGATTGCTTCATTATGAGGATAATCAAAAAGCTTTGGACTTTGCAGCTGCAGCTAGTGCTTATAAGCATACGTTGAAAGGTGATTTCAATTGGGCAACAGTAGAAGAAGTTGAATCCTTAATGAATGGAAATACAAGTGGAAGAGTTAAAAGATAAAAATATGAAATATCACAGAGTTTGTTTTCCTGGTTCTCTATATGTATTTACTTTTTATTTATTGATTTCAAGTAAAGAAGAAATTTTAGATACAATTTATTTTTTTGATAAAAATATTGAAGAATCAATAAGAAACAAAATGCCTAAAGTACGTTTCTTAAAAGATAATTTCAAGAATCGTTTTGTTTTGGCTTTAAGTTCATTCTTTAATAAATTTATATATCCTGAACTTAAAAATGCAGATATATTTGGGCTAGATTTTAGATGGAATATTTTACGAGGGCATAAGATGAATTATATAGAAGATGCTCCTATGATTTTTGATATTTGGGAGACTGGTCCAATGTTTCAAGATTATTTGAAAACTAAAAAAGGGAATATCTTTAAAAAAATAATTCGTAGATTATTATTTGGAGACTATTATGGTTTTCCTGTAGCTACATCTTCAATGGTTTCAGATATTTATACATCTTTTCCTGCAGAAAAGATATATTTGCAAAACAAGGTTCATCACGTTGTTGATTTGAATAAAAAATGGGCTGAGAGTTCTCTGGAAAAGAAAGATTTAATACTTTCAATATTTGATATTTCGCAAGAGAGTTTGGCAAAAATACAAGCTAAAAAAATCATATTGTTGACTCAAGCATTTTCTGACGATCATTTTGTTACAGAGGAAGAACAAGTGGAGATTTACCGCAAAATTCTCTCCAATTATGATGAAGATGATGTTGTTATTAAACCCCATCCACGTGATAAAATAGATTATCGTAAATTTTTTCCAAAAGTAATGTACTTCGATAAAACAGTAGCTATGCAGTTTCTCGCGATTTTAGGAATTAAGTTTGAGAGGGTTGTTACTGTTTCTTCTTCGGCAGCTTTATCTTTTGGTATTGATATTCCAATTGATTGGTATGGTTATAGGGTACATCCAGGAATATTGAAAGGTGAAGGGGTAAGGACATTGGAAGATGCTAAGAAAAATTATCTGAAGTCGCATGGGAAGAAATAAAAAATTAGCAAAGAATGTTGTATTTATTCTGATAGGGAACATTGGGTCGAAATTGGTAGGCTTTTTTATGCTTCCTCTTTATACGGCATGGCTTTCACCAGAGGATTATGGCTTGACAGATTTGCTGACTGTTTATGCCAGTTTGCTTTTAAATGTTGTTGCCTGTGATGTAAGCGATGCCATATACATCTTTCCTATTAAAGCATCCAGGGAGAAAGTGAAAGCCTATTATTCTAGTGGCTTTTTCTTTCAGATAATATGTAGTCTGTTGTGTGCGGTTGTATTTGGCTTGGTCTCGAAAATTCCATTACACAATACGTTTGTAGATAATATTTGGTACATATATGGCATATTGATTTCTGGTCTGTTTCAAAAATACACGCAAGATTTTTGCCGTGGAATAAACAAAATGTCAGTGTTCAGTTTCACTGGTATTATTCAGACTTTTACAACAGCAGGTTTGTCAATAGCATTTATACCTAGATTTGGAGTTTATGGATTTGTTGTTGCAACAATCGTTTCAAATTTAGCGACAGCATTGTTTACATTCTTTTATTCTAAGTCATATGAATATTTATCTGTTACTAATATTCAGTTAAAATCATTGAAAGAACTGTTGCAATTTTCTATACCTTTAATTCCAACAGCCGTTTTATGGTGGCTTGTTTCTGGTTTAAATAGACCGCTTCTTGAACAATATGCAGGGTTGTTTGCATTGGGTTTGATGGCAGTAGCCTCAAAATTGCCAACAATAATGAATCTTGTCTTTACCTTTTTCCAACAGGCTTGGATTGTTACTGTTGTTGAGGAATTCAAGAAGGAAGATTTTTGTGAATATTTTAATAAAATGTATAGGTTAATCATGGCTGTACAGATAGTAGCTTGTATGGGAATAGTTGTGTTTGCTCATCCTTTTATTAAGTTAATGACTAATGAAAGATATAATGATGCATGGATGTATATTCCTCTGTTGGCTTTATCTGTCATTTTTTCAAATATGAGTGCATTCTTAGGAACAGTTTTCTCTGCTTCCAAGCAAACTAAGTTTACTTTTTATTCGGTAGTTGTTGGAGGATTGGCTGCCTTGGGATTGAATTACTTACTCATTCCTTATTGGGGATTATGGGGAGCTTGCTTTGCTATCGTACTGTCCCAGTTGATATGCGCTTTGTCAAGATTATACTATTCAAGAAAAATAGTAAGGTTTACAAGTGTCGCATTTTCGGTAAAGCAATGCTTGTTATTTGTGTTGATTTATATCTGCTCATTAATCTTTGAGCATATCACATTGATAATGTCATATATAATATGTGTTTTATTATATTATTGGTTTAACAAGGACATACTTCTTATGGCTTTCAATGTTGTAAGAGAAAAAATAATAAAAAAATGAAGAATATTTGTTTTATAACATCAGGTGTACTTCCTGTACCTGCAGTAAAAGGTGGAGCCATAGAACTGTTGATTCAGCAACTATGTGAGGACAATGAAAAGAATCCTCACTTTGAACTGACTGTTATCACGAAGAAAGACCAGTCTGGAATGGCTGCTCAACAGCCTTATCGCCACACTCATTTTGAAAACTATGTTCAATGGGGCGGGCTGTATCATAAACTGGCTTGGAAAGCTCGTGGACTGATGAGAAGATTAACAGGAAAGCCTTTCCCACAGTTTCATACTTACGAGTTCCAGGTACTACAGTATATGAAAAAAGAAGGGAAAAAGTTTGACGTGGTTATTGCTGAGGGGTGTGATATGGAACTGATGTATCGTATTTCCCCATTGTTAGGTAAGGATAAAGTTTGCTTGCATCTTCATTGCGAATTGTTTGCTGATGCGCAATGTGATAATGCTTTTGGGCATCTGATAGGAGTAAGTGATTTCGTAAGAAAGGCATATCTGTCAACTTCAAAGACAATGCCAGGGAAAAAAACTCATGTGCTGCTGAATGGAGTGGATGCCAACAGATTCAGAAAGCCATTCCCTAAGGAAGAAAAACTGGCATTACGACATCAATTGGGTTTTGCTGATGATGATTTTGTTGTCGTGTTTTGTGGTCGAATTATTCCTGTAAAGGGTGTGTTGGAGCTGATGCAAGCTATCCTCAAGATAGATAATCCAAAAATAAAGCTATTGGTCATTGGTTCTTCTGATTTTGGTAATGGAAACTTGAATGATTATTCCAAGAAAGTTCAAAAAGTCTCATTGGAAAATGCTGACCGAATAGTTTATACAGGCTTTATAGATAATGCTGATTTGTATAAGTTCTATCAGCTCAGTTCCATAGGGACGGTACCGTCCCTATGGAACGAGGCCTGCGCCCTCGTTACATTAGAGATGATGCATTGTGGATTGCCTACAATAGCGACCAAGGTCGGAGGAAATCCTGAGTTGTTTACCGATGGAACGACTTTATTCATACCTTTCGACAATCATGTGGTTGATAATTTATGTGCAAATATAATTCGTCTATATGATGACGAGAGTCTTCGCAAGCAAATGTCTGAAAAGGCCTTAGAACGTGCAACTCTGTTCACCCGAGAAATCTATTTTAGTAATTTCTGTAAAGTAATAGAAGATGTTTTAGAAGAGTAATAATAAATAGAGACTTTTATAATTGTGAATACCCGTCATGGCAACAAGATTTGGATTTGCATTATGTAGGAATAACAAGAGCAAAGAAAGCTTGCTATATGATAGTAAATAATCGAAGACTTGGGTCTAAAGGTTATATTGTTGCAGGGCGTGATTCTGAATTCTTAACATTGAATGGAGTTGATAAATATAGAGATATTTTAATATTTTGAAATATGAAGCATTGTATTTTAATGACGGTTTATAAAGATGTTGAACAAATAAACCGCATAATAGAGTTTGCACCAGAAAACTTTGATTTTTATGTTCATATTGATAAAAAATCAAAGTTAACTCGTTCTGATATATCTAAACGAGCTAATGTCTTTAGTGAGTATCGAATATACTGGGGAGCTGTAGAACATTTAAAGGCATTTCTTTTCTTAATGAATAAAGCATTTCATTCAGGAAAGCAATATGATTTTTACCATCTAATAACAGGACAGGATTTTTATGCTACTTCATTTGACAACTTTGAAAAACTTCTGGATAAAGATAAAATATATATAAGTTATTTCAATTTGCCAAGAAAAAAATGGTGGCATGGAGGACTTGCAATAGTTCGTTATAAAAGTTTCGCCTCGAAATTAGATTTGAGAAAACGTAGTTGTAAAGTTTTGAATTATTTATATTATATCTGTCAACGTCTTTTTACAAGAGGATATGATTTGCCTTCATATAGACTTTATGGAGGTTTGGTATATTGTTCAATTTGTGGGGGGGCAATAAAATGGGTCCTAGATTCTGATATTTCTAGAGATTTATTGAACCGCTTAGAAAACACAACTTGTGGTGAAGAAGTGTTTTTTCAAACAGTGTTACTGAATTCTCCATTTTCAGAAAATATCATAAATAATAATCTTCGTATTATGGATTGGAATGTTAAAAGTCCTCCAAAGGTATTAAGAGAAGAGGATTTCCATAAGATTATAGATAGCCGCTGTTTGTTTTGTCGAAAAGTGGATTCTAAATCATCTAAAATGCTAATTAAATTACTGATGAACAAATTTTGTTTAGGATGAATATAATTATTGGTATATTATTTTTTTATTTGGCCATAAAAGCGAATGGGAACTTTGCAACAGTTTTCCCATTTATATTGGTGACCTATACTTTTCTTGGAAGTTTTGTTATAGGTACTATAAGCCCATATAGCTTTTTGTCTGTGATAGTTGCATTTATATTTTTTACTCGTTATAATCGATTTTTTGCATATTATAGGACATTTCCATTTAAATCGACTGTGTTTTTGTTTGCTCTATCAATGATATGTACGAATTTTTTTGTGTCAGCAAGATATCGACATACTCCTACATTGGTATTTAATATTTGTCAATCTGTAGGCTATACCTATATTCTATGGTATTTGTTACAGAATAATGCGCAAAAAACAATTCATGCTTTGGTGAAAACTGCTCTTGTTTTTGGATGCTTGGTATCAATATATGCATTGTTCGAAACTATAACTAGAAGTAATCCTCTATTAAATAGTTTAGTTTTGAGTGGCTGCTATATAGAGTCTCCTCTTATTACAGAAATTAGATTTGGGTTAAAACGTGCGCAGGCTATATTTTCTATGCATACTACGCTAGGTGGAGTTATGTTGTTTAATTATGCATTGCTTTTGGTTGCTTACAAGACTGCATATATAAAAAAAACGAGATTAAATATAATTGTAATTTGCTTATGTGCAATGTGTGTTTTTCTTACAGGTGCCCGAAGCTGCATTATAGGTTTATTAATGTGTACTGGAATGTCATTTTCAAAATTGAAGGTTAGCCATATATTGCTTTTATGTTTTATAATTCCTTTTGTATTTATCTTTGCAGGCGATTATTTGTCGCAAATCTTCGATTCTATATTTAATACAGAGAAAGTAAATGGAAGTAGTTCTGATATGCGCTTAATTCAATTTATGATTTCATGGGATTATATGATGCGTTCTCCGATTATAGGTAATGGACTTGGTTTCCTATATAATGATGTAGTTTTAAACCATTTAGAAAAAGAGTTATTTGGTGCAGAATCGATGTGGTTTGGAGTAATTGCAGATCAAGGAATTTTAGGATTGGTTTCGTATTTGCTTCTTTTTATTTCACCAATTTTATACTCATGGCGTAAAGATAATAAGTTTATAATATTATTTGTTATAGGAATTTTGGTTATGCATTCTTTATCAACTATTCCAGGCGTAAATCCTGCAATGGTTTTAGTGTTTACGTTGATATTTAATTATATGCAGGATACTGCTAAATCCAGAAAAATTAGAAAAATATGATAATTTCAATTATAGTTCCTATATATGGAGTAGAGCCATATATAAAGAAGTGTTTGATATCAATAATGTCGCAATCATTAACATCGGGGGTAGAATGTATTCTTGTAAATGATTGTACTAAAGACGAGAGTATTAATATTGCTCAGAAATTAATAGATGAATCTAGGGGAAACATCAAGTTCAGAATCATCAATAGAGAAGAGAATGGAGGACTTTCTGCGGCTCGTAATACTGGTATTCTAGAAGCTAAGGGTGATTACCTTTATTTTTTGGATAGTGATGACTATATAACTCCAGATTGCATTAAGGTACTTGCAGAAACGGCTCAAAAGTTTCCTAAGGCTCAAATCGTGCAAGCTGGCGCCCAAGCTACATCTGAAGGCTTTGAATATTTGAGTATGAAATCAAAAAAGTTAAAAGAATATTCGGAAGATGCTAAATATATCAAGCGTAATATGTTGATGGCATACTATCCACCAACTGCTTGGAATAAGTTGGTAAACCGAGAGTGGGTGTTAGCAAATAATCTCTTTTTCAAAGAGGGGTTACTCCATGAAGATGATTATTGGAATTTCTTCGCAGCTAAACATGTTACAGCGTATGCCATTTGCAAGCAAGATACTTATATTTATAATATTCGCCCAGGAAGTATAACGCAGGCTCCTAGCGCGCGAAATATTAAGTCTCGTCTCATATCCGCCGCAGATTTTATGGATAATATAGACAGCTCTTGTAGGAATAATCAATTGGCTGTCATTTATAAATTACTGATGTCGGATTACCGAGTGCTGCCAAATAAAGCCAGTGCAGCTTATTTACCCTTATGGGCAAAATTGAACTCCTTGTGTGGCATTGGTGGTAAAATGGCTATCTTCTTTGCTTTGCATTTGCCAAAACATGTATTGAATAATTATTATATAAAACTTTTTAATGATAAAATAATACCTCGAATAATATGAACAAGCATAAAATATCAGTTATAATACCAATTTATAATTGTGCTGAATGGATTGAAGAATGTGTAAATAGCATACTCAACCAAAAATTGCCGGACCATTTTGATACACAAGTGATTCTTATAGATGACGGAAGCACAGACGAATCTGGGAAAATATGTGATACTTTCTCCCATGAACAGGGAAATATCGTGGTGGTACACCAACCTAATGCTGGTGTCAGTGTAGCACGTAATAAGGGATTGGAGGTCGCAGATGGTGATTGGATTTGTTTTGTGGATGGCGATGATATATTGAAGGATGGGACATTCATGGTGTTGGAAAAACAAGAGGTTGCAGAACATGATATAGTGCGTTATGGAGCTTATTTATTTGACAAAAAAGGAAATGCTTCTTCTTGGGGATTGAAGTTCTGTCAAGATAAAGATGAATATATCCAACTTGTTGTTCGTAGATCTGCAATGTTAGGTGTGTGCGGGGCTTTCTATAAAAGGGAGTTATTTTTTGATAATAATATTCGCTTTCAGCAAGGTATACGTACAGGCGAGGATTGGATGGTCTTGTTTGAACTACTGATAAAAGCAAAGTCGTTTATCTATATTGAAAAGGATTATTACGGCTATCGTGTTAATGAAAGTAGTGTTACTAGACGATTGGTGTCAGCGGTACGCCCAGATGCCCTTATTGCTTTGAACCATATCATAGCGTATGCAAAGACTAATGCTTATTATGTTTCATCAAGAGATATAGCGATAGCTCGTTCGGATATAAGGCGCGGTATGATGAAAGAAGCTATTTTGAACAAGGATAAAAAATTCTTCCTTGATACGGATGAGGCATTGAAAAAATACGCTTATCAAAGTTTTTGGGCAGATGTATTTTATAGTAAGAGGTTGAAGCATAAGGTGGGATTCTTCCTTTACTGGTTATTGGACTGGTTGTACAGATTAAAAAAGTAAATATTAAAACTATGTTTGTGTTAATAATTAATCCCTCATTTTATAATAATATCTGTAATTTACATATGAAGTGTGCAGAAGAATCTTCATCTAGTTTTGCCGGATTGGCATACCTATAAATTGCATAAATATAGCTGATTTTAGAAATCTTCAGGGATAAAGTGTTAGGATATGGAAAGAAAATATATCAATAAAGAACTGTCCTCTCAAGTCCTTTTCTTGGGAGTTTCTAAGAAAACGAAGGGTGGTATGACTGCAGTTCTTGTATCTTATGATAAGTATATTGAGAACATGCGTTTTATTCCAACTTGGAAGTTGGGTAATAAGTTGGTGAAGTCTTGGTATGCTCTGCAGGCATTGGTGCGAACTTGGTTCTTACTGACTTTTGACAAACGTATAAAAATCGTGCATATACACGGAGCAGCTAATGCTTCGTTTGATAGATGTAAGTTATTTATTCGTCTTGCCAAAAAATGTAGCAAAAAGGTGATTCTGCATGAACATGCAGCTGACTTCGTTGAGTATTATCAGGAAGCAGAAGACAAACAAGGTATTACAGATACATTGACAATGTGTGATGCCTTAATTGTTTTGTCGCAATCATGGAAAGAGTATTTTTCATCCATCGGAATGGACAAGGACAAGATTCATGTTCTTAACAATATCGTGTCACCTCCAGAGATAGCTCCAGAAAAACATACTGAAGATGGTAAGTTGCATCTGATGTATATGGGGGAAATCAGCAAGCGCAAAGGAGGCTTTGACTTATTGGAAGCTATTGTGAACAATAAGGAGTATTTTGCCGATAAGCTTTTACTTCGTATGGGAGGTAATGAGGTTGATGGTGATATCAAGGCTTATATTCGTGAGAATGGCTTGGAATCGTTTATAACATATGAAGGTTGGATTGCAGGTCAGAAGAAAATCGATTGTTTGAATTGGGAAGATGTTTATATTTTGCCATCCTACAATGAGGGATTGCCTATTGCTATCCTTGAAGCAATGGCTTATAGTCATCCTGTCATATCTACTCCTGTAGGGGGAATTCCTGAGATTATCAAGAGTGGTGAAAATGGTATCTTGGTTGAGCCTGGTGATACAAAGGGTATAGCTGATGCTATCAAGTTTTATATTGAAAATCGTGATGCGATTAGAAAACAAGGTAATAATGCTTTCAATGTAGTACAGGACTTTTTCCCAGAGAAAGTATTCGGAGATTTGAAAGCATTGTATTTGAAAATGCTGAGTAAGGATTGTCTTGTTTGATTATAATCCTGTTTGAAAATTATAGTTAATAGAAAGTGTATTGTTATTTGAATAATGAAGAGTATGGATTTTCTATATGATAAAAGAAAGATAGTCATGAGGCTATCTTTCGTGTTATGGCTTGTAGTACAAGTTTTTTTAGTTGTAAAATATTGGAACCTTCCACAATATAGTGATGCAAAATTATATATGGATTCTGCAATGGAATGTTACATGGGGGGGGCAATGGTATCCAAATGTACACCAATTAAATAGTCAACAATATTTGTTTAATCCAGGATTCATTAATTTCTTGATATTGGAATTAAAGGTATTTGGAACATTTATGTATCATGGTATTATTGGAATAGTCTTGAATCTGATTTTATTGGCGTCTGTTCGAAAAATAATTGAAAAACTTGTAAATGATGAAGCATCGGACTATGCTACAATTTTATATTGTCTCATGTATAGTAATATGATATCTTCTATACCAGTGATGAGTGATTTGTTTTTTACTTGTTTGTTGTTTGGAAGTTTAGCACTATTGCGTCCTAAGTATATTTGGCTGGTTCTGTCTTCCATGATAATGTGTTATGCCAATTATACACGCCCATTGCTTGTTATTTTTGTAGCTTCCATACTCTTTTATATGTACTTTAAAAATTTTGGTTGGAAGCGAATTGTGGTATATTGCTTATCTTATTTCGTCTTTTCAACAGTTTTGTCTTTGATAATCTCTAGTAATACTGCTGCAAAGGATGCTTCGGGTTCAACGTTAGGTGTTAATTTGATTATGGGAGCAAACGATCATATGAATGGTACTGTGAATGATGAAGTCTTTAAAAAAGGGGATATTGGATATATTGAAAAAAATACCAATGTTTATCAAAAAGATTCTATTTGGCAATCACATGCAATAAAGTGGATAGCTCAGCATCCTGTTAAATATGTATCCTATGTACCAATTAAGATGGTTCGACTTTGGTGGGGAGATAATTATATGGATTTACCTTTAAATAATTTAGCAACCTCAAATACATCATTATATTCAAAATTGGAGCTATGTAAACGAGCTTTTAGAATAGTAGGCTTTTCTCTTTTCTATTATATAACATTCTTCTTAATGTTAATTGGTTTATGGAAACTTCGAAAAAAAATATGGGGATATTGGGGAGTATTTGTTCTGCCTATTATTTTAGCTTGTGGAATGCATTGTGTTTTATATGGAGGAATGAGATACCATTATTCTTATGTGCCAATTATGATTCTATATGCAACTATAGGGCTAATGTCATTTAAAGACAAAAAACTTTTATTTTTGACTAAAAAGAAATTTTGAAATGAAAAATATTATATTGTTATTACGTCCGCAACAATGGGTAAAGAATATGTTTATTTTCTTGCCATTGTTTTTTCATGGGGATTTGACAAATGTGCAGATGTTGACAAATGCAGTTATAGCATTCTTCTGTTATAGCTTTGCTGCTAGTAGTATATATTGTTTTAATGATATATATGATGTAGCTGCTGATAGAAAGCATCCTAAAAAATGTAAGCGTCCTATTGCTTCTGGTGCTGTTAGTATTCCGCAAGCTTATGGATTAATGGCGTTGATGCTATTTCTTTCTTTAAACCTTGCGTTTTGGACTCTTGGAAATTGCAGTATGCAGGTGATTGGTGTTATTTGCTTCTATTATCTGATGAATATAGCCTATTGTGTAAAGCTTAAGCAAATAGCTTTAGTAGACGTTTTTATCATTGCAATTGGTTTTGTCCTTCGTGTTATTTTAGGTGGTGTTGTCAATGATATCATTCTTTCTCATTGGATAGTCTTGATGACTTTCTTGTTAGCATTGTTCCTTGCTTTTGCCAAGAGAAGAGATGATGTTGTATTGTATCAAGAAACGGGAGTGTTGCCAAGAAAGAATGTCAACCGCTATAACTTAGATTTTATGAATCAGGCTTTGACTATTGTTTCGGCTGTTACATTGGTTGCTTATGTAATGTATACAGTTTCGGATGATGTTATGAAGCAGTTTAATTCTCATTATATTTACCTTACCACAGTATTTGTCTTGGCTGGTATATTGAGATACTTGCAGATTACAATCGTAGATGTTAAAAGTGGAAGTCCGACCAAGGTGCTGATGAAAGATAGATTTGTACAGTTGTGTATTGTTGGTTGGGTAGCCGCATTCCTGATAGTAATCTATTTATAGGCTATGGAACGAGATGTTTGTGATGTCAACGATAGCAAGCTATGTGGTCTATCCATTGGAAAAGTGGGTGATGAGGAAGATAAGAATGTGAAGACTGTATGTGCCGATGGTATTGCATGAAATGTAGGAGAGTAAGTCGTTTTATTTTTTTGTATTTGAAATAATCGTTTATATGGATGATTTAATTGCAAATCCTTGGATTGTTGGAATAGGTGGAGGTGTTATAAGTTCACTTATTGTGTTCTTTATAACCAAGTTCTTTTTGAGTAAAAAGGAGAATAAGGAATATGAACAAAAAGTTAGATTGGCAACTAATGAGGTGGTTTATGCTGTTCGCCCATTAGTAATAGATAAGGCGATTCCTGCTAATGATGTTTTAGCAGCATTGCGAAGTGCTATAGCAGTAAAATATGGTGTAAAGGTTTCTGATGTCATAGGAATAAAGCAGTTGGTAAGTATTCTTGTTCTTGAAATCTTGAGCAATTCGTTTTTGAACTCAAGCCAAAAGAATGAATATTGTAATCTTTTGATGACCATGAAAGATGAGCCAACACACATATCATCTAATGATGCCCATAAAAGGAAAGATGGAAGAAGTCTTTATATAAGTATGTTGCTGTCTCTTTTTTCCTTTAGTGCAGTACTGGGAAGTGTTGTTGCCTCAGAAGAGAAGAATGTAGAAGATATTGAAATGTATAAACAAGGTTTATTCTTAATAATTCCTGCGTTTCTGTTTTGCTTGGGATTTGCAACTTTTACTTTATATAAATTGAAAGAACGTCTTAAAAAACGAAAGGAAGAACAGGACAAATTAAAGTTAAAATTGGATGAATATGAAACTAGGACCAAATAAAGTGGAGCATTATTATCAGCCTGCTCCTTATCATAGCTATAAAGCTAAAATACGAAAAGACAAGACTCGTTGGATAGCGAATGCCAATTTTGAATATGAAATTTTTAATTTGGCTGATGAGCATGATGGAAGGGTATTGAGCGAAGAGCCACTTATTAGGGATGTAAGATGGGTTAATGACGACGTTAAAGGTCTTTATGCGATTAAAGAAAATGGTTGCATATTAGGAATGACAGGAGAACGGTTAGCATTCTTTCCTCAGCCCCAAAATGAAGGTGAATCTTGGCATGGCTATCCTACAGATAGTTCGAATTTGGGCGACAAACTGATTAATCATTGGTTTAGTATAGGTGTTATAGATATATCTGTATGTCGTAAATTATTAAAACATAAACTATGAATCCGATTATTCATTTTTCTATAAAGGTAGGTGCATTGGATTGCTATCTGTATGGTGGTTATCTGTTTATCGTACTGAATGATGGTAGAGTGGTCAATGTGTCTTATCACCATATTGTTAATTGTCTGAAAGTACAATATCCAGAATATGCTAATTTGATAGAGCTTGTTTTTCTTCATAATGAATACTCAAAAAGTGAGGCAGCGAGAATCATATTTGGAGTAAACGAGATAAAAGAAACTTTTAGACAAGTGTGGCAAAAAGCTTCGGAAGAAATTGATTTTGAACTTGAATTCTCTGATATAGAAGAATATTGTAATACGATAGATATGTGTCAGTCTATACCTTTAGACTTACGTGCTTATGGTGGTAGGCTGTTTCTTGGATGCCAAAATGGACTGTATGAGTCGAAACTGAATATGGATGGAAGCTATCAAATTAATCCTTCCCATTTATCCAAATGTTTTGATGGTAAAGTTATTGGGCTAAATGCTAGGAATAGTACAGTTGTCGTTTCGGCAGACTGGGATGGATTGTTCAAAGGGGAAGTATTAGATTTTGAAACTGATTTTAGAATCGATGAGGGAAAATCGTTTGCAAAGCGTTCTTTGCGTACAGGATGGATGACGTCTGATGTGGTAAATTATAATAATGCCAGCAATTTTGAATATATATATAATGAATGTATAGATAGAACGAAAAATGATAATAAAAGTTTCTATACTACAACAAAGATAAGGGAGAAAAAAGTAATTAGCCAATTCGCAAAGGCTGTGTATGGTATGGAAGATTTATTTTCAAGAACAAAAATTGATAAATCAGACATAATGTATAGTTTTAATAGCTCGGATAAAAGTTTCTTCGTGATGAATGATGGTAGTATAGTAAATGCTAAAATTAAAGAAGGAAAGATTGATGAGCCTTTCTATATCTCGCAAAGGGTTAAGCCGTTTGTCGAACATAAAAAGTTTACAGGTAAGCCTCTTTCTAGTTGTTTTGTTTCTAAAGGCTGTGTCTTGGAATATTTTGATGGGGTTGTGTTGATTCAAAATCATGAGATGATTAATTTGTGCGATAGACCTGTCAATAGTGTACGCTCTTATTTAAATTCGAATAACTATCGTGATATAGTCTCTATAGTTGATGATGATTCGATATCTTTAAACGCAATCTTCAATATTGATGATATAAAAAGTCAGCCTGCATTTCCAAAAACAACTGTTAGGCATGACAACTCTTCGAAGGGAGTTGTATATGGTGGTCAAAATGAAGAATTGCCTTTCTGATTTGTGTCGTGATTGATAATCAAACAAAGATTTTGTATAATGATATTTTGAAAAAACAATGGAAACAGTAAAAGTACTAAATATTAATATTCAGAACATCACTCGTCAGGAACTCTTGGAGAACCTGAAGGAGGGTGTTCTTGTGACTCCTAATCTTGACCATCTGATTAAGCTTCAGAAGGACAAGGAGTTTTATGATGTGTATCAGAAGTCGGAATGGGTGGTGTGTGATAGCAAGATTCTCTACCTGTTCGGTAAGTTGCTCAAGAAACCAATCAAGGAGGCTATCCCTGGTTCGAGTTTTTTCACCTCTTATTATATGTATCACAAGGATGATGCGGATTGCAAGATATTCTTGTTGGGTGCCAAAGAGGGAATTGCTGCCAAGGCTATGGAGCGTATCAATGAGAAGGTAGGTCGCAAGATGGTGGTTGGCGCTCATTCTCCTTCCTTTGGCTTCGAGAAGCATGAGGAGGAATGTGAAGAGTTGGTGCGCATCGTGAATGAGAGTGGAGCGAATGTGCTGTTAGTGGGCGTTGGTGCGCCTAAGCAGGAAAAGTGGATTATGAAGTATCGAGACAAGATGCCTGAGGTAAAGGTGTTTATGGCTCTCGGTGCTACCATCGATTTTGAGGCTGGTACTCTGAAACGTGCGCCTAAGATTTGGCAGAAGATTGGTATGGAGTGGTTGTATCGCTGTATGAAGGAGCCAAAGCGCCTCTTCAAGCGTTACTTTGTGGATGATATGCAGTTCTTCTATTACTTTGCCAAGCAACTTTTGGGGATATACAAGAATCCTTTCCGTATGAAGTAACTCTTTGGCTGGTTACTTCCTGCGGTAGAGGCTATATAGCAACGCTATCGGAAGGAGGATGATAGCGGCTATGTAGGATAATATGAGGCGTATCACTTGTTTCATGCTTGCAAAAGTATAACAATGAAAGCACAGCAAAGAATATTTTTTGATTTTTTACGATTCTGCATAGGAGCGACGACTGAGGGGATTCCTGAGTCTGTGAAGGATGCTGATTGGGGTGTATTGTATGGTATTGCCAAAAAACAGGCATTGATAGGGGTACTGTTTCATGGAATTCAACAGTTGCCAAAAGAATTGGCTCCTGATGGAGACTTGCTGATGACATGGATGGGAATGGCGCAGAGGATTAAGCAGCAGAATATGTGTTTGTTTATTGATTCGGCAAAGGTTTGCAAAAACTTCAAGGATGCAGGATTCCGAAATTGTATCCTGAAAGGGCAAGGTAATGCGCTACTCTATCCCAATCCTTATATGCGCACACCAGGAGATATAGATATTTACCTCAATGGTGGCAGAAAACGTATAATGGAGTATGTTGACAAGGTTTGTCCGAATCAAGTGATGCGCTATCATCATGTGGATTTTCCAGTGATGAAGACTCCGATAGAGGTGCATTTCACACCTTCGTATATGTTTTGCCCTTGTCATAATCGCAGGATGCAGAAGTGGTTTGGCAAGGTGATGGACTTGCAATGCTCGAATGTGGTAACATTGCCTGATGGATATGGGGAGATTACCGTACCTACCCTTTCTTTCAATGTTGTTTATATTCTTTCGCATCTGTATAGGCATGTATTTACGGAGGGAATCGGGTTGAGACAACTTCTCGATTATTATTTTGTTGTTGTGAAGTGGCACACGGATCTCACTGATCTCACTGATTTAGATTCAAAGGATTTGGCTGCGTTGCAGCGGGATTTGAAATGGTTGGGATTTTGGAAGTTTGCAGGTGCTGTGATGTATGTGCTGCATGAGGTGTTTGGATTGGAAGAGGAGAAAATGATTGCTCCGATTAATGAGAAGGAAGGTGCATTCCTTCTTGATGAGATTATGCGAGGTGGTAACTTCGGACAGTATGATGACAGGCTTGGGGATAAGACTGGCGAAGGCAAGGTGCACCGATACTTCCGTATGTCGCTAAGGAATATGCGTTTTGTGAAGCATTATTCAAGTGAGGCATTGTGTGAGCCGCTGTTTAGAACATGGTTCTTCTTTTGGAAGGTGTGGAGTAAAAGTTTGAACCAGCTTTTATCCTATTTGTGCATATAAACAATAAAACTAAAATCAAACAAGTCTATGAAAATAAAAGAAATAATAGTAGAAAATTTCCGACTCTTGAAAGAATTCAGATTGGAGTTGGAAGATGATCTGTCTCTTCTCATTGGTAAGAACAATGTTGGAAAGACTTCTCTCTTGGTTGTTCTTGACAAGTTTTTAAATTATGGAGAGACCAAGAAATTTCAATACAATGATTTCAATTTGGATTTTAGAACGGAATTGAAAGAATTGATAGAAAATGAAAAACTCGAACAGAAAGATTATGAAGAATTAGGTATTCGTCTTCGTTTGTTGATAGAGTATAATGATAAGGATGACTTGGAATATATCAGTCCCATCCTTATGGACTTGGATGTTGCAAATAACTTCTTGGGGCTTGGATTTGATTATACATTATCATACGACATGTATTTGAATCTTAGAGAAGCTTATCAAACTTTTGAGAACCACGAAAAAGAAAAGGAAGCAAAATCTCGTGAGAAGGAAGGGCAATATGTTGCTAAGACACTTGACGATTTCTTGGATTCAAAGCAGTCTTTATATTTCTTTCTGATAAGAAAATCTATTCATATTAATAAGGATACAGAATCTTTTGAGGAAGAGAATTATATTAATTTGAAAGATGTAACAAACTTCAATCTTAAAGATGTTGTGAATTTCCAATACATCAACGCAAAAAGGAATGTTGACAATAAAGAGGTTGATAAGACCTTATCCACACAAACATCTGAATTGTATAAAGTTCAAGAAACTGATGACAAGCAACAAGAAGCTATAGAACAATTTCAAGATAGATTAAAAGATACGGACGTTGTTCTTTCTTCTGTTTATGACAAGATGTTTGCGGATATTATTAATAAGGTGAAAACGTTTGGTGGTATGTCAAAAAATGAAACTATCATAAAGGTGGTTTCTTCTTTGCAACATAGAGAATTATTGAAAGGTAACACAACTGTCGTTTATCAACAGGCAGATAAGAAACTGCCAGAAAACTATAATGGCCTTGGTTATATGAATTTGATTTCGATGATATTTGACATCGATCTCATTATTAAGAAGATGCAAAGGAACAAAGAACGTAAGCCTGCAGATATTAATTTGCTGTTTATAGAGGAACCTGAGGCACATACTCATCCACAGATGCAATATGTTTTCATCAAAAATATCAAGGAATTGCTGAAACAAGGAATTTTGCATAAAGATGGGATTTCTCGCAAGTTGCAATATATTGTTAGCTCTCACTCTGCTCATATCGTGGCTGATTGTGATTTTAACGATATAAAATACATGGTGCATTCTCAGAAGAATGGAATCTTTGAGAAAAACAGTGTAATTGCCAAAAATATGAAGGATTTGCAAAAGGAATATGAGGGTGACGCAGAATACAAACAATACTTCGCATTTCTAAAGCAATATCTTACGTTGAATAGAAGTGAATTGTTCTTTGCTGACAAAGCTATTTTTATAGAGGGTGACACAGAGAGGATACTACTTCCAGCTATGATGAAGATGATAGATGAGGAACATGAACCTGAAGAAAATGAAAATTATCTCTTGTCGCAGAATGTATCAATTATTGAGGTTGGAGCGTATTCACATATTTTCGAAAAGTTCATGAGATTTATTGGACTCAGAAAATGTTTAATAATAACAGATTTAGACTGTTGTAAACCTGTGGAGAAAACTGACAAAAATGGTAGAAAGACAACAAAATATGAAAAAGCCCCATATGATGTAACTGATGATAACATGGTAACATCTAATGCCTCTATCAAGTCTTTCTTGAAAATCAGCAGTATTAAAGACATTCTTTCAGATGTACCTGTGAAACTTTCTTGGGATGATGCAGCCATCTGTTGGAAACGAAACAACAATGGAAACCTTATGATAGCTTTTCAATATGGTAAGAAAGGAGCATACCAACCTCGTAGTTTTGAGGATGCTTTCTTTTCTGAAAATAAGGAATTCATAACATCAAACTCATTTTCGTCATTAGACCCGGAATGTGTTGAAAAATTCCAAGAAGACAACAATCCTTATGAATTAGCACAAAATGGTGTAAACGGTAAGTCTTCTTTGGCGATAGAAATTCTGCTCCATGGTAATACTGAGACAAATCCAGAAAATGGTCACTGGAATATACCTAATTACATTAAAGAAGGATTGTTATGGCTGAGGAAAGATTAAAGGATGAATTGGCTCAAATAACTGAGTACATCCAACAAGGACACAATTTTTTGTTGAGTGGCGGCGCTGGCAGTGGTAAAACTTACACACTTGTGGAGGTTGTAAGATGGATTATAGAAAACTATCCATCTTCCTTGGTTGCATGTATAACATATACCAATGCAGCTGTAAAAGAGATTGCACAAAGAGTGAATCATGAAAATTTAAGGGTATCAACTATCCACGATTTCCTATGGGACAATATCAAAAATTATCAGAAAGAATTGTGCAATGTGGTCATTAAACTTCTGAACACTCCCGATTCTGGATTACAAATATCAGGTATGGAAGAAATTCCAACAGACTATTATAGTAACCGAGAAGAGCCTGTTGGTATAAGTTATCAAGAACATACAAATCTGAAGGAAGGTGTTCTATCGCACGATGAGGTGATAATCGTTGCGCATGAAATGTTCAAGGAATATCCAAAGTTGTCTGATATATTGAAGAGCCGTTATCCTTTTATCATGATAGATGAGTATCAAGATACTTTCCCTATGGTGGTAGAGATTATGCTGTCATATTTGAAGCAGTCTGGCAAAAAATGTATCATTGGTTTCTTCGGTGATGCCATGCAATGTATTTACGATAAAGGTATTGGTGACTTGAATGCTTATAAATATGATGGAAATAAGGGTGAAGTTTTTGAAGTTCAGAAACTTCAAAACAGGCGCAATCCCCAAATGGTTATTGATTTGGCAAATAAAATCAGAACGGATGGATTGATGCAAGTACCATCTGGCGATGTAAAAGCTCCAAATATGAGAGATGGACAGATAAAGGATGGGCAATGCTTGTTTTTGTATACACAAAAGGATGGTGATGTCCTTTCTTTAGTTAGAAGTTATCTTTCAGAGGAAAAGCAATGGAATTTCCATGATGCAAAAGCGACAAAAGAATTAAATCTTACACATAATCTGATTGCAGGAAAGGCGGGCTTTTCTACATTGATGGAAATATATAGTGGAGATCCTTTGCTGAAATACATAAAAGGAGGCAAATTACAAACCTGTGTACAATCAAATATTTCTGATGAAGAAATGTCTGAGATGACATTCGGAGAAATTCTAAAAGCATTATGTGAGAAAGGTGTTGATGAAAAAAGTTACAAGCCTACTCAGGGACAGAAAGATTTCATTGATGCCCATATGTCATTGTTTGAGAAAGCTAAAAACTACAATTATTTGGTTTTAAGACGCACCTATGTGGAAAATTCTCAACTTGTTGATGACAAGAAGCAAAGTGAAGACGAAGAAAGCAAAACAGGTTCTAAACGTTCGCCATTAGTAAAGCATTTGTGTAAGATAGAACAGGCTATACGGTTATTTCAGAATGGAAATGTATCTGAATTTTTGAAAGTGACAGGATATACAAGGGAAAGAAGTATTAGAAGCATTGAAGATAAGAAAAAATTGAAGGCTTCTATTGAATCTCTTCAAAACATAGAGCATAAAACAATTCAAGAAGTAATAGAATTGGCGGATGAGCAAAATATCTGTCTGATAGATGACAAAGTACGGAATTACAAAGAACGTTCCCCATATATATATGACCGTATGATGGAAGTGCCATACCAAGAGTTTGTTAACCTTTACAATTATCTTGAAGGTCAAACTCCATTTTCAACTCAGCATAGAACTAAGGGAGCAGAGTTTGATAATGTGTTAGTGATATTGGACAATGGCAGATGGAACAATTATAATTTCGACAAGTTGTTTACTTCAACCTCTCGTACAGAAAGTGTTGTTGTTAGAACAGAAAAAATCTTCTATGTATGTTGTACTAGGGCTATGGAACGTTTGGCTGTGTTTTATCACAAGCCTACTAAAAGTGTAATTGATAAGGCTCAAGAATGGTTTGGAAAAGAAAATGTTGTTGAGCTATGATGAATGGGTAACAAGAAAAATACATTGTAATGGAAAATCACAACCAACATAAACGTTATCGATGGTATCTCCAGTTTGACGAGATTACTTGGCTAGCTTCATCCGCAGATGAGTGTCCTCCGTTCGTTAATGAGGAGAACAAAGAGGCATGGAGAAGATACTTGAACAAAGTCATCAAGAATCATCTTAAAGAGGAGGCGATGAAGACTCCTGAGTTTAAAGATGTAGAACTTAGAATCAGAGAGGAGAAGTTCTTACGCATCCAATGGGACGAGAAGCAGAAGCGGATGCGTGAGGTGGAGCATTATCGCAGACAGATGGAGCGACCGAAGATAGATTTTGTACCTCGTGGTTTAGCAGTGAATTATGAGGAGGCGTATGGAAAGTATTTCATGCAGGAAGTGACATTCAAGCCAAAGGACAATGAGGACTTTATGCATCAGTTGCGCCTGTTGGAGCGTTGGCACAAGAAATCCATACCACAGATATTAGCTAAGAATCGTCCTGATGCGGCTTTTGCCATTGCAAAGGGATTGTGTGAACATCTTCCATTGCTGATTAACCGTGATGACATAGCGGAACTGATTGGTGAATATAAGTCGAGAATCGGTAAGTTGGTGTTGGCAAGTTACACAGCATTGGTGGAGACGGTGAAGGCTTGGAACAATGAGACAATACGCCAAGAGGTTTGTAGGTTTATCTTGTTGCATTCAAAGGAATACAGAAACTTCCGTGGCTTGGAAAAGAAATTGCTCGCCTTGGTTCCTGCGGCTCCTTTCAATGGTGAAACAGTGGCTGTAGAGCGAGAAATGAATGAGGAGGAAGAGCGTGAGGCAAGACGCATAGCTCTTCAAAAAGAGCGAGAGGAAAAGGAACGAATGGAAGCAGAGAAAGAGGCACGGTCTGTCATTCCATTGAATGAGGATTATGAGAGTCGTATCTTCAACAGTAGAAATATTGGTTGGGATTGTGATTTGATATGGCAGTTGATGCTTGAAGAGAATAGAAAGATTGAGCGGTTGATTGCCAAGGGTCAGTATATGGATGCTGCATTGATGTTTATGCAAATGACGAAATCCATGTGTAGGCATTTTGTCATGGATGAGCATTATAACTATTTTGATGACATGTATAGTCCTGAGTATGCTGTCAATGATATGCTGAGAGTTTTTCATGGGCTTGCTGCAGATGGCAGATTGCCAGAAGACGTGAAGGAGTATCTTCACAAAGCATGGAAGGAAATAGAAGATACGGAATGCTATAAGGATTATGGTATGCCGAGAAAGGATTTTGAATCTATCGTATGAAAGAAATCAGGCTTTTTGATTATCAACAAGAGATGTTGGAGAACATCACTGAGGTGTTTTCCGCTGCAGTCTTTGACTCTGTTCTCTATAATGAGAAGAGAAAAAGGGTGAATGTGGGGAGTTCGGTGATGGTGCAGATGCCTACGGGGACTGGTAAGACCTACGTGATGGCGGCTGTGGTGAGATGGTTCTTGGAGACTTATTCCAAGGGAGAGGTATGGCTGATTGCGCATCGTAAGGAACTGGTGGAGCAGATGGAACGGACGCTCGACCGCTTTGCTTTGGATTATGGTGAGAAGGATGATGAACTGACGGCAAAGGTGAGGATAAGGGTGTTGTCCATCCAATGGCTCACAAGAAACATTGGGGACTTGGAAAAGAATGGTTTTAGGCCGGGTCTGATTATCGTGGATGAAGCCCACCACTCCCTTGCCACTTCTTATCAGGATGTGTTTATCCGAAACCACAAAGCCTTGAAGATTGGCATGACGGCAACGCCTTGTCGCATGAAGCAAGCATCTTTTGGCACGTTGTTCAGCCGTTTGATTACTTCGCCTTCAACAAGGGATTTTATTATGCGTGGGTATTTGGCTTCTTATAACTATGTGGTTATCGGGATGAAATCTACTGACCAGCAGATTATCAATCAATTGAAAGGACGTGGCAGTGACGGTGATTATTCCATTAAGGAAATGGATGAGAAACTGAATATTCCGCCTGCTATTCGGCGACTCTATAATAGTGTGATGAAGTATGCTGCTGGCAAGAAAGGTATCGTATATGCCATCGACATCGACCATGCCAAGGCGATAGCAGAGTGTTACAACGCGCTTGGCATCAAGGCGGTGGCGTTGGACAGTAAGACGGCTGCCAAGACGAGAAAGAAAGCGGTGGAGGCTTTTAGGGAAGGAGAATTGGATTGCTTGGTGAACGTGAACCTCTTTGACGAGGGGTTTGACTGTCCTGACGTGGAGTATATCCAGATGGCTCGACCAACACTGTCGCTTGCCAAATATCTCCAGATGGTGGAGCGTGGACTGCGCATCAATAAGAAAGCCCCGAAGAAGGTGTGCATGATTATTGATAATGTGGGTAACTATCGGAAATTTGGATTGCCTGACAGGTATCGTGATTGGGATGCCATGTTTGAGGGTGATATGCCTGGCAAGGGTGCGGTGCCGTCATACGTGAAGAAAGTCAATTGTATCATTGCCGTGGATGATGAGATGATGATGGTGAAAGAGGCTGAGACTGGCAGGAAGAAGATGACGGCTGAGGAGTTGAGGACGTTCAAGGAGAACATCGTGCCGTTTGAGGTTAAGGGTGAATGGAGAATGGGACTGAAATCGGGCGATGAAATCGTGTTGCCGCCTATCTATTCTTACATTTCCGATTTCAAAGGTATCTATGCGGTCTTTCATCCTGCCAATAATCATATGGTGTCGGGAATTATCGACAAATATGGGTATGTGATTGTTCCTGCAGAATACAGGGGATTCCATTTCATCAATAGGTATTCTGTATTGGGTATCAAGGATAATGGAAGTACGGAAAGGATTATGCTGTAAATCATGATGGAGCTGTTTGATTATCAAAAAGAAATGGTGGAACGGATTGGGAAGGCTTTTGGAAAGCTCCAATCCGTCATGGTTCAAATGCCGACGGGAACGGGGAAAACGTATCTGCTTGCAGCAGTAGTGAAGAGTGAAGAACGAAGAGTGAAGAATCCATGTGTGTGGGTTGTTGCCCATCGAAGAGAACTCGTTGTGCAAATAGAAGAAACACTTGCAAGGTTTGATTTGCCAACATCGACAGATGATGATACTGCTTTTATTAAAGTGATGTCGATACAGTGGTTGACGTTGCATTATCGGGAGATGAGGGAGGAACCTTCGCTGATTGTGATTGATGAGGCGCATCATGCGGTGGCGAAGACGTATGCGGAGGTGATGAGGGCATTTCCGAAGGCGAAGAAGTTGGGACTGACGGCTACGCCTTATCGACTGAAAGGTGAGGGATTTGCTGACTTGTTTGATACGTTGCTCACGTCTTGGAGCATGGATCGTTTTATTGCCAAGGGGCGGTTGAGCCTGTATGACTACTACTCTATCAAGCCGGATGGACTGGACCAGAGGTTGATTGACTCGCTTAAGAAGCGCGGGGCTGATGGGGATTATCTGCAGAAGGAACTGAATGAGGTGATGGATGTGAGGCCTTCGCTTGAAAGGCTTTGTATGACGGTGAAGAGGTATGTGGCGAGGAAGAAAGGCATTGTGTATGCCTTTAGTATTGAGCATGCGGAGCATATTGCGGAGTTCTACCGCCAAAATGATATAAACGCTGTAGCGATTAGTAGCAAGACACCCTCGAACGAAAGAAAGAGTTTGGTAGAGCAATTCAAAAAAGGTAAAATCCGAGTTTTGGTGAGCGTGGATTTGTTTTCGGAGGGATTTGACTGTCCTGATGTGCAGTTTATTCAGTTGGCGAGACCTACGTTGTCGCTGGCGAAGTACTTGCAGATGGTGGGACGTGGGTTGCGTGTGGCTAAGAGGAAGAGCTATTGCGTGATACTGGATAATGTGGGACTGTATCGGCGGTTCGGGATGCCTTCAGCTGACAGGGACTGGCAGCAGATGTTTGAAGGGAGGTCGCAGCTTGCGGATTCGTTGCAGGAGATTTGCATGAGGATTAACAATAGCTTCTGTCATTGGGGCAGCGTGGTGAGCGAGAATGAGGAGATGATGAAAATTCTTGGGCATGACAGGCAGAAGAAGATGATTGAGGACAACGAGAATGATGAGATTGTAGAGGATAAGGACGGATGGATTGACAGGCGGAGCGGACTGAGGTTTGCAAAGCGTCCACAGACGGTGAGACTGTTGGGTGTGGAGTTCTGTACGGAGGACGGTATGAGGTTCTATCCTCGCATCCGCTCCAAGTTTATTGACGACAAGGCTTACATCAACTTGAAATCATTGGAGTTGCAAGTGGGCAGAGGCATTAATTGGAAAAGGAAATATATCTCGATGGATGAACCTGACAAGGTGTATCAGTTGAAGGACAAGGCTGGTAGTGTGAGGTTATATGTGGATGATGAGGAAAATTGCTATGCCCAAGGAAATCCCGACATGGAATTGACTCCCATCGAGACACAGGTGGAGATGAATGATTATTGCCAGAAATACAGCAGGAAGGAGAAAAAGGCTGCGGAGAAGCATCAGAAGATTTATAAGCATGGACTTTTCTATCCTATTCATAATAGCAAGGTTTGGGAGCGTGATGAGGTGCAGAAAGGAGTTGACGAGATATGGTATGTACCCAAGGACGTGTTTGGCGAGAGCTATTGGGTGGATGGCATTTCAGGGTTGAAGCATTATGCCAAGCCTGTGGCGGAGCAGCGAGGATTTGTGAGATTGCTGAGAGAGAGCGACTGGTATTATGTTCGGAATATCCCGGATTTGCGAGATACCGTATTGAGAAATTGGCAGATTGTGGCTGATGACAACATTTGTGTCATTAACAGTGAGTTTCTATTTTTGAAGCAGGAACCACGGTTATGGTTCAAGATTTTGAAGAAGACGGATGACTTTTCTTATTTTGTGGTGAGAGAGTATAAGAATTTCTCTGGCTATGCTATTGATTCAGACATATACATCACGCAAGACAGTAGAAATGGGTTGAGATTGGAAAGTAATGGAGTGCCATACGTTCCCTATTTTCAAACGGTGTCGAGAGCTGAATTGCGAAAATATAATTTGTGATGAAGAAAATCAAACTTTATGACTATCAGCAGAAGATGCTGGAGGACATCATCAACGTGCTGACCACTGCTGTTTCCGGTACATTCTACAATGAGAATGGTAAGAAGGAGAAGGTGGGCAGTTCGGTGATGGTGCAGATGCCGACAGGTACGGGAAAGACCTACGTGATGGCGGCTGTGGTGAAATGGTTCCTTGATAACCATGACACGGACGAAGTGTGGATTGTAGCGCACCGCCGTGAACTGGTGGAGCAAATGCAGCAGACGCTGGACAGATTCTGTCTGGACTATGGGGAGAAGGAAATGGAGCTGAAAGCGAAAGTAAGGATAAGGGTGCTGTCCATTCAATGGTTGAACAGACATATCGGCGAACTGGAAGGGGCTGGGTGTACGCCAGGACTCATCGTAGTGGATGAGGCGCATCACGCCATAGCAACCTCCTATCAAGACCTGTTTGGCAGGAACAGAAAGGCTCTGAAACTCGGTATGACGGCAACTCCATGCCGCATGAACAAGAAATCCTTCAGCAAACTGTTCGAGATATTGCTGAAATCGCCCTGTACCAACGACTTTATCTTGCGTGGTTATCTGTCACCTTACGACTACGTGGTTATCGGCAAGTACTCCAACGATCAGTTGACCGTGAACCAGCTGAAGGGACGAGGAAGCGATGGCGATTATGCCATCAAGGAGATGGACGAGAAACTGAATATTCCGCAGACTATTCAAAGGCTTTATGACAGCGTAAAGAAATATGCTGACGGCAAGAAAGGTATCGTATATGCCATAGATATTGTGCATGCCCAGGCGATAGCCGCCTGCTACAATGCCCTTGGAATGAAAAGTGTGGCACTGGACAGTAAGACTCCTGCCAAGAAACGCAAGGAGATGGTGGAGGCTTTCAGACGCAGCGAGATAGACTGTCTGGTGAACGTGAACCTCTTCGACGAGGGTTTTGACTGTCCTGACGTGGAGTTTATCCAGATGGCCCGTCCTACGCTGTCGCTAGCCAAGTATCTGCAGATGGTGGGGCGCGGGTTGCGCATCAACAAGGAGAACAAGGATAAGGTGTGCATGATTATCGACAACGTAGGTAACTACCGCAAGTTCGGCTTGCCCGACAAGCCTCGTAACTGGGAGAGTATGTTTGCTGGGTTGAGGGCTGGCAAGGGTATCATTCCAACCTATGTGAAGAAGATGCAGAACATCATTGCCGTGAATGATGAGATGATAACGGTGAAGAAGGCGAATACGGCAAGGAAAAAGATGACAGCCAGACAACTGAAGGAATATCTGAAGAATGTAGAGCCTTTCCAGCAGGATGGCAGATGGGGACTGAGGGTGATGAACGACATCATTGTGAACCCCATTTATTCGTATATCTCTGACTTCCGAGGTGATTATGCAGAATGCAGAATAGGCATACAGAAATGTTTGTATGGACTATTGGACAGGAGGGGTAATATCATCCTGCCTCCGGAATATAAATACATATACAGGTGGAACGAACATGCGGTTGAAGTACAAGGTAATGATGGTTACAGCAGGACCATAGAATTGTAACGGCTAAGAAAATATAAAGATGGAACGCAAGAAACAGACTGGACATATCTGCCGATGGATGGCATGCGGTATCATGGCAGCCATTCTCATCATAGGATGTACCATTATGATCGGCCTATCAGAATGGCACGACAGGAAAGAGATAGAATGCAGGAACACAGAACTGCATGAGTGGCGCAAGGATATGCATGATTTGAACATGCATATCGCCGAGATATCGTTGCTTGGCGAGACGGTAGCAGACTGGGATGCCACTGACGTAGAAGACTATCATCAACTTCGGATGGAAGTGGACCATATGTTGGAGAATATGGGGAAGATGAGCCGTCAGATAGAAGCAGAGAATCTCCGTCAGCTGTTTGTTGAGAAGGAAAGACTGTTATTGCAAATCAGGAATGCCGTACAGAAGCGCAATGATATTCATGAGGAGCTGACGACGGAAGTGCCCAAGATCGTTGCGAAAAGCAAGAAGGAGCAGCAAGTACAGTCCTCCATTCCCCGTCCTGCGGTTCAAAAGAAAAAACAGGGATTTTGGGCACGACTGTTCGGAAAAGAAGAGAAGGCTGCCGTTGATACCATGAAGCGTCCACAGCCCACCGCTACGACCCAAATGCTGTCTGTGCTCAATCAGAAGATTGTCGTCAGGCATCAGCAACAGAGCCGTAAGGTCAATGGGCATCTGGACAGTCTGGGCATCCGAAATGAAGCCATCAACCATCATCTGCAGAAAATGATTGCCGTTGTTGACGAGCATGTCAACAAGGGAATCGTGGAAAGAGAGCAGCAGATAGCCACACTGGAAGGTAACTATACCTATTATTATATAGGTATGCTCTCCCTATTGATTCTGGTATTATTCTGTATGTTCCTGCAGGTTATCAGAAACAAGAAAAGAACCGATCAGCTCATCGGAAAACTGAATACCAAAAACCAGCAGAACATAGAACTTCTCACCCAGCGCCGCCAGACCATACAGGCTATCACCCATGAGCTGCGAATCCCGTTGGCAACCCTCAAACACCATCTGGGTGTCATGAAGAAAGAATCTGCTGATGAAATAGATATCTCTTTGGAAGCCGTAGCAGGTATGGAGCAGATGCTCAATGATTTGTTGGACTATTTCCGACTGGACAACGGGAAGGAGACCATAATAGCCAAACCCTTTACCGTTAAAGGGCTTGGAACAAGGCTGGCATCGGAATTTGCAGGACTGGCGGACAAGAAGGGACTGGTGCTGATCGTGGAGAGTTCGTCGGATGACATCGTGCTGGGCGACAAGGAAAAGATACAAAGAATCGTAAGAAACCTGTTGTCCAATGCCCTAAAGTTTACGGATGCCGGTTCTGTGACCCTTCGTCTGAGTTATGAGGGCGGCATGCTGTTTATCTCCGTGCATGATACCGGAACCGGAATGGACGAAGAGGAACAGCAGCAAATCTTTGATGCCTTCAGGCAGCTGAGCAATGCGGCAACGAAAGACGGATTCGGCTTGGGACTGTCTATCGTGAAAAACCTGGTGGATATGATGGATGGAAAGATTGAACTGTCGAGCAAGAAGAATGTCGGCAGTACCATCACAGTGGAAATCCCATTGCCACTGGTGCATGAGAAAGACATTGAAAGAGAGAATGAGATGATCGGGGACAACCGAGCGGAAGTGGTCGTCATAGACGATAATGAACTGATACTCCATCGAATGCAGGGCATCTTTGCGGAAAACGGAATCAGATGCGATACCAGTATGAGTATGGATGAATTGCTGGCTAAGATGCGTGAGAAGGACTATGACATTCTGTTTACCGACCTGAAGATGCAGGGCGCAAACGGATATGATGTGCTCAAGATCCTGCGAATGTCAAACATCGGAAATTCCCGGACGATACCCGTTGTTGCCGTGACGGGATCGGCAGGTATCACAGAGGACTATCTGACCGGGAAGGGCTTTTCGGGATGTCTATCCAAACCCTTCTCCCCGAACGAATTGATGTCGGTTGCCAACCGATTCATTCAGAAGGAGGTGAACGGGAAAGGGAACATAGACCTGATACCCCTATATGAATTTGGTGAGAAGCAAAGAACGCTGTGGCTTTTTGAGGAAGAGACGGAGGAGAACATCCGCCGTATTGACAAGGCCTGGGAGAAAGGCGACCGCCATGAGCTGAAAGAAATATTGCATAGCATGAGAGGAACCTGGGAACTGATAGGATGCGGTGAAAAGCTGAACCGCGTTTTTTCTTCCGTGAAGAATACTACCACTACTGACAAGGAAATAGCCCAGGGAATCTGTGAAATCAAACGGCAGTGCGAAGATATCATCCAGGCTATTCATGAAGAACAGGAAGGAGGAATGAAATGACGAAGCGAATCATAGTGATAGAAGACAGTATGACCTTCTGTGAACGCATCTGTAATATGCTGAAGCGTCAGGGGTGGGAGACTTCCAAAGCCTACAACATGCGCAAGGGCATGGAACTGGTGCGGGAGGTGGATGAGTTTACCATCGTACTCTCTGACCTTCGGTTGCCCGATGGAGACGGCATCCAACTGTTGGAATGGATGCGGGAGAATGGTTATGAGAACCAGTTTGTCATCATGACGGACTATGAGAGTTATTCCTCTGCCGTGGCAGCCATCAAGAAGGGCGCAGCCAATTATTTTCCGAAGAGTGAGATGCAGGGAGAGCTGTTTGAATTTCTGAATGCCCTGTGGAAAGGGAATGAACATATCGCCAAGAGTCGTGAGAAAATCTTTGCCCGGACCAGTGAAGCCTTCACGAAGGTGATAGAACAGGTGAATATGTTTGCTCCCATCCAGATAACGGTGATGATCCTGGGAGAGAGCGGAACGGGGAAAGAGCATATCGCCCGGATGATACATGAGAAAAGCAAGAGAGCCAACAAGCCATTCGTCACCTTGGATTGCGGCACCCTGAATGAACAGCTTGCCGCCTCTACACTTCTGGGGCATGAGAAGGGTGCTTTTACCGGGGCAGACAATGCCCGTGTGGGCGTGTTCGAGGAGGCGAAGGGAGGAACCCTGTTTCTGGACGAGATAGGCAACCTATCTTTGGAGGTGCAGAAGATGTTGCTGCGAGTGGTGCAGGAACAGCGATTCAGACGAGTAGGTGGAACAAAGGACATCGAGGCTGATGTGCGGTTGGTGCTGGCTACGAATGAAGATTTGGGCAAGGCAGTGAACAATGATACCTTCAAGCATGACCTGCTGCAACGTCTCTGCGAGACCATTATCGAGTTGCCGCCATTGCGAGAGGCGGTAGAGGATGTCAGACCATTGGCAGAATTCTTTCTGAGGAGATACAAACTGCGGTTCGGAAAAGAGATAGATGGTTTCAGTACCGGAGCCATCAAGGCTTTGGAAACCTATACCTGGCCAGGTAATGTGAGAGAACTGAAACGGGTCATCAAAAATGCCGTGGTCATGGCGAAAGAGAAGCAGATCACGGAAGAGAACCTGAAGTTTGATTCTTTTTCGGGGACTACATCGGGGACGACGGCGCTGCGAGATGTGGATTCGGAACGGGAACGAATCATTGGAGCCTTGAAACTCGCTAAGGGAAATCATACCAAAGCCGCAGAGATACTGAAGATTGGACGGACGACATTGTACAATCTGAAGGAGAAGTATGGTATAGAATAGGCTTTTGTGAAGGCAAAAGTGTAGAATAGGGTGTTCAAAACGTGAACAGGTGTTCAGGTTTTGAACACTTTTTGTTTTTGTACTGCTCGGTTGTGGTTGTTGTTGCTGTGTTGATAATCAGGAAGTTATACTCTGTTTTGGCGCAGTCTGGCATCTGTTGGCATTGCTTTTGGACTTCTAGGGGTTGTGTGTACACCGACAAATAGAAGTTTAACAATCAAAACAGAAAGACTTATGAGCTATAATATATTGATAGAGACAGCCTTCTTCAAGGTTATCAACAATCTTGGTGGAAAGATGGAGATGGGGCAGATCCAGGAGGAGTATCAC
The DNA here is from genome assembly GCF_019249795.2 of Segatella copri. Lineage (NCBI taxonomy): Bacteria > Pseudomonadati > Bacteroidota > Bacteroidia > Bacteroidales > Prevotellaceae > Segatella > Segatella copri. The sequence goes on from NZ_CP156891.1 coordinate 3,039,966, forward strand.
CAGTTTGTAACTCAGGTTATAGACCTGTGCCACCGTACGTCAGAGAGCAAGGAGGCTCTGCATGCCCTGGTGTTTGCAGAGACAGAGTTGCAATACCATCCTCTGTTACATCCAGATACAGGATGTACTCTTGGACTGTATATCAAGAAAGCCCTGTCGTTCATCCGTAAGATGATGCTGCAGGTAAAGGCAAGCGTGGGCAAGGGGGCTTCTGTTGCTGTTGCCCATGAGAAGACGGACAAGGCTTTGCCGATATGCTGGACGGGGAACGCAGTAGACCTCGTAGAGATGGTATATGGCATCTGCGTGATGGGAAGTGTGAATGACGGCGAAGTGAAATTCAAAGAGCTGGCTCAAGCCATGTACCAATTCTTTGGTGTCAAGGCCAAGGACTGCTACCGTTTTTATACCGATATCCGGAGACGTAAGAACTACAGTCGTACTTACTTTCTGGACAAGATGCAGGAGAAGTTGAATGATAAGATGCGACGGGATGATGAATTGGAGAGAATGAGGAGATGAAAATGCTCATTTTCTGTAGAATTACTGAAAAATGTTATCAGAATACAAGAAAATAAGGCATTTCTTCTTTCATACAGGAATTTTTCTATACTTTTGTAACTTAAATAAAACTGTGAGAGTATGGAAAGATATACAAAGCCACCATTGACCTATCAGCAGCAGGTTGAACTCCTCAAATCCAGAGGGCTTCAATTTGCTGACGAGGCACGTGCCAAAAGGCATCTTGCCAATATCAGCTATTATAGGATGAGTGCCTATATGCTGCCTTTTAAAGAAGCCAATCAAGAAGGAGAGATATTGGATTCTTTCAAGAAAGATATCACCTGGGATTGCGTCTATAACCTTTATGTTTTTGACAGAAAGCTCCGTTTGTTGGTATTTGATGCGATAGAAAGGCTTGAGGTAGCCATCAGAACTCAGATTATCTACCAATTAAGTCATAAATACGGTTCGCATTGGCAAGACAGACAGGATATATTCAATGAACCCAAGACCATCATGTTGCGTGATGGCAAGCAGATAACCATTGATGTATATTCGGAAATACAAAGTCATATCAGGGAACAGCTGCATAACAATCGTGCTGAGGTATTCATACAGCATTATACCAGCAAGTACTATGATCCGGTGAACCCACCTTCTTGGATGAGTGTGGAAATTATGTATTTCAACCATCTTTCAAGAATATGTATGGGGTTGAAGAACCGTGCTGACATAGCGGGTATCGCCTCGTATTTCGGATTGCCTCCGAAGACATTTTGCTCCTGGTTGCATGCCATCAACTACGTGAGGAACATCTGTGCCCATCATGCCCGTCTTTGGAATCGAGATATGAGTATCGTGCCGGAGCGGTTGGAATTTTCCAAAAAGCACAAATGGCTCAGAGAACCTCATAAGGCGAGATTGAAGAAATTCTATTATACTGCCTGTATCCTGAACTATCTGTTGCAGACGGTGAATCCTACTTCTCCATTCAAAACCAGGCTGATAGCATTGTTGGATGAGTATAAAGATGTCGTGTCGCTACCTGCCATGGGCTTCCCTGAGGATTGGAAAGACGAAGAAATGTGGAAAATTTGAAAAAACTTAGAAAAATCTTTGTTTTTTATTTGGTAGTTTCAAAAAAAGTTCTTAACTTTGCAGCGCAAAAAGAAAGACAGTTCATTCAACTAAAGATAATAAGCCCCTCAGGCGCGCCGAAAGGCAGCATACTAGAGGGGCGTTACTTATTTTAGGCAGTAACGAAATTCCATAGGGATACGTTACTGCCTAAATTTTATCATAGGTTCTGATTTTAAATATTCTTGTTTATAAAATCCTGCCAACTATTTTTGCCAATCCTTTCCATTAAAGCCTCACCCAGTTCATATACTTTGGTTTCTTTAAGTGCTGGGAAGTAATGTTGCTCTCCAGGTTGAGAGTCCTTGGCTTTAGCGTTAATGATAGCTTGAGCCATCAGTTTTACATATTCAGTTGCCGAAAATCCACCAGGGGTGAGTTTTGACAAAGCAACCTTTACGTTGTGAGACTTAGAACAATCTATATCTTTCAAATCAGTAAGCTTGTGGTATAGAAGCCATACCTCAAAACATGGATTACTGATGGCTATATGACATCCTGGGGTGTTTATGCAGAAACTACCCAATTCTTTTATCATGTCAATAGGCCATTTGTCCACGTCGATAACACACCAGAGAGAGTCACCATCTTCAGCATTCAGCCCCTCTTCTGTCATATACTTTTTCGCTGATGCCAATACATGTGAAGGGGCAGACTCAGTTTGCTTATGCTCCAAGATTCTAACCTTGATACGTTCGAAATTATCGAACGGTGCAAAATAACTTGGTTCTGTCTTTGTACCCTCACATGCGATAACAAAAAGACTATAGTCTCTTGCCTTGGCTTCCTCATGCTTATAGTAGCTGCGTTTTTTATATGGCATACGTCAGTCCTCCCATTTTAAATCCTCTAAATGAGCTAAGAAAGGAATAGCTCCAAAGCGTCCTTTCAAGTAGCCTTTTTGAATGTCCAAATCATTTCGTGGTTTGAAATCATTAAGCGTATAGAAACGAGAGCTTTGGTTCTTTCTGTCTTTCTCAACAAACCAAATCTCATCATTCCTGAAGATAGAGCAATCAAGAAGGCATGATTCGTGGGATGAGAAGATAATTTGTCCAAGGATAGGCATTCCCATCACTTTTTCTACAAACATCTTCAATAGGTTGGCATGGATACTCCTGTCAATCTCATCGACAATGATAGTCTTGTCAGACTGCATCAGGTCATAAAGAACTGGCGCAAAATCAAACAATCGTTGTGTACCATCCGATTCCTCTTTTAACTCGAAACTCACAGCCTTGTTGTTTACAACATGACTGGTTGTTATTCTTCGGATCATATATTTATCATCTTCTTCCTTTGTAACGCCAATAGTAAAATACTGCGTTTCAATCACACCAGACTCTTCTTTTTTGAGATTAGTCTTGATGTCCTCGAAAATTTTATCCAAAGGCATACCAGTCTGCGAGACAAATTTATCCAAATCATCTTCATGCAACTCTATGTCTTGAATGCCTACATCAAAACTTCTTAAGAGCTTTTCAGAAAAATGCTTGAATTTCAGATTTTCGTATTGAGTATCAAAAATAGACGCAGACTTGGTCTCAGGGAAGAAGATTTTCAGATTGTCTTTGAACCATTCCCTGACTCTGTTGATTCTTGGCTCTTTGATAATATCCTCATGTTTGATAAGTAATTCATCATTTTTCAAAATGTTATCTTCCAGCAAACTAACCAATAGAGCCTTTTTTTCATCACCATCGACATATTTCCTGCCCATTTTGACAACAGGTTTGTTTGTCTCTTTAGAGTAGGTACGTTCAAAGACCATTTCATCTTTTTCTACACCTGTTTCATAAAGCCATTCCTCCAAGCAGAGCTTTGACACATAAGTAACTCCATAGTTATATATTTTATTCTTATAGCTGAACTCTACTGATTGTGAGACAGGAGTAACCTCATCAGAAAATTTATTTCTGATATATCTGATGTCAGAAGGAACTCTACCTTTTAAAACAATGTCACGCAGCAAATTTGCTGCTTTAATCATATTTGATTTGCCAGCACCATTTGCACCGTAAATGACTGAACCTTTCAGAACATTCACGTTGGTATTAATCTTATGAAGATGGTCTGTATGACTCTTCAAAGATTTTGCAGGCAACATATTGAACTCCGTTTCTTCTAAAAAAGAAAAGATGTTACTAAAGTCGAATCTGATAAGCATAATCTAATCTGTTTTTAATTCTATTGCAAAGTAACGAAAAAATCTCGAAAAATATGCGGTTTACTACAAATATTTATAGTAATTTATATATTAACGAGATTTTTTCGGCATAAATGCGGTTTTTACTTCTGTATCAAGTGCTTCAAATTCTCGTCAGCAGCGATGCGTTCCAGCTCGTCCTTGACAATCAGCTTGACATCCTCCTTTATCCGATTGTAGTTGTCCTGAATGGCTTGCTTCATGCAGTCGTTGCCATCGGTATCCTTGAAATCGTTGACGATAGGGATAGGCTGATAATGGCTTTCCTCTCGCTTTACTTTGTCGGTGTCAACGACAATCTCGGCATGGAAGATTTTCTGCTCTATGCGCTCGGTGAAGTTGTCGGAAACAGAGCCGACAAACATACCTTGGGTAAGACCACTAATCTTGCTTGGCGGAATGAGACTATCCATTTGGGTATTGATGGACGTAGAGACATCCTGACGGTTGATGGAAATGGACTGACGCTTTTGGAGCACTTTTCCAAAGCGCTCGGATAAAGTCTTGGCGGTCTCGCCAACAACCTGTCCGCTGAAGATATTACCAACGGTATTGATAACCACCTTTGCCTCCTTATCCCCATAATCACGGACCAACTGTGAGAAGTCCTGAAAGCCCAAGCAGACGGCAACCTTGTTGCTTCGTGCCGTAGCAATCAGATTATCCAAGCCTTTGAAATAGATGGTCGGCAACTCGTCAATGATAACGGATGATTTGAGTTGTCCCTTCTTGTTGATGAGTTTCACTATGCGGCTGTTGTACAAGCCAAGTGCCGCACCATAAATGTTCTGACGGTCGGGATTGTTGCCGACACATAGAATCTTCGGTTCTTCGGGATTGTTGATGTCGAGTGTAAACTCGCTTGCGGACATCACCCAATAGAGTTGTGGTGAGATCATTCGTGACAACGGAATCTTTGCGCTTGCAATCTGACCCGCCAACTGCTCCATCGCCCCACCTTGCCAGGCATCCATGAACGGAGATAAATAATTTTCAAGTTCGGGATAGCTCGTTAGTATCGGAAAGACATCTTCGTATCTGCGGTTGAGCAGTTCGATGGCATGAGGAAAGGTGCAATACTTTCCGTCCTTGTAGATTCTTAGGTACCAGATGATGGCAGCAAACAGAATAATCGGACTCTCCACGAAGAAGTCGCCCTGCTTCTGTACCCACGTCTTGTTGAGATTGAGCATGATGGTGTATGCACTCTCATAAGCATCGGAAATGTCACTCATAAAATCTGGGTGAATAGGATTACAGCGATGACTTCTGCGAGGATCGTCAAAGTTGATGACATAGAACTGGGGCTTGACCTTATATCCATTCTGATGGTTCATCATGTGGTTGTAGGCAATCGTCGAAAGGTCGGAAAACTTGAAATCATAGATATACATTGAATACCCCTTCTCTATCTGCTGTTTGATGTAGTTGTTCACGACAGCAAAGGACTTACCACTACCCGGTGTACCTAACACGATGGTCGCTCGGAACGGATTGACCACGTTGATCCATCCTCTCTGCCATTTCTTCTTGTAGTAGAAGCGAGTGGGCAGATTGACAGAATACTCGTTCTCCATGAGTTTGGTCTCCTGCATGAAACTCTCGTTCTCATTATTGAACACATCCTCCATGAGGTTGTGCTTCAAGAGTCGGCTCATCCACAGTCCACCCATCAACAGGCAGATATAACCTGCTGTCATTGTAAAGATGTACAGCGTGGCATTGCCCAAATAAGATATAGGCAACAATAATATCCACCAGTTGAGGAAGAACAAGAAGAAGCCAACTGCAAGAACCGTAAAAATCCTGTTCCAACTCATCTTTTCTGCTTTCACGCCCTTGGTTCCCAAACATGAGAGCGCCAGGAGAAGAAGCGAAAACAGCTTGGTATAGAGAATGGAATGAAACAAACCACCTGTACGGTTGAAGTTGATCAGGATTCTGTCAACCACCCCGATTGTCACTCCCCAAATGTGCATTGCCTCGTAGCAATACCAATATACATTCATAATTGCGAGTATGATACTCACAGCACGGAGAAAATCCATAATTTTCCCCAATGCTCTCAAATCGTCTTCTTGTGCCATTGTTTTTCAGTTTTGAAGTTATACAATTTGTTTGAATAAAAAACTCACGCTCAGCAATCCGAAAGTAAACTTTCATTGCATCCGCTTAATCGTTTTTTCTGATTGAAGAATGGCTTTCTCCATTGTATAAGAAAGCCAACCCTGATGATACGGTTAAAGGCTTCGTCCTTTACGTTTCTTCTTCTTTCTACGCAACTCTCTATCAAATGCTGCTTCCTGTGCCTCGTTGGAAGAACCATTCCCTGCCATAAGTCCAAGACCGCTGCCGTCCTCATCGAACAAGCCAGAACCTTGAAGTTCCTGCTCCAAGCCAGAGTCTTCTTCTTTTGGAATGGCAAGCGGTATCGGCTGTTCGTTCTCGTAAGGCAAGGTGAAGTGCTCCTGTAGGGCATTGGCAGAAAGATTCGTTCCAAGCCGTGAACCATTGAACACGCTTTGAGTGCGGTGGTCAATAAATGTTGCTCCGTAGATACGGCCGTCAGCTGTATGGCGGAAAACAACATCAATACCCTTTGCTTTCAGCAGTTCAACAAACTTATCCTTATTGTACGTCTGCTTCAAGACTGCTTCCACGCTATGACGGGTCATCTCGGAGAGTTTCTTTTCCTCCTTGAACTTCTTGGTAGAATAAGCGAACCGTTTTTCTATTGCCTCCACACCGACAGATTTGTCAATCTTGGAAGCCTTGAAAGGATTTCCCACCTTGTTGCCCTGTCCGTCCGTGGCAGAATAGACAAAACCATGATACTCACGACCGCCAACTTCGCCTCTGACTTCCTCCAAGGATATATTATATAAGGAAAGAAGTGTACGGTATTCGCCTAAGGACTGGAACCTGTAGGTGGCGCAGAGTGATTTCACGGTGTTGGCAACCTGCTTTTTCACATTGCCTTGGCTTACATCCACCTTACGGAGCGGATTGTCTGCTTGGCGTTGCTTGCGGTCTGCCTTGTGGAGATTGTACTTCTCCTCCAAGTCACGGGTGATAGCCTTGCTCCTATGGTAGTTGTATCGGCTATCCAAACACTTGCCGTTTTCATCCACTCGGATGGTCACGATGTGCATGTGATGACGGTCGATATCCTCATGCTTGTAAACCATGTATGGCTGGTTGCCATATCCCATGCGCTCCAAGTATTCACGGGCGATGTTCTCCATGTCCATATCCGTCAGCACATCATCGGGATGCGGATTCAAGGATATATGCACGACAGGCTTCTCTGTTCTGATGTGCGGAGAAAGGTATCGCTGGAAATCACGCAAGGCATAGGCGATGCTCGTCTTTCCCGAACAATCATCGAAGATCTTGTTCGTTGCCAAGAGCTTTCCCTCTTCCTTGTTAATCTTCTCACCATTGTATGCCAGTGCGCCATACAATGAACTTCCGAAACTTATCTTTGCGACCATCTTTCCTCAAACTTACGGGTTAGTTCAACAATCTCACGGGTAAGAGAGACCAGTTCCCTGGTGCAGTTCTCCAGCTTATAGAGCAAAGCCATTGCCTTTTTCTCGGAGAAATGACAACGGAGTTCCTTGACAACCTGGTTGTAGTTGTTGCCAATCATTCGGTACTGCGAGTGAAAAGAAGAAAGCTTGGTGTAGTATTCCACCAGCGTCTTGTCCTCTCGCAACACCTTGAACGGCTCGCCGAAAATACGTGCCTTGGCAAAGACAGCCTTTGCCTTCACATCAGTCTGCTCATACATGACGAGGAATTTCATCCACTCGTCATCGTCGAACCGAAGCATCACATGGTGCAACTTCGGGTTCAGCTTGGGGATTCGTCCCCCTCGTTTTTTTTCTGTGTTCATATTAAAATGGATTAAGTGGTACATGCGGCAATAATGGAATTGCACAAACTATCGTCAGATTGGAACATGGGGAGCCCGACTTCGGAGAGGCTACCAACCCGGCAGGGCAAGGTCTTTGAGGTACCCTCGAACATCGGCTGCGCTCGGAAGAATGAAAAGGAACTTTTCTTCTTCTCTCGCTGGCACGATGTTACGGGGAGTAACTCCAAAGGTTTTGAGTAACTCAAAACATACCTTGCTATGTCTTTGAGGACATAAAAATCCGCTTAGGGTGGATTGAAGTTAGCCTTCGTAAGAAACTGTCCCATTCCGAATGGAAGCTGTTCGGGAAATCCAGTCCTTTGCGGAGCATCAAGCCTTAGTTCTTCTCGGAACGATATGGATGCGCTATCCATTGCTTTGCCTTTCGGGTGCAAAATTACGGCTAAAAAAGCGCCCTTGGAACAGATGCACCCCAGACAACCACTGCAACTATCGGCAACATGCTGCCACAGGATTTGAAAACCATTGTTTTTCGGAAAAAGCGTTGTTACTTTGCAGCGTGATTCAAATGAATCGGTGTTCATTGGAATGCTTGAATTACTGTTTGTTGGACTATGTGGAAGCACATTTGGATAGTCAAAAATACATCCATAAATATCCGCACAGACCCACATGAACAATTGATTAGAAAAGCAAGTGTTCAAATGTTCTTTTGAACACTCATGTTGACAATAACACGTTCAATCACAAAAACGGATAAGTGACCGTTCAAGGTGACACTCAATCCAACAATATAATGTATAACAACTCATAGAGACAAACAAAATGGAAAAGACAAAGTATGTGGCATTCTCCACCCAAAAAGGAGGCGCAGGCAAGACGACGCTCACGGTGCTTGTGGCAAGTTACCTGCATTACGTGAAGGGATTCAATGTGGCAATCATTGATTGCGACCACCCTCAGTATAGCATCAGCGGCATCCGTAGCCGTGATGCAGAAGCGTCCGTCAAGGACGCACATTACAAGAAGATGGCTTATGAGCAAATCAAGAAGTTGAACAAAAAGCCGTATCCTGTAACAAAAAGCAAGGCAGAGGATGCCTTGGAGGTTGCCGAGAAGATGAAGGCAAAGCACCCTACATTGGACTTCATCTTCTTTGATTTGCCAGGAACCGCAAACAACAACGATGTGATTTGCTTGGTTTCCAAGATGAATCATATCTTCACGCCGATTATAGCAGACCGTGTGGTATTGACAAGTTCCATCGGATATGCCAAGACTATCAAAGAGGCGTTCATCACCATCGGAAGGAGCAACGTCAAGAGTATTCATCTTGTCTGGAACATGGTGGATGGTCGTGAAAAGACGGAACTGTATGATACCTACGAAAAGGTATTCGCAGAGCATGCACTTTCTGTATTGAAGACATTTTTGCCAGACAGCAAGCGTTTCCGCAAGGAGACTGCCAATGAGAGAAAAGCGGTATTTCGCTCTACAGTGTTTCCCGCAGACAAGAGCCTTGTAAGAGGAAGTAATCTTGACAAGTTGGTGGACGAAGTATTAACAATCATCAAAACATAAGTAACATGGCAAAAAAGACAAAAGCAGAGGAAGAGTATGCCGACCTTGTCATACAGTCCTTGGTTCAAGAAGACTACAGCGTTTCAAAGCCTGTTGAAAGTGCTGCTACATCCAATGAGTCGCAAGACATGGAAGACAAAGGTGATGCACAAGAAGCAGATGGCGCAAAAGTGGATAAAAAATCTACCTTCACAGAAAAGAATGTGGCGATAGCAACTCCACAAGTTCCACAAAATAGAAAGAACAAGACGAAGGATATTGCAGTAAACAAGGAATGCATTGTGAAACGTGACTATGAGGAATCCTTTATGCGAGAGTCGGGAATGACGGCACGCAAAGGAAAGCAAGTCTGCATCCGCAGTAACTTCCATGACCGCATCATGAAGTTGATACAAGTCATCGGCAAGAACGAGGTGACGATAGCCAGCTACATCGACAATGTGTTGGCATCTCATTTCGAGGACTATCAAGAGGATATTGCCGAGTCTTTCGGCAAGCATATCAAGACATTCACTAACATATAAAAATAAGAGACATGAAACAGACAAAGAAGAATTATGGTAAAAAGCCAACGACAACAGTAAGCAAGCAGTCCACTAATGGAAACAAGGGAAATGCACTCCGTAACAGATACACGGAGAAGTTCATACGTCCTACCGAGTTTCCTGCTCGTTCTGGAAGAATGACCTATATTCGCAAGGACTATCATCATATTATTGCGAATATGATACCTCTCATCAGTGATGGAACCGTGTCCATATCAAGCTACATTGACCATGTTCTGACGGAACACTTCAAGCAATATGGCACAGTGATAGACGAGATGTATTTGGAAAAGCAGCGAACATCTACGAGCGTTAGTGCTTTTGTGGGCAAATAACCTATCGAAGTGTAAGCCTATGGAGAATGTTTTTATCATATTGCTGGTATTGTTCAACTTTTGGACAATATGGTTCTTTATGAGAGAGGAAAAGGAGCGATGTCTGCCGAAAGAGGGAAAAGGTGAAGAAACAAAACCACCGATAGACCCTTATGAGTTTGTTCCCAAGAGCCAGTATCAGTATAAGCCTCCCTTGAAAGAAAATAAGGTCGAGGATAAGACAGAAAGCAATATGTCCGAGCCAGTGAAAGAGGAAGATGTAACTTTTGAGGAAACACAACAAGAGACAAAATCCTCTGCTCAGATTCCTGACGAAGACTTGGATGAAACTTTCAAGGATTGTCGAATAGAGGATGTACCGACAGAATATTCTGACGAGGACGAGGGTAATGTACCACGAGCCAAGGGTAAATCCTTTGAGGACATAGACCTTGCTGTCCGCACGGTGAAAAAGCCAAAGGCATCCAAGGCAGAAATGGTACAGGCTGGAGAAGTGTTCAAAGATTTGGATGGAACGGAACTGTTCGCACGGATGATCAATGACGAGAAACTGTTTATGCAGATAGAGGAATCCATAAATATTGCCGTCCAAGCGATGAATGAAAAAGATATAGTGGAGGAAAACATCAGTTCCCGATTGCCTGACAATTATGAGGACTTCAATATCCTCGATTTTGTGTAACATAAAAAAGTACAAGACAATGAAAAAGAAAGACTACGGCTAAAATCTCAGCTCGCCACAGAATCCATAAGTCGGCATCATGCCGCATGAGTAAACAAAAGTATCAACCGCCAGACGGGATCATCCAATCCCCAAGGCACAGACAAAAAACGATTTATGAACAAGAAAAACAGAATCATTCTTCTCGCTGCGATGCTTGTCGCAGCCGTATCAAAAACATTCGCGCAAGGCAACGGACTTGCAGGTATCAACGAGGCAACAAGTATGGTGACCTCCTACTTCGACCCGGGCACGAAGCTCATCTACGCCATCGGTGCCGTGGTAGGTCTCATCGGAGGCATCAAGGTGTATGGCAAGTTCTCGTCAGGCGACCCGGACACGAGCAAGACTGCCGCAAGCTGGTTCGGAGCCTGCATCTTCCTCATCGTGAGCGCAACCATCCTCCGCTCGTTCTTCTTATAATATAATAAGGTATAAGACTTATGGCTGACTACCCAATCAACAAGGGCATCGGTCATTCGGTTGAGTTCAAGGGACTGAAGGCACAGTACCTCTTCATCTTCGCAGGTGGACTGCTTGCCGTCTTCTTCCTTGTGGTAGTCCTCTATATGGCAGGTGCGGACCAACTGGTCTGCATCGGCTTGGGTCTCACGCTCGGATTATTGCTTGTATGGGGAACATTCCATCTGAACAACAAGTACGGTGAGCATGGACTGATGAAGCTCCTTGCCGCCAAGAGCCATCCACGCTATATCCTCAACCGAAGGAAAACAAACCGAATGTTCAAACATAAAAAGAAAGAAGAATGAGAAATATCAGAAAATCAAGCACCCTTGAGAGCAAGTTCCCGCTGCTTGCCGTGGAGCAAGGCTGCATTATCTCCAAGAATGGCGACATCACGGTCGCCTACGAGGTGACGCTCCCCGAAATCTTCACGGTAACATCGCAGGAGTATGAGTCGGTACATGCCGCATGGTGCAAGGCTATCAAGGTGCTGCCAAACTACAGCATTGTCCACAAGCAGGACTGGTTCGTGAAAGAGAACTATGCGCCGGACTTGCAGAATAGCGACATGAGCTTTCTGTCAAGAAGCTATGAGCGACACTTCAATGAGCGTCCTTACCTGCATCACCAGTGTTACCTGTTCCTTACCAAGACCTCCAAGGAGCGCATGGCACACCAGAGCAATTTTTCCACCTTGTGCCGTGGGCATATCATCCCCAAGGAAATCAAGGACAAGGAAACGGTCGCAAGATTCCTCGATGCCGTGGAGCAGTTCGCAATAATCATCAACGACTCCGGCTATATCTCCTTACGCAGACTGACGGATGATGAAATCACAGGCACGGAACGAACGACTGGACTTGTAGGCAAGTACCTCTCGCTCTCCACTGAGAACGTGCAATGTTTGGAGGACATGGAAGTGTCTGCAAGTGGTATGCGTATCGGAAACAAACACCTATGCCTTCATACCTTGTCGCAAACGGAAGACCTGCCAACGGAAGTATCTACGGACAACCGCTTTGAGCGATTGTCAACTGACCGAAGTGACTGCCGTCTGTCCTTTGCCGCTCCAGTTGGCTTGCTGTTGTCCTGCAACCATATCTATAACCAGTATGTATTCATAGACAACAGTGACGAGACCTTGCAGAAGTTCGAGAAAACCGCCCGTAACATGCACTCGCTGTCAAGGTACAGCCGACAGAACGCCATCAACAAGGAATGGATTGACGAGTATTTGAACGAGGCTCACTCACAGGGGTTGCAGTCTGTCCGTGCCCATTTCAATGTCCTGGCATGGGGCGAGGATATGGAAGAGTTGAAGCATCTTCGCAATGATGTGGGCAGTCAGTTGGCAAGCATGGAATGTGTGCCACGCCACAATACGGTGGATTGTCCGACACTTTTCTGGGCAGCGATACCCGGCAACGAGGGTGATTTTCCGTCAGAGGAGAGTTTCCATACCTTCATCGAACAGGCAACCTGCCTCTTCACGGAGGAAACCAACTATATGGATTCTCCCTCACCATTCGGCATCAAGATGGCAGACCGCATCAGTGGAAAGCCGCTGCACATTGACATCTCTGACCTGCCGATGAGGAAAGGCGTAACAACCAACCGCAACAAGTTCGTGCTCGGACCATCGGGAAGCGGAAAGTCGTTCTTCATGAACCACCTCGTCAGACAGTATTACGAGCAAGGCACGCATGTGGTCTTGGTCGATACGGGAAACTCCTACCAGGGACTCTGCGAGATGATCAACAGAAAGACAGGCGGAAAGGACGGTATCTACTGTACCTATACGGACGAGAGTCCCATCTCATTCAATCCGTTCTTCACCGAGGATAAGGTCTTTGACATCGAGAAGCGAGAGAGCATCAAGACATTGCTCCTGACGCTTTGGAAGAAGGACAACGAGCCTGCCACACGAGCGGAAGAGGTTGCCTTGTCAAATGCCGTGTCGCTCTACATCGGTAAACTGAAAGAGGAAAGCGACATCGTTCCATGCTTCAATACCTTCTATGAGTTTGTGGGAACGGAATACCGCAAGGTGCTGGAAGAAAAGAAAGTCCGTGAGAAAGATTTTGATATAGACGGATTTCTCAACGTGCTGGAACCTTACTACAAGGGTGGCGAATATGACTATCTGCTTAACTCCGACAAGGAGCTTGACCTGCTGCACAAGCGGTTCATCGTTTTCGAGATTGACGCCATCAAGGATCATCCAATTTTGTTCCCAGTCACGACTATCATCATCATGGAGCTGTTCATCAACAAGATGCGCCGCCTGAAAGGCATCCGCAAGATGATAGTGATAGAAGAAGCATGGAAAGCGATAGCTTCGGCAAACATGGCTTCCTATATCAAGTATCTCTATAAGACGGTCAGAAAATTCTTCGGTGAGGCGGTCGTGGTGACACAGGAAGTCGAGGACATCATATCCTCCGCTATCGTGAAGGACAGTATCATCAACAACTCAGACTGCAAGATACTCCTTGACCAGAGGAAGTTCATGAACAAGTTCGAGCAGATACAGTCATTGCTCGGATTGACGGAAAAGGAGAAGTCGCAGATTCTCTCCATCAACCAGTCCAACGACCCCTCACGTCTCTACAAGGAAGTATGGATAGGACTCGGAGGAACGCAGTCGGCAGTATATGCCACAGAGGTGTCCACGCAAGAATATCTCGCCTATACGACAGAAGAAAGTGAGAAACTGGAGGTAAGGGCATTGGCGGAGAAACTCGGCGGTGACATGGAAGCCGCCATCCGGCAGCTTGCAGAGGACAAACAAGAGAACAAATGAAATTCATTATCCACTTAATCCAAAAGTAAAATGAGAACAAAAGTAATCATGACAATCTGCCTGTTCCTCCTGATGGTGGGAAAGGCAAGCGCACAGTGGTCTGTCATAGATCCTACCAATATTGCGCAGAGTATCATCAACTCGTCCAACAACATCGTCCACACATCTTCGACGGCTCAGAACATGATCAACAACTTCAAGGAGACCGTGAAGATTTACGAGCAGGGCAAGAAGTACTACGATGCGCTGAAGTCGGTGAACAACCTCGTCAAGGACGCACGCAAGGTGCAGCAGACCATCCTCATGGTAGGTGACATCACAGACATCTACATCAACAACTATCAGAAGATGATGCACGATGACAATTTCTCCGTGGAGGAACTCTCCGCCATCGGCTTCGGCTACACCAAACTGCTGGAGGAAAGCAACGATGTGCTGACAGAACTGAAGAACGTGGTGAACATCACGACCCTTTCCATGACGGACAAGGAGCGAATGGACGTGGTGGAACGCTGCTACTCGAAGATGAAGCGTTACCGCAATCTCGTGAGCTACTACACCAACAAGAACATTTCCGTGAGTTATCTGCGTGCCAAGAAGAAAAACGACCTTGACCGCATCATGGGACTCTACGGCAAGTCGAACGAGAAATACTGGTAGCCTATGGATTTCGAGAATCTTCACCAGATACTGCGTTCCCTGTATGACGAGATGATGCCGCTGTGCTCCGACATGACGGACATCGCCAAGGGACTTGCAGGACTTGGGGCGCTGTTCTATGTCGCCCTGAGGGTTTGGCAGTCACTGTCAAGGGCAGAGCCGATAGATGTATTTCCGCTGCTCCGTCCGTTTGCCATCGGACTTGCCATCATGTTCTTCCCGACCATCGTGCTCGGTACGCTCAACAGCGTGATGAGTCCCATCGTTCAAGGTACACATTCCATGCTGGAGACACAGACCTTCGACATGAATGAATACCGGGCGCAGAAAGACAAACTGGAGTATGAGGCGATGAAACGCAATCCGGAAACTGCATACCTTGTAAGCAACGAGGAGTTTGACAAGCAGCTTGACGAACTCGGCTGGTCACCCGGCGACGTGGTGACAATGGCAGGAATGTATGTGGAGCGTGGCATGTACAGCATGAAAAAGATCATCCGTGATTTCTTCCGTGAACTGCTGGAACTGCTGTTCCAAGCCGCTGCACTGGTCATAGACGTGCTGAGGACATTCTTCCTCATCGTCCTGTCCATCCTCGGACCGCTTTGTTTCGCCATATCGGTATGGGACGGATTCCAGTCCACGCTGACGCAATGGTTCTGCAGGTACATACAGATTTATCTCTGGCTACCCGTTTCGGACTTGTTCAGTACCATCCTTGCCAAGATACAGGTGCTGATGCTGCAAAACGACATCGAGGCATTGCAGAACGACCCGAATTTTTCCATTGAGGCAAGCAACGGTGTTTACATCGTTTTCCTCATCATCGGAATCATCGGTTACTTCACCATACCGACCGTGGCAGGCTGGATTATACAGGCAGGTGGCGGCATCGGCAACTACAACCGGAACGTGAACACGGCAGGCTCACTGGGCGGAAGCATCGCAGGAGCAACGGCTGGAAATGTGGCAGGACGTGCCGGAAGGCTCATCAAGAGCGGATTTAAGAAAATATAGTCATTCATGAACAATACAACGAAAAGAAAAATGGAATTCAAGTCATTGAAGAATATCGAGACCTCGTTCAGACAGATACGCCTGTTCTGCATCGTCCTCGTCATCGGTTGCGCTGTTGTTGCAATATGTTCGGTGGTGTTCGCATTCCGATTTGCGGAAAAGCAGCGCGAGAAGATATACGTCCTTGACGGAGGCAAGTCGCTGATGCTCGCCCTCTCGCAAGACCTCTCACAGAACAGACCTGCCGAGGCAAGGGAACACGTGAGACGCTTTCATGAGCTGTTCTTTACGCTATCTCCCGAAAAGAGCGCCATCGAGCACAACGTGAAACGAGCCTTGCTGCTGGCAGACAAGAGCGCATACAACTATTACCAGGACTTTGCGGAGAAAGGTTTTTATAACCGACTCATTGCGGGAAACATCAACCAGTCGCTGCAAGTTGACAGCGTGGTCTGTAACTTTGATAACTACCCTTATCAAGCCAAGACCTACGCACGGCAGGTGATACTCCGAGAGAGCAATGTGACGGAGAGAAGTCTTGTCACCGTATGCAGGTTGGTGAATGCCACACGCTCCGACGATAACCCGAATGGTTTTACCATTGAAGGTTTCACCATTGTGGAGAACAGGGACATCAGTACAGTAGAACGATAAAAATAGCAAGAATGGAAAATCCGATTAAGACAATCCAAGAAAAGGTGAATGGTATGAAGGGAAGACTGCGTGACAGGCTGGATTCCCTTCCGCCAAGGGTGAGACTGAAAGTCGTGCTCGTCATGTTCGGCTTGTTTGCCCTCTGTAGCCTTTACATGATAGGTTCAGCCATCATCAACTTCGGAAACGGCAAGACCTCTAATATAGAGGTTGAGCACATAGAGAGTGTAAAGTTGCCCACCGACAAGGGGCAGCAAGTGACCAACCTGAATGAATTGATACATGGAGAAAGAGAAGAATGACAAGGTGGAGCCGGATAAGGCTCCAAAGGAAAAGAAGCCTTTGACCGCAGAGCAGCGTATCAAGCGTAACAAGATGATTGCCATACCGTGCATGTGCCTCGTCTGCGGTCTGGTGCTATGGCTCATCTTCAAGCCGTCTGCATCAGAGGGAGAGAAAGGCAGCAAGGGATTCAACATGGAAATGCCCGATGCGGAGAAGACAGATGTGGAGGCGGACAAGCGCAAGGCATATTCCAAGGAGGATCTTGCCAATAAGCAAAAGGAAAAAAGCAGAGTAATGAACACTCTTGGTGAGTACATGCCGGGCATTGATTCGACTGTTACACGGCAAGAAAAGGACTTTGACCTGATGCAGTCTGGGCAGCAGCCAACAAAAGCGGAAAGACAGGAGGCGGATGCCATCCGCTCGTCTGCCGAGGCATACCAAACCTTGAACACAACCTTGGGCGGTTTCTATGAACAGCCACAGCAAGGGGGAAGCAGCGAAGATGCTGAGTTGAGGAAACGTCTTGATGAGCTGGAGGCAAGCATGATACAACAGGAAAACAAGCGTTCCAATATGGACGAGCAAGTCGCCCTTATGGAGAAGTCCTACCAACTTGCGGCAAAGTACATGCCTGGTGGAAATGCCAATGCGGCAAGTCCTTCATCAGCAGAAACTGCAACAGAGGAAAACAAGGAAGCTGTCACCAAGGGCAAGAAAGCCAAGGTTTCCTCTGTAAGGCAAGTGCAAAGGCGTGTAGTTTCGTCCTTGAACCGCCCCATGAGTAACGGGGAGTTTGTCGCCTCTTACTCGGAAAAGGCTTCGGCAATATTCAATACCGCCATCGGGAGAGGTGGTGTTTCCGACAAAAACACGATTTCTGCCTGCATCCACGGCAACCAGACCATAACGGACGGACAGGCAGTAAGGTTGAGATTGTTGGAATCTATGCGTGTCGGCAATAGGGAGATACCACGAAATTCTGTCATTGTCGGAGTGGCACGATTGCAAGGCGAAAGGCTTTCCATAGCCTTGAAGTCCATTGAGCACAACGGCATGATTATCCCGATTGAGCTTGCAGTCTATGACAATGACGGTCAGGAGGGCATCTTCATCCCGAAGTCGATGGAGGTTGACGCAGCCAAGGAAGTCGGTGCCAACATGGGAAGCTCGCTGAACAGCAGCATCAACATTTCCTCCAATGCCGGGGCACAGCTTGCCTCCGACTTGGGAAAAGGTGTCATACAAGGCGTGTCGCAGTATATCTCCAAGAAGATGCGTACCGTCAAGATACACCTGAAGGCTGGCTACAGGGTCATGCTCTACCAAGAGGAAGATTAGCCGAAAGGCAACAACATTTATACCACTTAATCCAAAAGTTTAATTAAAAGCAAACTAAAATGAAGAAGACAACAATCATGTTCGCCCTTATGCTGGGCGTAGCCTGCACTGCATCAGCGCAGAAGACAGGCAAGAAAAAAGCGCAGAAGTCTGTAAAGACTGAGCAAGTAAGCACTGTTTCTTCCGACCAGGAAGAGAAACTGACCTTGACCAAGGAGGTGTATCCGCAGAAGGAAGAGAACTGCAACCTCTATCACGGCTTGACCAAGAAGCTGACCTTCGACCGCATGATTCCACCTCATGGTTTGGAAGTGACTTATGACAAGACGGTTCATATTCTCTTTCCTGCCTCTGTCAAGTACGTTGACTTGGGATCAGAGGATTTGATAGCTGGCAAGGCGGACGGTGCGGAGAATGTTATCCGTGTAAAAGCAGCCGTGAAGAACTTCAAGAAAGAGACCAATATGAGCGTCATCACGGAGGATGGCTCATTCTACACCTTCAATGTGAAGTATGCCAAGGAACCGCTCATGCTCAATATCGAGATGGCGGACTTCATCCATGACGGTGAGGCGGTGAACCGTCCGAACAATGCGCAGGAGATTTATCTCAAGGATTTGGGCAAGGAAAGTCCCATGCTGGTACACCTCATCATGAAGTCAATCCATAAGGAGAACAAGCGCAAGGTGAAGCACATCGGCAGCAAGCGTTTCGGAATCCAGTACTTTTTGAAGGGCATCTATGTACACAGCGACTTGCTGTATTTCCACACAGAAATCAAGAACCAGAGCAACGTGCCGTTTGACGTGGACTATATCACGTTCAAGGTGGTGGACAAGAAGGTGGCGAAGCGAACCGCCATTCAGGAGCAGGTACTTCTTCCTGTCCGTGCCTACAACTATGTGGTGCGTGTGGCTGGCAAGAAAACGGAGCAGACGGTGTTCTGCTTGCCGAAATTTACCATTCCCGACGACAAGGAGCTTGTCGTGGAGATGAACGAGAAGGAAGGCGGTCGCCATCAGTCGTTTGTCGTGGAGAACAGCGACTTGGTGCGAGCTTTGACAATCAACGAACTTAGCGTGAAGTAACGGATGAAAAGAAGAAACATTGCAATCATGGCAATGCTTGCCCTCACCGCAGGGCAGGCATTCGCCCAAAGATGTCTTCCTCAGATGAAAGGCATTGAGGTGAAGGTCGGCATGGCTGACGGAGTATATAACGGCAAGAAGTCCTGCAAAGCTGGCTATTATGCAGGTCTCGGACTTTCGAGCTATACCAAGGGTGGTGACAAGTGGACGTATGGGGCGGAATATCTGCAAGTACATCAGCCTTACCGTGAAACTTCCGTTCCAATGGCACAAATGACGGGCGAGTTCGGTTATTCCTACAACTTCCTTTCCGACAACAGCAAGACGGTGCTGTTCTATATCGGAGGTACGGCACTGGCTGGCTATGAGTCCGTAAACTGGGGCAAAAGAACCATGTCGGACGGAGCGACCTTGCAGAACAAGGGAGCGTTTATCTATGGCGGTGCCGTGGCATTGGAAACGGAAATATACCTGTCGGATGCTATAGCTTTGACCGCTTCCGTTAAGGAAAGGCTTGTTTGGGGCAACAGCACGGGACATTTCCACACGCAGTTTGGCATCGGCATGAAGTTCATCATCAACTAAAACAGTGAGCCTATGGACATCAATGAAATCAAACAAGTGCCTATTGTGGACTTTCTCTATGTTCTCGGCATTGAGCCTGTCAAGCACAAGGCTTCGGGACTTTGGTATCATGCGCCATACCGCAACGACCGCAATCCTTCGCTTCGGGTATCAACGGACAAGAATGTCTGGTATGACTATGGCATCGCCAGAGGTGGTGACATCTTCAACCTCGCAGGGGAGTTCATCAACAGCAATGAGTTTGTGGCGCAAGCCAAGTTCATATCTGAAACACTTGGTGGCAGCTTCCCAACATCGTTTCCGCATCATCAAAGAATAGCGGAAAAGGCTGTGAAGGCGAAAGGCAATCCCTTTAGTGATATTGTGGAAAAGCCTTTGAGTCATCCTGCACTTCGGCAGTACTTGCGTGAGCGTGGCATATCAGCTGACGTGGCGAGCCGTTTCTGCTGTCAAGTGGAATACCGATACAATGGCAAACAGTTCTTTGCTGTCGGTTTCAAGAACAACAGCGATGGCTACGAGATACGCAACCGTTTCTTCAAAGGTTGCGTGTCGCCAAAGGACGTCACTCTCATTGGCAGGAACAACAACGTCTGCCATCTGTACGAGGGTTTTATGGATTTTCTCTCTGCCGTAATTCTTGACATAGGTCGTGGTGAGGATCATATTATTCTCAATTCGGTGACTAATATGCAAAAGGTGCATCATCTTTTAGATGGCTATGCACAAGTGTATTGTCACTTGGACAATGACGAGGCTGGCGAGAATGCCTGTGTCGAATTGCAAAAGCGATATGGCAATAAGGTCATTGACCATTCGCATCTATACACAGGTTACAAGGACTTGAACGAGTACCTGATGAGCCATAAGACAAGAAAGTAACAATCATTCAAAAACATCAAGACAATGAAGAAGAACAATAAAATCAAGAAATCAGTGAGCGTATTGGCATTCCTTTTCGTGTGTGCCGTGTCGGTAATCCTTTCATCGTGCAGCGATGAGCTGGACATTCAGCAGTCGTATCCGTTCAAGGTGGAGACGATGCCTGTGCCAAAGGACATTGTGCGTGGACAGACCGTTGAAATCCGCTGCGAGTTGAAGGCGGAGGGAAAGTTTGACGGCACCATCTATACCATCCGCTATTTTCAGCATGACGGAAAAGGTTCGCTGAGAATGGAGAACGGAACGGTGTTCCAGCCAAACGACCGCTATCTGTTGGAGAACGAGAAGTTCCGTCTTTACTACACTTCGGCAAGTACGGAGACACAGACGCTGACCGTGGTGGTAGAGGACAACTTCGGCAAGTCATACGAAATGGAGTTCTGTTTCAACGATACTGATGAGGAGGAAGAGTTTGCGAGAAGTGCCAACAAACTCGGTAGCGTATGAGGTTGATGATATTGTTAGCCTTGCTTCTTGTATCGGGCAGCTTGTCTGCCCAGACGCAAGGGGCGATAAAGCGAGTTTGTCATGTGTCACGTTTTGAGTTGGCTGTCGCCTGCATCAAGAAGTACGAGGGTCTGCACGGACCGAAGCACCATCCTTATGTCGGATATGGGCACAAGCTGTTGCCTGGCGAGCGGTTCTCTCCAAAAATGACGGAGCGGCAAGCCGATGCCTTGCTGCGCTCTGACCTCAGAAAGCTTTGCGCCATGTTCCGTGGTTTCGGTCGTGACTCGCTGCTCTTGGCTGCACTTGCCTACAATGTGGGGTGTGGAAAGGTGATGAAAAGCCGGATGTATGCCAAGATGCGAAGTGGCAACAGAAACAGCTATCGTGACTATGTGGACTTCAAAAGGTGGAATGGAAAGATAGTGCCTTCCATTGAGCGAAGAAGAAAAATGGAGTATCTGCTCTTGTTTACTCCATAGAATAAGGTTTTATAAAATAGGACAGTCCTTTTGATTGGGGGCTGTCCTTTGTTCTTGTATGCTCGGCATGAGCTTATTCTAATGGGTGCAAGTCCCTAACGAGCCCTAATAGCGGGAATCGTATAGCCAATAGCAAGGGTGTCCATCGTGAGGTGGAATCTGAAAGAAGCTGGCGGCAAACATCTGACCTAACGCACAGAAACTTCATACAAGGCATTTGACCATGGATGAGATTGCAAGACAAATCAAAGTCCCATAGCTATTCGGAATGGTTGGTGTAAATGAAGTGGGTATAAGATGGAAAGAATAAGCCCTTATCCGAGGAGGTCTCACGGACGCATGGGTGAAGATGAATAATTCGATGTACAATGACGGAGTAAAGCTTGCCGTGAGAAGTCAGCAGAGGTCATAGTACCCAAGGCACGTGTGCTTATAGGGAAGGACTGAATCGTGCAGTGCAATAGTAAATGAATGTTACCTTGTGAGACTCCTCGTCAGATGTCCGAAAGGAACTCTCTATTCAAGACGATAGGACGGAATCCGACAATAGGATAGAAGTGACGCTACTCATAGGGATAACTGAAATCAACTTGCCACACATCGCAAGATGAGAAAGCACGAAACCGCCGTATGCGGAACCGCACGTACGGTGGTGTGGGAGGTCGGTAAATGTGAAAATAGGAGGCAAATGCCTTTTATGACTAGCATTTACCTCCTACCCGATTGCAAGCATCGCAGATAAGGAAAAGGCGGTTTCTTTGCCACTTTCTTTTCCGCTCCTCGGCTCAAGAAAGTGGCGGAACGAATTTTCATCGCTCCGCCGATATGGATTTTATGTTGTTGCAACCATTCGTTGCTCTATAAGTCTTGCATTGCTGTTCACCAAGTTGATGATGTCGGCATGGTGCTCGGTGTCCTTGTTCTGTAGTCCGTGGCATTGTACGACTTTCATCTGTTCGAGTGAAAACTCCACGGTCTCAACCCTTTGTTCGGCTATTCTTGCTGAGAAGATGATGCAGTCGGGATTGAGTGAATAGTTTGTACCGCTGCCTACGCAATGATGCATCGCCTTGCCCTCAAGAACGTGCTCCCTGACGCTTTCAAGCATTCTCACCACGATATTGCCGTCCGTGAACATCAAACCGAAGAAACGGCTCTTCATTTCCTTGAACTTGTCCTCGTTCTTCAATGCCTTGCGTATCTCCTCCTCGGTGCGCTCCTTTTCTTTCTTGGCTCTGATTTTCTCGGATATTCTGTCGTGCTCGGCTTCAAGGTTGTCGGGGCAAATGTAATGTGGACTTCTGATGTCCTTGCCCATTTCTACCAACATACAGATGTAGTCCGCCCATTTGCCGATGTCTGTAATAAGGTAATGGTTGCGGTTGGCTATCTTGTAGGCATTCCAACAAGTTTCCAAGTGCCGTGGGTGGTCTGTGAAGTGGCGGACGTGTCCGTAACTACATTGTTTCATCATCGTTTCGATGCGGTGGTCTGTCAGCATCGCCTTGAACAATGTAAGCGGTTTGATGCCGTGAAACGCTCCGTCAAAGCCGTTGCGCCATATCTGAGGAATGACTTTCATATCGGGGCAGACCGGAAATGAAGCAATATGCTGATAGGTGGTGTTGTCCCTGCGCAGTTCAATGTCGGAGTCGTAGCAGAACGTGTCCATATAGATACCCATTGTGCGCTTGCGTGCCATAACCTCCACCTTGCCTTTTTCGTTCATCCAATAGCGTGCCACCTCCCAACAATTGATTTCTGCCTTTTGTCCCTTGCGGTAATAGGCTTTCATCTGAAATGCTCGCATAAGTTGTAGTCCCTTGCGCTCGGAGAGTACACTGAAATAGGTAGAAGATATTGCCTTCTGTCGCTTGGTGCGTTGCACTTCCAACTTTGCCTTACACTTCGGACAGACACATTTGTCCGCATCCTCGTCCGTAGTCCAAGTGTGTCCGCAGTCCATGCAGGTGGTCTGTCCGTGCTTCAACTGAAAGGCATAGTGGTCAAGACATTCACGGAATGCCCATTGCATTTGCGCTCCCTTGATAGGTCGTAACCCCTTGTTTGAGGTTACGACTTGCTTCTGATATTTCGTTCTTGGTTTCATAACGTGTCGAATAATGATGGTTGGTGTACTTCTGTTTCCGTTCTCTGTGAGGTGCGCTTGGCGGTATCTCTGTTACGCATCTTGTTCATCTGCTCTTGCTGATATTGGCGGATGGCTTCCTGTCTTGCCTGTGCCTTCTCCTCCTCTGTGAGTTCGATGTGGTGGTTAACAGACACTTGGCAGTTCAATGGTTTGCCGACCTCGATGTCCTTCTCCTCGTAGTAGTGGATGGCTTGCCCATATATCTCGTCATCGCAAAAGCCGTTGCAACCGCTCTTCTGTACCCAATTAAGGATATAGGTGACGCAATCGTCTATGTTCTTGTCGGGGTTGTCATACTTGGCTGCAAAGAGTTCGTCCTCCATTGCTCGCTCCTCCAAATAGGCTTGTATGGTTCTCTTGAAATATTCTGTAGTGTTCATATCTGATGTTGTTAAAGGGGTTGTTACTCGTGATAGATGATGTCGCAGTCCTCAACTTCTGTAGGCAGTCCGAAGAACGGATAACGGCTGAAGTAAGGTTCTGTGCACATGTCCTCGTTGTATCTTGGACTTACTATCTCAATATTGTTCTTGCGCATGGCTTCGTCCACCATACGGATTTCCTCGTCAGTCAGTCCGCTTGCATCGCCATTGATGATGTAGCAGAGTGCCCATGTAGGTATCGCTTCAATGCTTCTGTTCATATCGCTTGTACTTTAAAGTGTTAATAACCAAATGAATGTTCCAATCAGTACCACCATAGAAAGAATGGAAATGATGATGCCGAAGATGAACTTCACAATTCCCAATATGACTTCACCGACCATGCAGAGAGCCATATATCCCAACCAAACCACCAAAGTGATGAGGGTTGAGCCGACTGCGGAGAGTAATCTCCACCAAGTCTGTGTTATATTGATGTTTGTTGTCATATAGCCTTGAATTAAATTTATTTGCGGTTCCAGGAGCTGAAGGGAAGTTCTCGTTTCTTCACCTTTTTGTCGCTCCCTTTTCCGACATTTTTTTTGCGTCTTCCTGTCGCATCGGTCGTTTCGTTTCAGGTGCCTTTCAAGGGCGGCGAGGCTGGAAATACAAGGTTTTTCGGAAAAAGAATGACTAAAAAAGCAAAAAATAGCAGATTTGAGCTTTTGTTTTGAGTTTCAAGTGGTTGTGGCAGTCGTTGGCTTTTTGTGGCATTCGTGAGGAAATGCGAAAATGGCGGATTTGAGAAGTAGAAACGCTTTCAAGTCATTACCTCAAAGAAACGCTCTAATAAGCATTTTTAACGGCTTCGGTTTTTACTTCTCAATTCTGCACAGGTTGTGAATTTGCCATGCAACTCTCATGATTTAATTTTGCACAGAACAAAAAGCAAGGAATTATGAGAAGTACATTCAAGACAGTCTTCTATGTAAACGGAAGCAAGGAGAGAAACGGAATTGTCCCTATCATGGGACGTGTGACAATCAACGGAACTATCGCACAGTTCAGTTGCAAGCTGAGCGTGACCAAGGCGATATGGGATGCCAAGGGCAACAGAGCCAAAGGCAGAAGCAAGGAAGCCAATGAGGTGAACTTTGCGCTTGATAACATCAAGGCTCAAATCGCTAAGCATTACCAACGGCTTTCCGACCGTGAGGCGTTCGTTACCGCTGAAATGGTGAGAAACGCATATCAAGGCATAGGTACGGAGTATGAGACATTACTCAGAGCTTTTGACAAGGAGAACGCAGCCTTTGCCCAACGCGTGGGAAAAGACCGAGCTGTCCGAACCTACCGCAAGTATCTGACGGTAAGAAAGTACGTTGCCGAGTTCATCAAATTTCAGTACAAGCGCAGCGATATGTCCATGAATGAGCTTACCGAGGAGTTCATCCGTGATTTTTGTCTGTATTTGAAGAATGTCATTGGACTCACGCAATCTACCATTTGGATATACTCCATACCATTGAAGCATATCGTCACGGCAGCACACTACAACGGCAAGATACAGAGAAATCCGTTTGCCATGTACCACGTTGACCCAGACCACAAGGAGCGTGAGTTCTTGACAGAGGAAGAATTGGACATATTTGCAGGAATAGAGTTGGAAAATCCCAACTTTGCTTTTGCGAGAGACTTGTTTATGTTTGGTTGTTGGACAGGTATCTCTTTCGTTGACATCAAGAATCTTACAGAGGACAATGTTGCCATTATAAGTGGGTCTCCATGGATAGTTTCTCAGCGTCAAAAGACAGGCGTACCATTCAAAATTAAACTGATAGATGCAGCCATACAGATAATTGAACGTTACAAGCCATTGAGAAAAGATATGCACTTGTTTAATATTGGCTCACTTGACATGGTAAACAAGCGTATAAAGAAAGTGGCAAAAATGTGTGGCATCAAGAAGCGAATTTCATTTCATGTCTCCCGGCATTCGTTCGCAGTTTTGGCTTTAAACTACGGTATGCCGATAGAGAGTGTAAGCAAGATACTGGGACATACGGACATCGCCACAACACAAATTTACGCAAAGGTGACAAGTACTAAATTGGAGCATGACATATCAGCTTTTGAAAGTCGAATCAAGGGGCATATGCCGACAATGGGGGGAATGGCATGAAAAGGACTGTAATCACCGTGGACGGAAATGGAATGTTATCCATTCCGTCCAACTTGCAAGACTTGTGGATGAGTGAGGGTGAATTGGTTGATATGCTTCATGTCACCGCCATGAAACTCCATGCTGTGATAAGGTCAATATACAAGGATGGTTTATTGACGGTGTCGGAAGTCCAACAGAAACAGGAAACTTCCAATGGCATTTGGCAAACGTTGTATGGCTTTCCGATGATTGTTGCCCTTTGCTTCCGTATAAACTCATACGGGGCAGCTCGGTTTCGTGCCACCATCTTCAAGAGATTGTATGGGGCAAAAGAGAAAAGTAGTGTCATCATCCTACAACTCAATAGAAGAACAACCGCCTTTAGTTGAATGTCCTCTTGCTTGTTTGTTGGCTTGGCGCTGTCGTACTGTCGTGAATAAGTACTGAAGCATAAGCATGACATTCTTACTTGTAGGGGGATGAGTTCTGTTCATAAAAATGACGGACAAAACACCCCTTATTTTTGTTGAATTGTTGAATATGATGAAAGAAGTATTGAACATCAGGTATTTACGGCTCAACATATTCTCAACAAATCTCTCAACAAAAGAAAGATAATGTTGAAAAGAGAAAACCATGAACACCATTCCTTTCTTTCTTTTTTGCCCAGTAATTTGTTGTGTAGAGCTATTTGTTGAGAGTTTGTTGAGGGTATAAGTGGTTGGTTCTCATAAAGATAACACCTATCTTCAACAATTCAACGTTTTACATGCCCTCACTTGGTACGCTGTAAAATGTGCTTGTGGATTAATTGGCAACCGCTCTATTCTCCGAAATGGTTGCAGCAACGTTCCTTGGAGGCTTTGCGCCTCCAGCCACTTGGGCGAACCTCCGCAGTGTTTTAGCATGGCATTAGATTTATGCAGACTATACCGAGGACCCACAGCACACATAACACACTCGGCATAGTTCACAAAGGAAATCAACAACACACAACTGAAACACTTGGCAAGTTTCACACTGAAAATATCACCTGTTCCTTTGCAAACTCCATGTACAAAGTAGCTTGTGTCTGTGACCTTGTTCTTTCAATGTGGCAGCTTTGATGTTTGGCGCAAATTGAGAGAATTAAGGTCTGCAACCTTGGGCATGGAAAGCCGAAAGGCAAATATCTCGTCTTTTGTTCTTAGAGGAGGGAGCGAGGTTATGTTTTGGGAACCCCAAAACGCCTCGCTCCACCATGAGGGCGAAGAAATTTTGCTCCCAACGGTTGCAGAAAGTGAGTGTACCAACTGTAGGCAGTGCATAGAAATATGTAAATAGATTTGTCAGGTGTAGTTTATTCTTCCTTTATTTGCACAAAAGTATGTTTTGAGTGTTATAAAAAATAAAAAAATGCACTATTACGTTGATACTTTTGTATTTTTGCACTCAGTTATCTTGGACAGCAGAATTTGAAACACTGAAAATCCGTAATCTGTCTATATGTAAAATCTTTAAATTTGGATTATTATGACTAAGAAGTTTTGGTTAATAGCACTCATCGTAGCTTGCACTGTTGTATTTGGCAGTTGCGATAAGTCTGAGGAATTGAGTGTTGAGCAATGTAAGTTGGATATGAATCTATTCAACCAAACCTATACTGTTAATGATGAGGGGTGCTGTGTGCTAAAAGGGAGAAAGCCAATAGCAGCAGAAGAAATACAGAGTAAGGTCAAGGGCTATGGTTGGGAGAGTATTGCCACTTATGAGGTACAGGAAAACGGAAAGTTGAGCAAGGAGGAATTTTGGAAAGACAGATTTGGTGGCAGCCCTACACACTTTTGGTTTGAGACATCACAGCAAGCTTTTAGTTATTTTTATAGTGATGCCTTGCCAGCCTTTTGTTTCAGTCGTGTATCATGGACTTATGACATGGACAAAGGCTTCATACTGTTTGGCAGCAACAAGCAGACAACAGACAGCAGATACATGCAGATTCTTAAGCTTGACGAGTCGAATGGCAAGACCTTAATGTACACCATACAAAAATTGGGAGCGACGAGTGATGGCAGCAATGGTTACAAGTCTATATATGGCATGATTGTATATAAACGCATGACCGAAACCGATTTGGAAATGATGAAGAAAAGTTACACGTATGATACGGATATTGACCGTTCTGTTCCCGACAACTGCAAGTTTAAGATTAAGGCATACTATGCAGAAGACGACAAAGACAACACAGACCCTGTGTTTCAGACCTTCTGCCTTGTAACATTTGAGCTTACCGATGAATATGGTTTCAACTCTTCAGATAATGCCTATTACAACTACTACGATTCAATTACTTGGACGAGTGATTGTCGTGATATGCCAGATAGCTTTGGAATCATGGAACGTAAGACAAACTGTTTGAATACTTCCTATTGGTGGAGCACATACTTCTTCACGCCTCATGACAATACTATTGTCTATGCCAATGGCTATAAAGATGGCCGTATTGTCTATCAAGCCCGAAAGAGGCTCTATTTGGTGAATGATGGATTCTTTGGTTACGATTGGGATAACGTAAGGTATAATTCCAAGAACCCCGAACTAACAGAATATTGCTTGCTGGACAAGAGCCGTGAGTTTATCCTAACTCCACCTACTGCCTACAAAGAAGACATTACAAAACCGTATGCAGAGTTACGTATTGTACTGAAAGGAGCAAAAGACAAAAACGACAAGGAATATATGTTAGGCGTGCTTGAACGTGAAAGAGAAGGTCTGTTGAAGATTATGGACCAGTACTATGAAGCACATAGTACTATAAAAGAAACAGAAAAGGCTTCGCTGTGTAAAACGTTTAAGGCACTACCCGAAGATGCTGATATTAAAGCATATTGGCGTACAAAACATTCTCGCATGGTACTGATACTTAAAACTGACGGGGAAGACCCTATAAACAGTGAATACTATGTGCATGCGGAACCAATTAAATGATAAATAAGTTTAATGTGGACAACAATAGTCATAAGGCGAAGTTAATCTTTGTTTTATGACTATTGTTTTTTTGCACCAACATAGTGTGGTTTCATTTTTATTTTGTATTTTTGCAACTGTAAAGAGTTGTTAGGCAAAGCAAACATATGCATATTGCAGAAGTTGTGACTATTGCCAAATCATTACCTCTATTGAGGTTGAACACTTATAAATCGCTCATTTTAAGCTATTCAGCAGATTATAAAGAATTTTTCGGAAAAATACTACCCAACGGTGTGGAGATTTTTTCGAAAACCGAAGGCTCGACCTTTTATTTCCAAAGCCCGCTGCCATACCTTTGCACCTGCACGATAACGGTTGATGCCAAAAGGAAAGACCCTGTGGAGGAAAGAAAATCAGAGCGGCAAATGAAAATAGAAACTTCACGGAAGTTTTTGGACTGCACGATTATCGCATACTCATTTCTGAGAAATGGATACAACTTCGTCTTGCAAATGTTTTGGAAAATGGAATTTGTATATGTTGGAACATGCAAAACAAAATTGTACGGCAAATCAAGGAATGGTGTTTCTTTTAATCGGTTAGCTTGCAACCGACAAAAAGAAACACTTTTCCTCATGCCGTACTACTGAGACATGGAAAGGTGGCGTGCCACTGTTTTATGTCGTTTGGATTGTGCGATAAAAATGGGACTGCGAATTGTGGCTATAAAAGTCAGCCGTTGTCAGCACGGCAAACAAAGAAAAGTCCTTGGCAGTATAGTCTTGAAGTATTTCAAGGCATACCGCCAAGGATTTTTCTTGCTGTGCCATAGTCGGAGGAAGTTAGTCTGAGGTACGAGGACTGTCTTTCTTCGACGACGGCTGACTTTTATATAGTACTTTGACAGTGTGAATAGGCTATCATGTGAACCTCAAGAAACTAGAAACGGCAAACAAAAATGCTAATGAAAAATAAAAGAGCATAAAGATTGTATCAGAATGTAATATCCCAAGATAAAATGCGTATTTTTGAATTCTAAATAGTTATAGCTTATGGGGCAACAATATGCAGGCATAAACAATAAATATGGAAAGAAAGGTCATCTGTATGATCTTTCTGCGAAACTCTTGTCACAAACAAAAGGTAGTTTTATGGTCATTTGTCTGGAAAATTCAGACAAGTTTTATTTCCTTCATCGCATAAAGTGTAATTTACAGACTGTATGCAAAGATATGGGATGGGTAATAGTACACCAGCAACTCTTTAATCGTGATTTAGTCATAGGAATGGGTCTTGCAGAGAAGGGTATGTCTGACATGACCATTTTTCGCACAAAAAACGAGGACATATATAAGATTTGGAAAGATGTCTTGCATTTTGTGTTTCTAGGTAATGGTCTCCCGAATATAGATTATTTCTCTTATGACACCTCTTTTATAGGACAGGATTATGCACATGATATAGAATATTACTATATTCATGACTATTATCCGCTTACATGTAAGCAAGTATCCCATAAAGCAAGACAAGTTCGAAATACCGTCTATGCATTCAAAGATGGAGAAAAATCCTTGCTTTGGGCTAAGGTGTTTTCTGTATGCATCTCTAAACTATCGTGTTTTGACGCAATAAAAGAGAATGCTGTGCTTGTGCCGATACCCGCTTCAACAAAGAAAGCACATGGTAGACGCTTTACTCGATTTTGCAGGGAGTTGGCAAAACGATTGGATATTGCCGATGGATTCCTAACTCTGTGGATTGAATTTGATAGAGAAAAGATGAAAGGTACAATTGGGAAGAACAAAATTGAAAATCTGACATTCAATCGGATACATATAAAAGGCAAGCATGTGTTGCTTGTTGATGACGTAATCACTACAGGTACAAGTTTAGTTCAAATTGGGAAGAAACTATTAGAACTTGGAGCGTTGTCTGTCAGAGGTGTCTTTATGGCTAAAACTGTTCGAGAAACAGAAATGTCGGTATGATGATTTTCGTCTAAATAATAAATAGAAGATAAAAATGTGCTGGAAACATTCTTTATCTTCGATTTATTTTTGTACTTTTGCAACCGAAAGAGTTCTTTAATTGGTTATGCAAATTACAGCAGGATACTACATCCTGTATATTTCTAATTCGTAACCTCTTCTTCTAATGAAACAAATAGATGTTTCATTTTCAATTACTTACATAAAATAGCGTGTTTTGGCATCGTAACCATGATACTTAGGCATCGTAACTATCTTGTTTACGGCCGGGGGGTAACTAGGGTGAGTAGGAAATCGCTTTTTCTGGGAGTCTATATATATACTATATCTTTCCTATAGTAAACGAACCTTTACATAAGGAAACTCTTAGAAAGTACTCTCCCCTTACTTACCCTACCCACCCGTAGAAGGGCAGGTCGGGGGCGGTATCCTGCTGCGAATAGTCATCCTCTGCTCTTGGCGATGAAGTCGGTGAAGGGTGAACCCCGATGCCAACCTTTGGCGTTAATAATGTGTTAAAAACACCCCATAACCCATTATAATAGAGATTCTTATATTTCTAGCATGCGCTGTATATACAAAGTTCTTTTTACTAGGGTTCACCCCAGAGCCGAAAAGGTGAATGCTTGGGGCAAGTGTTCACCCCGCTGTTCACCATTTGGTAACTATCGGCAAAGATACGACAAAAGGCTTCCTGTTTTATTTCAAGCAATGTTCGTTCATTGGCATTGGGGTTGTTGTATTATCCACTTCCTGTAAGAGGGTGTGTCATAAGTCTGGATAATAGTTGGTGTATAACAGTTGACTACCGCATGCACAACAGCCTCTTTCAACAAATAGAAGAGGGTGAATCATAAACTTATGACACAGCCTCTTTCAATTTGACTTGAATAGAACGCAAATCAGCGTTTTACATGGTAAAGGTCTTGAAAATCCCTCACTCTGAGGAATTTCCGAACGCATATCAAGGCTAAGCCTATCTACAACCTTTGCACCCCACTTGTATTGTTTCTGCTTCTCGCAAATGTCCTCGCCCAAACTCCAGTAGAATTTGAGCATTTCCGTATTCACTTTGACAGCAGCTTTTAGTTGTGCCATGCGGAAACGTTTCTTCAGGTCAGACAATCACTTCACATAGTTCTTGTCTGCCATGAAGGAGTCGCTATTCACGAACTGCGGTATATTATCTTTATTTTTCATATCATTACCTTTTTTGAAATCCTTAGTTTCCTTTATATCAGAAAGTGTTTCTTCAATATCTTCAAATTGTAGGCAACTGGCTCTGTATGTTTTCAGGCATGAGCTTAGACATCTTTCTTGTAATTGTGCAACAAGTTATTGCACATTTACTTCGTCTAATTTGGCAACAGCTTGTTGTCAAATTGTAAGTTGCTCATTATAAAACTGATACCATTGTCTGATATACTTCAAGTTTCTGTATGAAAGCCCTTTCATATCTGGGAACTCTGCCACAACTTGTGGAAAGTTTACTCTAACAATCCCAACTCTTTCAGATAGCCCTCAATCTCCTTGTCAAGGTCAGCACGTTTGGCCTCCAGGTCCTTGATTGCCACGTAGTTTGTTTGCAACTTCTCAAAGTTTGTCAAGAAATTTCTGTTGTAATTCTTCGCTCATATCGTTATTTCTTTTTTATATTCAATGATTCACTGACATTGATATATTTTTCGTCTTTATCTGTTATATACTGATGGCTGTACTTTCCTTTTCCCTCATTTAGGATTATTACACCATTCCAAAAGGATGTCGGACTTATGGCATAGCTTGGGTCTAAACAGAATATTTTCTTGACACCGTCTTTTTGTTCTTCATACCCAATAGCAAGTACAGCATGAGCGCCACCTTTAAAAGACAGAGCGGTAATCAAAGGCGTGTCGCTATCTATTGCAGTCCTAAGTTCTTCTACAAAAGAAGTTTGGTCTGATAAAGATGCTGTATATTGAAGAGGCGAAGATGTAACCTCTTTAGCAAAAGAATGGGATAGCTTTTCTTTTATTTCGGAAAAATAAAATCCATCACGGCACAGTCCTTCTGTCACAAAGAACTCTTTGAAAAGTCTCCCTTTTGCGGTATTTCCCTTAAATGTTGTTTTCAAGTTGACAACTTGATTACGAGTAAGAACCTTTAGTATGAGCAGGTTCATCATCATGGAATATACGGCACAAGCCCCATCCATTTCTCCTTGTTGTAAATGGACAGGTTGCCACTTGCGGTTAAATACGCTAACACCCGAAGCCGTTATATCTAAATCTTTAATAATCTTAATCATTGTCACTTTGTTATTCCCAACTGCCAAGACTCTCGGTAGATATAGACCTTGACTTTACTGTGGATTGCGACCGAGAATCCATGCTCTCCATTCGCCAAGAAGTGAATAACGAGATTCTACGCTATATGGAGTCGGATGGTTCTCGAATCTGGTGCTGTGCTCGTCATCAATGATGCTTTTCTCTTATTCTTCTGCCAGTTCTTTCATCGCATCGTTTAATGTGTTGAAAAGAACGTTGATGTTTTCTTCTTCATTCTTGCATGCCTCCTTGAAGAGGGCAACAGGATCTTCGGTGCTGCTCTTGAGTGGAGTCTCGTTGAGCAGGATGTTGACATTGTTCAGCAACATGCCGTGAAGGGTAGGCATGTGGAGCTGGTGCTGCTCGCCCTCCTTGCTGCCACACTTCAGTCCGGCTGCGTATGCCTTTACGATGATGCGGACCAGAAGATGGATTGCCATCGGTTCGTCGGCGAGACTGATGAGAATGCCGTGGGTATAATCGCGTACATGCTCTTCAAGTGTGGTAAACTTGCCTTGAAGAAGCCAGGTGAAGTTACGCTTGTATTCAGACTCCATCGCCTTGTAAAGCTGGTTCGATTTGCAGGCTATGCGCAGGTAGTCGAGCATGGTTGGCTCAAAGGTCGGGTCAGCCTGTTTCATGCTGTCGAAGTTCTTCTTCATGCGCTCGTTGGCTTCCTCGGCAGTCTTGTAGTTGAGGCGTACGAGGGTAGAGAACATGATGTCGAAGAAGTATTGGTTTACCTCGCCATAGTGCTCCAGCATCATCTGCTTGATCTGTTTCGGGTCGTTCTTCTTGCTGAAGTCATTGCCTTCGATGGTAGCATCGATGATGCCACGTGCGTAAGCTTCGAAGAAACCTCTTACAAATGCAGCTACTGCCTGATAACTGTTGATTCTTTTGCTCATTTCTTGTCTGTGTTTATTGGGCTGTTCCTGTTTGGGAATAACAGCTTCTTATTCAAAAGTCTTAAATTCATACCCCTGTTCCATGAGCCATTCTATGGCCTGAGGGAGCGCTGTCTTCAGCTTTTCAATGCTCTTCAGCGAGTCGTGGAAGGTGATGATGCTGCCATTGCGGGCATACCGTTTCACATTGTTCACCACATCTTCTGCCGTCATCCATTTGGAATAGTCGCGCGTCACCACGTCCCACATGATGACCTTGTAAGTGCGGTGCAGCCACCAATACTCACTTGGTCGCATCCAGCCGTGAGGTGGACGGAAGAGATGGGCATGGATGATATCGTTCGCCTTATTGGTGTTGAGCACGTAGGAGATGACGCGGTGCTTGAAGGCACCGATATGATTGAATGTATGGTTGCCAACCTGATGACCCTCTGCCACAATCTGGTTGTAGAGGTCATGATGGCGCAATACATTCTCGCCTACCATAAAGAAAGTAGCCTTGATATTGTACTTTCTCAGGGTCTCTAAGATGAATGGAGTTGACTCTGGAATTGGACCGTCATCAAATGTAAGATAGACAGAATGGTCTTTCTTGTCCATTCTCCAGATGGCCTTTGGATATAACCATCTGAGCCATTTGGCTGGTTGCTCTATGAACATGGATAAAACAGGTTTATATGAATAATGAAAAGTTTGGTGTCGTGTTTCGCGACACCAAACTTTTTTCTATTTTTTACTGATTGCCTTCCGGCATTCTGCCACCTCTGCCATGATAGAGACGGTAGAGGTTGTTGAGCTGCTTCTCATACTTCTGCTCCAACTGTGGACTCACCATTCCGGCAGCCTCGCAGATGCTCTGCATGATCATAATCTGACGGATGCAGTCGTGCTCTGCCTGGAGGAAACGGTCGTTTGGCAGCGAGAGATAGTAGTTGAGGTATTGTGAAGCATTCTTCCATACCGCTTCTATATATTCCTTGCCCTTGGCTTTCTGACCGGTCATCAGCCAGCCGCGAGCCATATCCAAGCCACCGCTCATGTAGTCGAGCGTAACATTGTAGGCAGGAATCTCGGTATCAGCCTTCTTCAGGATGTTGATAGCCTTCTGCTTCTTGCCTTCGGCGATGAGCTGGAGGGCTGTCTGGGCGAGCAGGCGACGGTGGGTATAACACATACGCATGGTTGTCTCGTCGATGTAGAGTCCCTTCTGCTTCAGGTTGCCGAACTTGAATCGGGTCATGATGTTGTGATAAGCCTTCTCTGTATCGAAGTTCTTGGCACCTGGCTTGTTGGTGGTGAACGGAGTGATACGGTTCACAAGTCCCTCCTGTACGAAGTTGTCACCGAGGTTCATATAGTTCTCTTCGCCTACGGTGAGTGCTACGTAGAGCGGACGGGTCCAGTTGCACTGTGCCAGCATTTCGAGCATCATGAGGTCGTTCTTGTAGAGTGCGCTCTTGCCGGCAAGAGAGATGACCATCTTATCTGGAATAGAATCTGATGCCATCATCATGCCGCTCTTCTTTACAGCCTCCTTGTCGATGGTGACATAGAGGGTATCCGTAGGGATGAAGTGCATGTCAGGGTTCTTGCTGCGTACCCAGTTCTTCAGGATGTTCTTGAGCTCGAACGGTTCGTCACCAAACTGCTTCTTGGCATTCTCTGGATCCTGCTTGTAGAAGTCGAGAATCTGCTTCTTTGCTTCAGGCTCAACAGATACATATTCGTTGGTACCTGAACAGAAGTCGAGACGTGGCCAGGTGATTGGCACGGATGGTGAGTTGTATGCAGGACGCATCATCTGATCGATATACCAGTCGGTCTGCAGGTAGCTCAGGTTACATACGCGGGCATCTGTTCCAACGCCTTCTACCTCCTGGTTGTACCAGAGTGGGAAGGTATCGTTATCACCATTGGTAAAGATGATAGGGTTTCCCTTCTCCTGGAGTGACATCAGGTAGTTCTGACCGAAGTCACGGCAGGTGTAACGGTTTGAGCGGTCGTGATCATCCCAGGTCTGTGATGCCATCTGGATAGGTACGAGAAGTGTGATGACTGCTACGATGGCTGTTACAGCAGTACCGCTGAGCTTCATCTTGCGCTTCAGGATGTCGATGATGGCGAGTACGCCGAGACCGCACCAGATAGCGTATGCATAGAATGAACCGGCGTAAGCATAGTCACGCTCACGTGGCTGCATAGGTGTCTGATTCAGGTAGATGACGATGGCAAGACCTGTCATGAAGAACAGGAAGAATACAATCCAGAACTGCTGGATTCCGATAGGGAGGAGCACTTCCTCTTCCTTGCCGTTCTTCATTACCTTCTTCTTGCGGGTATACCAAGCCTGCCAGAAAAGTCCGATGAGACCGAGAATCAGCGGCATGCAGTAGAATACATTGTGTCCCTTGTTCTCCTTCAGGTCGTCTGGCAATTTGCTCTGGTCGCCATAGAGTGAATCATCAATGAATGAGAAACCGGTAATCCAGTTGCCGTGCTCTGGCTCACCATTGCCCTGGATGTCGTTCTGACGGCCGGCAAAGTTCCACATGAAGTAGCGCCAGTACATGAAGTTGCACTGGTAAGAGAGGAAGAAGCGGATGTTGTCAAACTGTGACGGCATCTTCACCATGATACTTTCTCCGCAGCGGTCGTAAGGAATCTCTGTGCCTTCTACACCGCCCATCCAGTCTTCGTATGCCTGGGCATGATCCGAACTGTACATACGAGGGAAGAGCATGTTCTGGGCATAGATATACTTATTCTTGTGACTTACTACGAAGTAAGAGTCCTTCTCATCAGCCGAAGCTTTCTCCTTGCGCTGGTAAACCGGTGCACCTTCTTTCATGACAGGCTTGCACATGTTGCCGTCTACTTCGAGGGCTACCTGTGATGTATAAGCCTGGCCATAGAACAGAGGGCGGTCGCCATACTGGTCGCGGCTCAGATAACTTCCTAGGGTAAAGATGTCCTCAGGAGAGTTCTGGTCCATAGGAGGGTTGGCAGAAGAACGGATTACGATGAGTGCGTAGCTGGAATAACCAATCATCAGCATCAGCATGCAGAGCAAGGCTGTATTCTTGACGCGTGCTGAGATGAGCGGCAGGAGCTGCATCTTCTTCTTGGTGATGCCTGTAGATTCGTCAACGCCTGTTACTACCTCCTGCTTGCGCTTGTAGCCGAGTACGAACCAGAGAATAACCAGCACGATGATGCCGGTAATGGCAGCAGTCCAGCCATATCCGTAGAATGGGATGCCGAGCATGCCGAAGCCGAGAACGAAGGCGATATTCTGCTTCTTCTCGTTCTTCTCAGAAGCATGGCAGGTTTCGTAGATACCCCAGATAACTGAGGCTACGAGACAGATGATGTATACGATTTCACCGGTATTGAACTGACAGCCGAGAGTGTTGACAAAGAACAGTTCGAACCAGCCGCCTACGGTGATGATACCTGGAACCACACCATACAGTACGGCTACCACTACGAGGAATGAAAGGAACAGCGCCAGGAGCGAGCCCTTGAGGTTGGCATGTGGCACCTTCTTGTAGTAATAAACCAATACGATGGCTGGGATACAGAGCAGGTTGAGCAGGTGGACACCGATACTCAAACCGGTCATATAGGCGATGAGCACAAGCCAACGATCGCTATGAGGCTCGTCAGCATGGTCTTCCCACTTCAGGATGAGCCAGAATACCACAGCGGTAAAGGCAGAAGAGAACGCATAAACCTCACCCTCGACAGCTGAGAACCAGAAGGTATCGCTGAAGGTGTAGATGAGTGCGCCCACCATACCGGATGCCTCGATGGCAATCAGCTTGCTGGTAGTCAGTTCTTTCCTGTCGCTGATGACGAGTCGGCGAGCCAGGTGGGTGATGGTCCAGAAGAGGAACATGATACAGACGGCGCTCAGCAGGGCGCTCATCGTATTTACCATCTTGGCTACCTGGGTAGTGTCGCTGGCGAAATGTGTGAAGAAATTGCCTAAAAGCATGAAGAATGGTGCCCCAGGTGGGTGACCGATCTCCTGCTTGTAAGCAGTCGTAATAAACTCAGGACAGTCCCAGAAGCTGGCTGTCGGTTCAATTGTGGAACAATAAGTGAACGCCGCAATGATGAATGCGACCCATCCGAAGATATTGTCCACTAATCTGTACTGTTTCATTATTGTTTAAACTTTAATGTATTATATTTCTTTCTGAATGCTTTCTCTGTGCCTTTCAAAAAGGCACATTCCAATTGCAAAGATAATAAAAAGATGAGATAATATGGATTTTTGCACCTGTTTTTTAGGCATTATTATATAATAAGCCTATACATTTAAGAAATGCTCTTCCAGTTTCTCTCTCGGCATATCTGCCGTATCGTGGTAGTGGAGATGATGATTTACGCAGGCGATGTGCTTTACGTTATTGAGCACTTCGGCTACATCATGGCTTACGATGATAATGGCGCACTCCCGGTTGATCTGTTCCAGCATCTCGTACATCTGCTTCTGGAAACGGCGGTCGATGTAGGTGTTGGGCTCATCCAGTATCACTACATCGGGTTTCGAAACAATGGCGCGGGCGAGGAGTACTCGCTGCAGTTGTCCGCCGCTCAAGGCTGCGATATGGCGGTCTTTCAACTCCGTGAGCTGCATCTGTTCCAGACAGTCGAGTACCTGCTGGTGCTGTGCCTGGGTGTATCTGGAAAAGAGGCTCTTGGTCCTGCTGAGGCCGGAGAGTACCACTTCATAGACGGAGATAGGAAACTGTTTGTCGAGATGATTGTATTGGGGCAGATATCCCATGCTGATTTCCCTTACTTCCTCTCCGTCTTTATAAAAGCGGATGCTGCCGTCTGTGGGTTTCAGCAGTCCCAGAATAAGGCGCATGAGGGTTGTCTTGCCACCACCGTTGGGACCGATGATGCCAAGATAATCGTCTTTGTAGACGGTGAGGTTGATATCGTGGAGCACCTCCTTGCCTTCATAGCCTGCAGAAAGATACTCGATTTTTATGATTGGAGTCATATTATTGTAGTTTTTACTTCCCAACAACGATTTTCTTGCCTTGTACCGCTGCTGCCGCTTCCTGCATCGCCCAGTTCCAGTCGCCCTGCAATGGATTGATATCCATTGGCTTGGTGTGGCTCTCGTTGATGAAGGTTGTGGTGTTGCGGTTGGCAAATTCTGCTTGAATCAGGCAGAACTTGATCTTTTCTTTTCTGGCTCTCTCGATGAGGCTCTTCAGCTGGGCGGCACTCGGCTCCCTGCCTTCTTCCTCTATGGCAAGCTGCTCCAGCTGGTAATCACGGGCAAAGTATGTGAGGATAGGGTGATAGATCACAAACTTGCGTACCATCTCCGGATTATCCTTGAAACTCTTTCTGATGATGCTGTCCTGCCTGTCGATGCTGCAGAGCAACTGCTGATAGTTTTTCTGGAAGAAAGTCTTGTTTTCCGGTTCCAGTTGGCAGAGTGCCTTGAAGATGTTGCTGGAGATGATGCGGGCGTTTTTGCAACTCATCCATACATGCGGGTCGGTATTGCCGCCTGGTGTCTTGGCAGGCGTGATGCCTGTGGAGGTATCTATCACCTTCATGTCAGGAGCGTTGTCCTGCAGCTTCTTCATCCAGGTCTGTTCGAAACCGATGCTTCCCACTTTCAGATAGAGGGCACTCCTGGAGAGTTCCATCATCTGCTGGGCATAAGGCTCGTAAGTTTCAGGATTGTTGCCGTTGGATACCATCACGTTGACATCCACCTTATCTCCGGCAATCTTATCAACGAAAAACTTGTAGGGAGGGATAGTTACGGTAACAGCAGGTTTGCCATCGCTGTTGGCGACAGATTCCTTTCCGTTACTTTCTGCGGTGTGGCCTTTCTGCTGGCTGCCTTTACAGCCCGCGAAAGCCACGCATAATATAATAAGGTATAAATACTTTCTCATAAGCAGTCAATCTATATGAATCAATTCTTTGTTTTCTTTGCAGCTTGTTTAAAAGATGAAACTGAGTCCGTAAACCAGCAGTACATATCTCAACACCTTTCCGATGGTGATGCTGATGACAGAAATCACGATGTTGGCTCTCGTCAGTCCCAAAACGATGGTGATGGCACTGCCCAACAGGGGCAGGAAGGCAAAGAATCCCATCCAGGCTCCTCTGTCGGCCATGAAATGCTGAGCCTTGTCAAGACTCTCTTTCTTTACATGCAGATATTTCTCTATCCATTCCAGCTTGCCCATCCGTCCTACGCCATAGTTGAACATAGAACCGAGCACATTGCCGATGCTTCCATACAGTACGAGCTGGATAGGTTCCAGTCCGGCAGCCTGTAAGCCCGACATGACCACCTCGCTGCTGAAGGGAAAGAAACTGCCGGCAAGGAAGGCTGATACCAGCATGCCCCAGTAGCCCCAGCTCATTAAGAAATCTATAATCCAACTCATAGTAATATGCTCTCTGGTACGAGTATGTTGTAAGCCATGATAAGTACCAGCATGATGAGCAGCAGGATGAAGGATATGTTGGTAAACTTACCTCTGGTGAATGTGATGAAATGGGCGATAAGCGGTGCTGTATTCACAATCAGGATGCCGCCCAGTTCCTGTATATATTGAGGCTGGAGGACGATGAAGATGATGCAGGCAACCGATATCATGATAAACGTTTCGTAGATCATGCGGGTTCGTATCTTATCGCCGTAGCTGGTGCGTATGAAGTGGATGGAACCGATGATGGTGAGCAGGATAACGAAACTCAGGTCCAGTACCTGATGGTCGGTAACCTGCGAATAATCAAAGAGTTCGCTGTAGTTGATGAGTTCGCAGAAATGGTCAGCCAGCCCCTGTATGTTGTCGGTATAGAAGAAATAACCGGCTGCAAACCAATAGG
Source organism: Segatella copri (assembly GCF_019249795.2). Taxonomy (NCBI): domain Bacteria; kingdom Pseudomonadati; phylum Bacteroidota; class Bacteroidia; order Bacteroidales; family Prevotellaceae; genus Segatella; species Segatella copri. The sequence goes on from NZ_CP156891.1 coordinate 3,081,355, forward strand.
GCACGATGAGACCTACTAGTGTTGCAAAGAATGTCTTTACGCTAAACGAGAGGGTAAACACCATCATCATAATCCACAGGATAGGCATGAAATAGCCTATCTGCACGAAAACCATCGATGCCAGACCGATGCAGGCAAAGGCGTAGAAAGTCCAGCCTGTTGAGCGTTTATCCTGATAGCAATTCCAGATAATGAGATAAAAGGCGATGAAACACATCGTCACAATACTGCTTTTTAAAGAGGGGTGGGAGAGTCCTGTCATCGTCAGTAATGCCAGAAAAGTGCAGGATACCATTCGGCTGTAGGTACGCATCAGGGCATTACGGTTGTTCAGTTCCACCATCAGCAGGGTAGACATGGCTGTAAAAGCAAATTCTACCCAGATATTGGATACCAATAAACCTACTGCAACCCAAACCAGCGTGGCAAGGGTTGCAGTAATAGGTAAAGAGTAGCGGCTAGCCGCTACTTTATTTTGAAAAGTTTTCTTTCTTAACATCTAATTCAACATTAAAAAACTAAAGGTCCTGTCCGATATCAGAACGGAAGTACTTGTCGGTGAACTGGATCTTCTGTGCCTCAGCAAAGCTCTTCTTCAAGGCTTCTTCCTTGTCCTTGCCGTAGCTGCTTACGCAGATGACACGACCACCGTTGGTTACTACCTGACCATCCTTCATGGCTGTACCGGAGTGGAATACTACTGAACCTTCTACATCGTCGATGCCCTGGATAGGATAACCCTTCTTGTAAGCCTCAGGATAACCGCCGCTTACGAGCATCACGCAGACTGCATCACGCTCATCAAACTCGATGCTGCGCTTGTCCAAATCGCCTGCTGCTACACCTTCGAAGAGATCCACGATGTCGCTCTTCAGACGGAGCATCACGCTCTCAGTCTCTGGATCACCCATACGGCAGTTGTACTCGATGACCATAGGCTCGCCTTCAACGTTGATCAGACCGAAGAAGATGAATCCCTTATAGTCGATGTTCTCCTCAGCAAGTCCCTCTACAGTAGGACGGATGATGCGCTCGTCAACCTTCTGCATCCACTCCTTGGTAGCGAATGGTACAGGGGTAACGCTACCCATACCGCCGGTGTTCAGACCGGTATCGTGCTCGCCGATGCGCTTGTAATCCTTAGCCTCAGGCAGAATCTTGTAGTTCTTGCCGTCGGTCAATACGAATACAGAGCACTCAATGCCGCTGAGGAATTCCTCGATGACTACGCGTGCAGAAGCGTTGCCGAACATACCGCCGAGCATCTCCTTGAACTCTTTCTTAGCCTCTTCCAGGGTAGGGAGGATGAGAACGCCCTTACCGGCGCACAAACCGTCAGCCTTCAATACATAAGGAGCCTTCAGTGTCTCCAGGAATTTCAAGCCTTCCTCTACGTGCTCGCCGTCGAAAGTCTCATACTGGGCAGTAGGGATGTTGTGGCGCTTCATGAACTTCTTGGCGAAGTCCTTGCTGCCTTCCAATACGGCGCCAGCCTTTGATGGACCGATGACAGGGATGTTCTGGGTGCGAGGATCGTTCTTGAAGTCATCGTAAACACCCTTTACCAATGGGTCTTCCGGACCAACTACCACCATATCAACGCCATTTTCTACTGTGAAGTTCTTGAGCGCCTCAAAGTCGTCTGCCTTGATATCTACGTTCTCGCCGACATTCTGTGTACCGGCATTACCAGGAGCGATGAAGAGTTTCTCACACTTCTCGCTCTGAGCGATTTTCCATGCTAAGGCGTGCTCGCGGCCACCGCCTCCTAACAATAAAATTTTCATTTGCTGTAAGTTATTGTTTGTTATTTGATGTAGAAGTAAACTCCCCTTTTTCGGGGGATGTTTACTCCTAGATATTTACTTGAGATAATCGAAGAAATAATTGCTGATGCGCTCATGCAGATGAGTGCTCTGATGACCTCTCATGTTGTGAGGCTCGCCAGGATAGACGAAGAAGTCTGGCTGGGTGCCTGCTGCGATGCAAGCCTTGAGGAAGGTGAGGCAGTGCTGTGGCACTACGGTCACATCGTTCAAGCCTTGGATAATCTGCAGCTTGCCCTTCAGGTTCTTTGCCTGATAGAGCAGAGAGGTCTTCCTGTAACCCTCTGGGTTGGTCTGTGGGGTGTCCATATAGCGCTCGCCATACATCACCTCGTACCAGTGCCAGTCGATAACCGGACCGCCTGCTACGCCTACCTTGAACACATCAGGGTGGTTGGTCATCAGCGAGATGGTCATGAATCCGCCGAAGCTCCAGCCGTGAACGCCAATCTTGTCAGCATCTACGTAAGGAAGCGTCTTCAGATATTCTACGCCCTTCATCTGGTCTTGCATCTCAATCTGTCCGAGCTGGCGGAAGGTAGCCTGCTCGAAAGCCTTGCCACGGTTCTCGCTTCCACGGTTGTCGAGGATGAAGAGCAGATAGCCCTTTTCTGCCATGTAGGTTTCCCAACCACGGCTAGAGTAGTTCCAGCGGGCATCTACGTTGTGGGCATGAGGTCCACCATATACATATATAATGGTAGGATACTTCTTGTTTGGATCGAAGTTTACCGGCTTCACCATTCTCCAGTAGAGGTCAGTTTCGCCATCGGCAGCCTTGATGGAACCGCAGCTGTACTCAGGCACATTGTAGCCCTTCCAAGGGTTCTCGGCAGTGAAGTAAGCGGTGCGCTTGCCGTTCTCGGTGTTCACAAGAGCTATCTTGCGAGGCACGGTAGGAGTAGAGTAGTTGTCGAAGACATACTGTCCGTTCTCGCTCAAAGTAGCGCTGTGCCATCCCTTGCCGCAATCATCTACCAGCGTACGCTTGCCGGTTTTTGTATCTACGGCAAAGATGTTTCTCTGGATAGGCGATTTCTCGTTGGATGCGATGATGATACTCTTGCGCTTGGTGTTGAAGCCGAGTACTTCCATCACCTCCCATTTACCGGAAGTCAACTGCTTGATTTCGAGCGATTCTGTGTTGCTGGCCATGCGGCTTCCGTGCTTGCCCAGGGTGCAGAGATAGAGGTGGTTGTAGCCATCCTTGCGGCTCTGCATGATAAAGCTGTTGCTGTCCCAAGGCAGGAACTGGATAGGGTGGCAAGGCTCCACGTATTTCTCGTCGGTCTCGCGATAGAGTTCGCCTGTCTTCTCGCCGGTTTCTGCATTGTAGGCAGTCAGACGGCAGTCGTTCTGGTCGCGGTTCAGTTCGAACATATAGATGGTCTTGCTGTCCGGACTCCATGCGATGTTGGTAAAATAGCGGTCGGTTGGATCGCCAGCCTTCAGATAGACGGTCTTGCCGGTCATGCAGTCGAACACGCCTACGGTTACCTTGTGTGATGTCTCGCCTGTCATCGGATACTTGTCTGGTGCAGGAGTAGCAATGCAACTCTGTGTTTCAGGATGATTGAAACCGATTTCCGGGATGTCGACCTGCGGATAGTCGGTTACCATACTCTGGTCCATACGATAGAAGGCGAGCAGTTCGCCGTTCGGACTCCAGAAGGTTCCCTTGCTGATACCGAACTCATCGCGGTGAACACTCTGTCCATAAACAATTTCGCGGCTTCCGTCCTTTGAGAGCTGGAAATCGTGAGATTTCTTCTCTTTTGTCAAGGCGTTGCTGGTTACATCGAAGGTACGCACATAGAGGTTGCTGCCCTTCAGATAGGCGAAGGCGTTCTGCTGGGCATTAGCCTCCAGGAGGTTCTCGCCGTCAGCAAAATCCATCTCGCTCAGCAGCTTATGCTTCTTGAAGTCTACGGTATAAGTCTTGCTGCCGTTGCTTACCATCACGATGCTCTTGCCTGCAAACGGGAAGAGAGCATTGTAGAGGGCTCTTACCTTGATGTCTTTGGTAGGAGCAATCCACTGGTTGATGTCATTGATGCCGAAGAGTCTGGTCTCCTTGCCTGTCGTCTTGTTGACGAGATAGCAGGCATCCACATCCTGGCGAACGAGTTCATTGCCCCACCAGGTGCACCAGCGGTTCTTAGCTACCATGTTACGATAGTTGTTGCCGCCGAAGTTCAGGTCTTCCAATGTAAAGGTTTTCTCGCCTTTCTGAGCAGGAACCACGCCCTGAGCCTGTAAGTCGGTTGCATTCATAGCCATCATAATCATAGCAGCAAAAGATAATTTATAAATTGAATTCTTCAGATTCATTATATTCTTTACTTTATCGGGTTTAACACCCATGCGTCGTGAAACACGACGTATGGGTCGATATGTCTTTAATCCTCGTCGTCGAAGTCAACGCTGAAGTTCTTCTTGCCTCCGCGCTTGCCTCCGAAATCACGGCCACCACGTTTGTCGCCCTTGAAGCCACCACGCTTGTCGCCTTTCTCGAAACGCTTTCCGTCGCGCTTGCTACCGAAGTCACGGCCACCCTTGCGGTCGCTCTTGAAGCTGCGGCTGCCACGCTTCTCATCGTCGTCATCATTGCGTCGACCGCCACCGATACGTGAACGGCCGCCCTTATGGAACTCTGCACGCTTCTTCTCGAAGTCTTCTAGACGGTGAGTATGGAACTTGAAAGAACGGATATCGTCCTCCTCGTTTTCAGTCTCCTCGCTTACACGCTTCTTGAATTCACGCTCCTTCTTGAAACGGTGCTTCTGAGCCATCTCGCTCTTCTCGCGCTCAGTCTTCACAATACCGCCTTCAGAACGGAAGTCCTTCATCTTGCCGTCGAACATCACATACTTGCGGAATTCGCACTCCAAGCTTCCGTTGAATACAGGAATCTTGATAGATGGTTTCAGACCAATCTGCTCGAAGCACTCCTCGCGGTAGCTCAATACCCAAGCCTCGTTGCCGGCAAAAGCCTTCTTGAAGCGCTCACCTATCATCTTGTAGGTGTTCAGGAGGTTAGGGGTAGAGATGCGCTCACCGTATGGAGGGTTCATCACGATGATGCTCTTCTCGGCTGGCTGGGTGAAGTCCTTGAAATCAGCCTGTGAGATGGTGATGTCCTTGCTGAGACCGGCAGCACGAACGTTGAGATTAGCTGTATTGACAGCCTTCATGTCAACATCGTAACCATAGATATGGTGCTCGAACTCGCGCTCCTGAGAGTCGTCGTTATAAATCGTATCGAAGAGATCCTGGTCGAAATCGTTCCACTTCTCGAAGGCAAACTCCTTGCGGAATACACCTGGAGAGATGTTTCGGGCGATGAGGGCAGCTTCGATGGCGATGGTACCTGAACCACACATCGGGTCGATGAAATCGCATTCGCCCTTCCAGCCGGTCATCAGAATCATACCTGCAGCGAGAACCTCGTTCAGAGGAGCCTCTACCTGCTCCTGGCGGTAGCCACGGCGGTGCAGACTCTCACCACTCGAATCGAGACTCAAGGTGGCATTGTCTTCTGCAATGTGGATGTTGAGGCGGATATCCGGGTTAGATACGCTGATATTTGGACGTGTACCCTGCTTCTCGCGGAACCAGTCAACAATCGCATCCTTTACCTTGTAGGTTACGAAGCGTGAGTTGCGGAACTCCTCTGAGTAGACTACTGAGTCAACCGAGAAAGTCTTCTTCACATCTAAGATGTCATCCCACTTGATCTTCTGAATCTGATCATACACCTCTTCAGCGCTTCTAGCCTTGAAGTGCTTGATAGGCTTTAAGATACGGATGGCTGTGTGCAACTGGAAGTTAGCACGATACATCATTTCCTTGTCGCCTGTGAAAGACACCATGCGGCGACCGATCTGTACATTATTGGCACCCAACTGGGTGAGCTCTTCAGCCAAGACAGGCTCGAGGCCCATGAAGGTCTTGGCAATGAGTTCAAATTCCTGTTCCATTATTGAATTCTATATCTAATAAACTTTGTTTTTCTTTTTTATATTTCTTTGTTTTCGGTTTCATATCCTTGGTAACCCATACGTTGGCTCCCACTACGCAGCCTTCTCCGATGGTGATGCGACCGAGGATGGTGGCATTGGCGTAGACGATGACATCATTTTCGAGGATAGGGTGGCGAGGGATTCCCTTGATAGGATTGCCGTCCTTATCGAGAGGGAAACTCTTGGCTCCGAGGGTTACACCCTGGTAGAGTTTCACATTGTCGCCGATGATGCAGGTAGCTCCAATTACCACACCCGTACCGTGGTCGATGGTGAAGTGCTTGCCGATGGTAGCCTCCGGGTTGATATCAATACCGGTTTCCGAATGCGCCAGTTCGGTCATCATTCTCGGAATGAGCGGCACTCCCAGTTCGTGCAGCACGTGAGCGATGCGGTAGTTGGTAATCGCCTTGATGACCGGGTAGCAGGAGATGATTTCTCCGTGGCTCATGGCAGCCGGGTCGCCCTCGTAGGCAGCCTCTACATCAGTAGCCAGAATCTTGCGCAGTCTCGGGAATTCCATGATTGCCTTGGCTGCAATCACGCCTGCCTTGGCACGCTGGTGCTGCAGTTCAGCCTGGGTTTCCGTTTCACAGTCGTTGGCGAAGCAGAGACCGGCGAGAATCTGCTCTGACAGCATCTCATAGAGTTTCTCTACTCTTACTCCAATATGATATTTGATGGTTGAGATATTTACCGAAGAATTGCCGAAATATCCCGGAAAGAGGATAGAACGGGACAAACTGATGATTTCTTCGAGCGCCTTGCCCGAAGGAAGTGGATTCCCGTCTCGATGCTGATGGAAGAGACCCTTCAAAGATTCGGCGCTCGAAAGCTCCTCGATGGTCTCTGTCAGCTGATGAGTTAATGTATCTTTACTCATTTTCTTAATGTCTCAATAAAATTTGAGTGCAAAGATACGATTATTTTCTTGAATGACAAAGAAATAGCTACGGTTTTTTGTATTTTTTAGAGTGATTTTTTGAGGGATGAAAGACGGAAAGACCCATGTACGGTGTTTTACCGTACATGGGTCTGGCTTGTCTTATTTTGCGATGCTGTCCAGGAAGAGGAGCAGTCGGTTGGTGACGTTTACCTCTGAAACACCGGAATCGAAGTCGAGCGATACGAGGTTGAGTGAAGGGAAACGGTCGTGGAGACGTTTCTCGATACCCTTGGAAATCACGTGGTTAGCGATGCAGCCGAAAGGTTGGAGCGAGATGATGTTGTTCACGCCATCACGGATGTAACCTACGATGTCGGCAGGCAGAAGCCAGCCTTCGCCAAACTGGGCTGCGAGTGAAACCAGTCCCTGTACGTCCTTCGCATCATCATAGATATTGGTGAACGGACGGAAGTAGCGGAACTTGCCGGCTGCCTTGTTTACCTGGCGCAATCTTCTGCCTATCAGCGCCTGATAAGCGCCCTTGATGATGAAATCGGGCACTTTGGTGCAACTCAGCCGCATGTGTTTCTGTATCTCTACATTCACAAATTCCTGCAGGAAGAAGGGGGCAAGCAGAGGCGGAACCACCTCTATGCCGCGCGAGATGATGTTCTGCTCCAGGAACTGGTGGGCGAAAGGATTGAACTTCAGGAAGATTTCGCCTACGATTCCTACCTTCGGCAACGTTCTGTCGAGGGTCATCTGGTTGAATTCTTCGGCTGCCTGTTCCAGGAGTCGGATAAGTCCTTTGGCTGAATTCTGGGCGATAGGTCCGTCTATCAGCTGCATGTATTTATCGCGCAACTCTCTGGCAATGCCCGGTTTACGCTCTCTTACGATGCAGGCGTTGTACATTTCGTTGATTGCATCGCCATAAAAAATGGCGGTAACGATAATCTGACTGTATTTCAGCCAAGGCACATTGAAACCGTCCTGCTCGTTATAGTCTTGCTTGTCGTCTGTTGAGCCTGATGCTTCGCCTGTTGAGGTTGTTACACCGAGCGTGAGCAGCGGAATGTCCTGGAATCCATTGGAAATCATCGCACGCTTGATGAGACCGGCGTAGTTGGTTGCGCGACACTGGCCGCCCGTCTGACTCATCACTACTGCTGTATTGTTCAGGTCGTATCTGCCTGATTTCAAGGCTTTGATGATGTCGCCGACGATGAGTGTAGCCGGATAGCAGACTTCGTTGTTGGCAAACTTCAAGCCGAGTTCGGCGCTTACCTCATTGCTCATCGGAAGAACCTCAACATCATAGCCTATCAGTTTCAGGATAGGCGGAATGATAGGGGTGAGGTATTCGGTCATGAAAGGAGCGAGAATCTTGCGATGAATGTCCTGCTTGGTGAATACCTTGGTCTGTTGTAAATGTTGAGTGTTGAGTGTTGAATTGGCTTTCCCTTCGGCCGCCGAACATTGTTTCTTCACTCTTCGTTCTTCACTCTTCACTTCCTTTACTCCCTTCAGGCTTTCTATGAGCGAGCGGACACGGAGTTTCAGTGAGCCGATATTGCTCACATCATCTATCTTCAACAGCGTGAAAGGCTTGTTGTGGCGCTTCATGATGTCGCGAATCTCGTCCTGGATAAAACTGTCAGGACCGCAGCCGAAGCTGGTCATCTGGACGAAATGAACCTCATCGCCCTGTTCTGCAGCCCATTGCGCTGCCTTCAGAATGCGGTTCATATACGCCCATTGCTTCACGAGATAAGTCTCTGGCTGACAGTTGTATGCTTCGTTGTTGTCCTGGCTGGCTAATGCTGCCTCATTTCTTTCTGCCGCCAGATCCTCCAAATTGAAGTCTTTGAAATCTGCAAAGAGATTACCCCGGGCGATGTCTTCGCTGATGACGTTGACTCCCAGATTGGCTATCATCTCGCTCAGCTTGTGCTGAATCAGCGGGTCTGTATGATAAGGACGGCCCGCCAGCAGAATCGTAAGTCCCTTGTTTGACTTCAGAATCTCCCAGCCCTGTTTCTTAATCTCAGCTGCATATACTGCCTGAGCATAGAGGGCCTCTCTCAGTGCTTTACGGGCAGTCTTCTTGCTTACTCCCAGTTGCTTGAGATAATCGGTAATCTGTTTTTCCAGCGCCTTAGGCTGGGCAAAGTTGATGACGGGCGTATCGATCGGTTTCTTCAGATTGATGACCGACTTGATGACATCGCTGTAGCCCGAAACGACCGGACAGTTGAAACTGTTCAGCGTATTCTTCGGGTCGTCATTATGTTCATAAACCACGTATGGCATGAGGATGCGGTCTACTTTCGGGTTCTCGTTGAGTTCCTTCAGATGACTGTGAGCCAGTTTAGCCGGGAAGCAGATATTGTCGCTCATCACCGTATTCAAGGCTCCTTCATACTGGCTGAAAGTGGAATCGGAAGAGAGAATCACGCCCAATCCTGCTGCCCGGAGCAGCGCATTCCAGAACGGATATTCCTCGTACATGTTGAGGATGCGAGGAATGCCTACTTTGACGTTGTGTTTTGCAACTTCAAGTGGGTTAACTTCTTCTCTATCAAATAGTAAACTATATTTGTATTCGTAGATGTTTTTGCCTTTTATCCCGTTTGCTCCCTTGTTGTTAAACACACGCTCACACTTGTTTCCGGAGTAGAATCGGTTGCCGCCGGCAAAGGTGTAGCGGGAAACATAACAATGGTTTTCGCAGCCTTTGCATTGCAGTTGTTTGGTTTCATAATGAGCCAGATTCTGGAGATCATCGATGGATCTTGATGAGGCAGGGTTCGTATCTTCTGCAGAAGTGCGATGCTTATAATCTGCCGCCGCATGAAGGGCACAGCCGTAGGCACCCATCAGTTCCGGCATGTTGCTTCGTGCCACTTCGGTATGGGTGAGCAACTCAAATGCTCTTACCACCGCATCGTTTCTCATCGTACCACCCTGCACAACGATTTTGCCTCCAAGGTTCTCATTACCATGGAGTTTCAATACCTTATACAGACAGTTCTTGATGACCGAATAAGAGATTCCGGCAGAAATATCAGCTACAGATGCGCCCTCTCTGAGCACCTGCTTCACCTTCGAGTTCATGAAAACGGTGCAGCGGGTTCCCAGGTCGCAGGGAGCCTTCGACTGGCAGGCGAGTTGGGCAAAATCGCCTACAGAATAACCCATGTTGTTGGCAAAGGTCTGGATGAATGTTCCGCAGCCCGAACTGCACGCCTCGTTGAGTTCCATGCGCACCACAGCCCCTTTCTCCACGAAGATAGCCTTCATGTCCTGTCCGCCGATGTCCAGGATAAAACTCACGTCAGGCATGAGTGAGGCAGCAGCTCTTTCGTGCGCCATTGTTTCGATAATGCCGCTGTCGAGGCCGAAAGCCGCCTTGATAAGTTCTTCGCCGTAACCTGTAGAGCAGGAGCCTACGATTTCCAGTTCTGCGCCTCGCAATGCAGCTTCCTGCTTCAGGGTGTTCAGTCCATCCGCTACTGCCTTGATCGGATTTCCCAGATTCAGGCGGTAATTTGTAAAGACAATATCTCCCGTAGGCGTCTCCGCATTCACCCTTACCGCAACAATCTTCGTCGTAGTAGAGCCCGAGTCAATACCAATCACAACCTGCTGTTTTCCTTTATTCAGCGGTTGGGTTTCGGTAGCGAATTTCGCCTTTGATTTGAGCCATTCCTGGTGCTCTTTCTCGTTTTTGAACAGAGGCAGCAGACTGCTGGTCCATTCCGTTTGTATTTCTTTTTTCATCCGGCTTCTGAGAACAGATACTGAGGCTGCAGAATCTGCCGATTTAGCCCGGTAAGCACAGCCCAGAGCCGGAATGAGATTGCTGTTTTCTGATACGATGAAATCGTTTGGTGAGAGATGGAGATAATCGCAGAAAGCCTTGCGGAGAGCCGGAAGAAAGGTCAGCGGACCGCCGCAGAGCAGGATAGGAGCCTCGAAGCTGATGCCGTGAGAAAGCGTTACCACCGTCTGTACGGCGATGGAATGGAAGATGCTGGCTGCAATATTTGCTTCGGGCAGATTGCGTGCCATCAGGTTCTGGATGTCGGTCTTGGCGAACACGCCGCAGCGGGCAGCCATCGGATAAACGTGCTCTGCCTTCATCGCCAACTCGCTCATCTTCTGGTTCTCTACGCCCATCAGCACACTCATCTGGTCGATGAAAGCGCCCGTTCCGCCGGCACAGTTGCCGTTCATGCGCAGTTCCATATTTCCGTTTTTCTTGAAGAAGATAACCTTCGCATCCTCGCCACCAATATCGATGAGCGCCTTCGCCTCAGGATGGGCAGTACGGGCATAGACTGATGCAGCCACCACCTCCTGTACAAACTCCGCCTGGAGCTGTTCGGCAGTAGCCATTCCTACGCTTCCCGTTACGCAGATTCTTGCCTCTGCATCGCCGGTAAGGGCTAAAATCTCATCGAAATATTGCGACACAAGTTCGTTGACACGGGCGTTGTGGCGTTCGTATTTTGAGTAAATTACCTGGTTATCGCTGTCGATAACGGCTATCTTGGCTGTCGTAGAGCCAACGTCCAGGCCTATGTAATAAGTCTTCTCCATTTCTCTTATCTCAAGTATTTTCTCTTATCTTCTAGTATCTTCTTATCTTCTAGTGGCTTTACCCAAGTTCCATCTGCTCTCTTCTCATATCCCTGAAAGCGCTCCAGGCTATCGGAACCGCAACGGCAAACGAGCAGCAATCTGCCCACATCTGACACATCTCCACGCCCAGCAGTCCGAAGAAATAGGGGAGGATGAAGATGAGCGGAATGAAGAAAAGTCCGCTTCGTGCTGCCGCTACGATGTTGGCTCTCACCGGTTTACGGATGGTCTGCATCAGCATGTTGGTGAGCACGATGCTGGCTACGAGCGGAAAACTGAGCACCTGCCATCGCAAAGCCACCGAACCTACGGCTACAACCGCTGCATCATCGCGGAAGATGCTGATGATGGAAGTTGAGAAGATGAAGCCGAGAAGGGCACAGACGCTGAGGAAAACCGTGCCGCATTTAATGCAGAAAAAGAAGGCTTCCTTTACACGCCCATAGAGTTTGGCGCCGTAGCAGAATCCGCAGAGCGGCTGGAATCCCTGCCCCAGACCGATGACCATCGCATAGGTAAAGAAGGAGATGCGGGTAACGATGCTCATGCCCGCAATGGCTGCATCGCCAAACGCACCTGCTGCCACATTGAGCATCAGCGTAGCGATACTTCCCAGTCCCTGTCTTGACAGCGAAGGGGTTCCGCCGAAGATAATCTCCTTGGCAAAGGCGCGGGTAGGGGTGAAATTGCTGAGACGGATGCGGATGTTCTCGCCTTTATGCGTCATCCAGAAGAGCATGGCGCAGCCGAAACACTGGCTGATGAGGGTGGCTACGGCGGCTCCGGTAATGCCCAGCTGGAAGTAGAGAATGAGCAGAGGAGCCAGAATCAGATTGAGCAGCACACCCGACATGATGCCCTTCATCGCATACATCGTATTGCCCTGAAATCGCATCAGATTATTCAGCGTAAGCGAGGTGGTCATAAAGGGAGCACCCAGCAGGATAATGCCCAGATAGCGCTCTGTATAAGGAAGAATGGTGGGCGTAGAACCCATCAGAAGACAGAGCGGAGTGAGGAAAAGATGACCCAGAATGGCGATGAGGAGACCGGTAAGAAAACTCAGCACAAAGCCCGTTGTTGCCATTTTCTGTGCCTCTTCCGTATGCTTGGCGCCCAACTGTCGCGAAACATAATTGCCTGCTCCGTGACCGAAGAAGAAACCAATCGCCTGAATCACAGCCATTGCTGCAAAGGAAACGCCTACCGCTGCCACACTCTGCGTGTTGATGCTGCCCACGAAATAGGTGTCGGCGAGGTTGTACATGCTCGTCGACAGCATACTGATAATCGTTGGTATGGCCATCGTAAAAATCACATGATGCACAGGGGCATGAGTGAGGAACGTATAGTTGTCTCTTTTCTCTTTCTTCATAACTTTATGATGCTCTTTTGGGGCATTTCAACCTGCAAAGGTACATAAATATCCACAAAGTTGGACAATTATGAACCAACTTTTATAAATTTATAAGAAAAGAGTTGCATTATTCATAAAATTATTGTATTTTTGCACCGCAATTGAATATATATACATAAAACAATAGACTAATGAATGATGAGATAAGAATCATACCGATAACGACTAAAAAAGGGCTGAAAACCTTCATTCAGTTTCATTATGATCTCTACAGAGGTCATAAGTTTGCCATTCCTTTTTTGCGTTTCGACGAGATGAATACGCTGGACCCAAAGAAGAATCCTGCCTTCGAATTCTGCGAGGCTCAATACTTCCTGGCGGTTGACAGCGAGGCTCGTATCGTAGGTAGGATTGCTGGCATTATCAACCATCGTGCCAACGAAGAGTGGAACAAGAAGCAGGTTCGCTTCGGCTGGTTCGATTTCGTGGATAATGTAGCGGTTTCCTGTGCCTTGTTGCGCGCGGTAGAAAACTGGGGCAAGAGCAAGGGAATGAACGAATGCGTAGGTCCGCTCGGATTTACGGATATGGACCGTGAGGGCTTGCTCATCGAGGGCTTCGACCGGAAGTCTACGATGTATATCAATTACAATTATCCTTATTACAAGACGCATCTGGAGAGTTATCCGCTCTATGAGAAGGATAACGACTGGCTGGAGTACCGCATCAGGATTCCGGAAGTGACGCCGGCTAAGTTTGCCAAGACTGCCCAGATGATAGAGAGCCGATATAATCTGCATGTTCATAAGTTCACCCGCAAGGAACTTACCTCGGGCGGAATGGGCAGGAAGGTGTTCGAAATCGTGAACGAAACCTACAAGAATCTCTATGATTTCCAGCAGCTTACGGAGAAGCAGATAGATGAATATGTAAATACTTATATCAAGAAGGCTGACTTGAATCTGGTAACGGGTGTGGTAGATGGCAACGCTGGCAACAAGCTGGTTGCCTTTGGTGTTTCCTTCCCTTCGTTTACCGATGCGCTGCGCGAGATAGGCGATGGAAAGCTTTTCCCTACGGGTTGGCTGAAGGTGCTGAAGGTTCTGAAGTGGCACAAGACGGATACGGTAGATTTGCTCTTGATAGGTGTTCTTCCGGAATATCGCAAGAAGGGAGCCAACGCGCTTATTTTTGCTGATCTGATAAAGCAGTATCGACGTTATGGTTTTAAATGGGCTGAGGCAATGCCGCAGATGGAGACCAATACCGGTGTTCAGAGCCAGTGGCAGTATCTGGAGAGCGAGCAGCATCGCCGTCATCGCTGCTATAAGAAGAAGATTTAAAAGTCTCTGTTTTGGGCCGTTTAGTGGTAAATAAGATAGAAAATGGGCTAAAAAGTTAAGAATCCTAACTCGCTCTAAATTGGACTTTGATTGAAAATCAAGAAGTTGTGCGTTTGCCTATATTATATAGGTAACAATATGGAAACGAGCGGACTTCTGCTCGTTTCTGTATTTTGCAATATGCAAAGAACGCCTCAATTCGGGGACAAAGATACGATATTTTTCTTAATATCCCATAATTTACAAGAAGAGAAATATGGAAATTATATAGGGGGTAAAACGAAATGTGTAAAAATGAATGAGACCCTAAATCAGTGGAAAGCCCTTTAAACACTGGGAGTTTGAGAGATTTGAGGGGTGAACGAAAACAAAAACGAAATGTTACATTCATATAACATTCATATGACATTCAACGAACATTTGAAGAGCGTTCAAAGGGAAAATGTTACATTGAAGGCGATATGAGGGCTTTTTGAGGGAGTTGGTGGGTGGTTTATCATCCATTTATGCGTAAGAGGCTCCTGATGGCTCATATCGCCTTCTTTGGGCTTTGATGGATGGAATGGATAACAGAGATTGTTCCTTCGTCAGGCATCTATAGGCTTTAAAAGTAAGTTAGATAACTGTATTTCTTGATTATTGGAAAATTCTAAATAAGCAATATTTAGAAGTTTTATATTATTAAATTCTTCCATATAATAAATATTTGGTATCTTTGCACCCGATAAATTATTCATGTTACGACAAAATTATAAGGCAATGACGAAGGTAATACATGTACACCTGCTATCAGGTAGGAAGAACTACTATTTCGGCTCTATTTCGGCCATATTTGACGTTTTAACGCCCGAACAGATAGGCTACACCAAGAGCAGCTTGCTCCATGCAGGATTGACGGATGGAGGCTGTCTGATGAATGGCAAAGCCATGATCATACAGAGCCATCTAAGACGAAGTGGTGGCAAGGAATAAAACGGCTAAAACGCTCATTTAAAAGGATTTGAACGGCTTGCAAACTATCTTTGAATAGTTTGTAAGCCGTTTTTTCGTTTTAGTCAATAACGAATTGGCTAATTTACCGTAAAAATCGTGTTAGGGATGACACTTGGAATGACATTAGGAGTGACAGATACGAGCACGGAAAAACGAAATGTTTAGTTTGGAATGACATTAGGAATGACAAATACCAATGTCAAAATATTGTTTTTAAGCAAGAAAAGGGTACGATATAAGCGAAATATAGGCTTTATCTTAGCTTTTTGGGGTGCAAAATACGGTGTTTTGTGAATATTCAAGGGGCAAAATTCAAGTGAAAGCCCTATAAACTAAGGACTTTCACATTTTAGTATATAAAAGAGTCATACTTTTCAGAAAAAACGTCTAATACTTCCTACAACTTCATACACTTGTAATATTCGGGAAATTGAAAATTCTTGTTCATCAAATTCCTCTTTATTTACTGGGACAAATTTGAGCATACCAGGAGTTGAAGACTTACGGAGTATTTTCACTGTTCTAAAAGTATCAAGGACTACTGCATATACTTCGCCATATTGAATGTCTTCAACGGAACATTTGTGCAATGCAATTATATCACCATGAGAAATCGTGGGTTCCATGGAATGCCCTGTAATATTGCACCACATTTCGGCACGTGGGCAAATATTAGCAACTATATTTAGTGCAGGAACCATTGCCTGGCTATTTTCTTGCAAATCAAAACCTCCCAAAAAATCCACATCATAATATGGTGTTCCTTCTTGGGGATTCATGCTAACAGATAAAGATGGTTCTTCTTTTAGCATATCTCCTTGCCCTGTCAGTAACCATTCAGGGGAAATATCTGAATAAACACTTAGAATATTTTCTAATTTATCAGTTCCGATGGCTCCATTATTTTTGAGAGACTTACTAAAAGAGGCATTTGACATTCCTACGCTCTTTTCAAAGGCAGCAATGCTTATGCCTTTAGTGTCTATATATAGCTTAATTCTGTCTAATATCATACTAATTTTGTTTAAAATCTAATTATTTTTATTGAAAAATAGAAAATAATCTAATAAATATTTTGTAGATATTAGAAAATATTCTATCTTTGCAGCGTGTTTAATAATTGAACACGCCGCCAAAGATACAAAATATTGGCGAGAAAAGGTAAAAATAATAGGAATTTAACATAAAAAGGCATGAATAAAAGAATCATCGTAGGTCATGGTGTTGGCAAAAGAATAGCCACACTGATGGGTATTACACCCGAAATGGTTAGTAAATCGCTCAACTACAAGAAGGACTCTCACCTGGCAAGAAGGGTGAGATACATGGCCATCAAGGATTTTGGTGGCATACCTGTAGGCGATAAGTTGGATCCTCAAAAATAAAGAATTATGAAGGAAGCATTTAGACTGATATATGGTAAGGAATGGAAATGGTTTCTCAGCCTTGCCCTTGCCATGAAACTGAGATTGATTTGGTTCTTGGTGAGCTTTGTGATGCTTTGCGCATTGTCTTTTGACAGAAGTGACGTATTGTGTGTGTTTGCCGTGGTTGTGAACTTCCTTGCCAGTGCCATCGCCTTGAGAGGTGTGCCTGGTGATGGGATAGAAGAGTAAAAACATACAAGAATATTAAACAAATAACGGAATGGAGTTTTACAACAAGATACTGTGTGTGACCTTCGAGGAGCTAACTGGTGGTGACGAGCCTGTCATCAAAGGCAACACTCTTTCACAAAATGTTTGCCGTGGCAACATCCAATGTGCCCGACAAGCAAGAGGAGAAGGAAACTATGCCCTGTATGTATATGCCTCCCTTCCCAAGAAGTACAGAATGAGATTCGTGGAGAAATATGGCGACCCCAAGGACGTGTTGGAGCGACAAGAGTTGAAGGACTACATGCAGGTGGATGAGGAAGCTCGTAAGTTTTACGAGTCGTTTGAATACGATTTGAATGGTGTTCAAACAAGACTTTCACAGAAGCTCATCGACGAATACACCCAGAACGCAAGCGTGCTGAAAATGCTCCTTGCCAGGATGAATGACCTGCAAGCCACGACACATGCCCTGGGTGGTGGCAGAAGAAGCGACCTCTGGAGCATCGTGTTCAAGCAAAGCGAGAAGATGAGGGAAGCCTTTGGACATACACTCCCCAAGAACCTCGCTCGATTGAAAGTGAAGATGAGCACCTTCAAGAAGGATGGCTATCCCTCACTGATAAGTGGCAAGATAGGCAATAAGAACACGGTGAAGATAACAGAGGAAGCTGGCAGAAGACTCGTGGCACTGAAAAGAAGCCGTGTGCCAGTGCTGACAGACTCTCAGATTTTCACCCAGTTCAACCAAGAGTGTGAGAGCCGTGGGTGGAAGCCCCTGAAGAGCATCCGCAGCTTGAAGATATGGCTTGACAGTGCAGCCGTGCAGCCATTGTGGTATGATGCCGTACATGGCGAGCAGAAGGCACACCAAAAGTTTGACCGCAGACACAAGACCCAACTTCCACAGATGAGGGATGCCCTCTGGTATGGTGACGGCACGAAGCTCAACCTCTACTACAAGGATGAGGATGGCAAGGTGAGAACCACGAGCGTGTATGAGGTGATAGATGCTTACTCAGAATGTCTCCTTGGTTTCTGCATCAGTGACAGCGAGGACTATGAAGCCCAGTACATGAGCTACAGGATGGCCATACAGGTGAGCGGACACAAGCCCTACGAAATCGTGTATGACAACCAAGGTGGCCATAAGAAGCTGGAGAACCAGGAGTTCTTCAAGAAGCTATGCCACATCCATCGTACCACCACCCCATACAACGGAGCGAGCAAGACGATCGAGAACCTCTTCTACAGGCTACAGAGCCAGGTACTTCACAAGGAATGGAACTTTACAGGACAGAACATCACCACCAAGAAGGAAACGAGCCGCCCGAACTTGGAGTTCATCGAGGCAAACAAGGACAGCCTTCCAACATACGACGAACTGAAAGCCATCTATCTGGAGGCAAGGAAGGAATGGAACGAAATGCCACACCCTGCCACTGGAGAAAGGAGAATCGACATGTATGAGAAGAGCATGAACCCTGAGACCCCAGTGGTGACAGTGAGCGACATGGTGGAAATGTTCTGGGTACAGGCAGACCGCATGAGCACCTTCACCTCCAGTGGCATTGAGATAACCATCAAGGGCAAGAAGCGAACCTATGAGGTGATGAGCAGCCCTGGAGTGCCAGATCTGGAATGGAGAAGAAAGCACACCTATCAGAAGTTTGTGGTGAAATATGATCCATACGACTTCACAAGCATTCGCCTCTACTGGAAGGACAAAGCAGGACAGCTTAGATTTGAGAGAGTGGCTGAGCCATACATGGTGATACACCGAGCCATACAGGAACAGACCGAGGGCGAGGCTCTTTTCATCAGGCAACAGCGTGAGGCAACCGAGCAAAGTCGCATAGAGCGACAAGTGGAGGCAAGGCAAATCGAGTATGACGAGGGCGTGGCTCCTGAACAGCACGGCTTGCAGACACCAAAGCTGAAGGGTGTGAGCAAGGAGGTGCAAAGACAGATAGACCGACGCACAAGGAAATACAGAGGTCAGCCAGAAGAACTGAGCATCGGCAAGGTGACCAAGAAAGTGAGCAACATCGACTGGGATAATATTTGCCAGGTGGTGGAGTTTGACGATACCAAGACAATGGGAAAAATGTAATAACAATTTAAAATAAAGAAAGGAACTGAATCATGGAGTTTACAAACAAGGAAAAGGAACAGATAACAGGCAGACTGAGAATGTATGTGTCAAAGTTTGCGAGCCAAAACAAGGCCGTGGCAAGCATGAAGGGCACAAGTGCAGGAACCGTGAGCAACATCCTCAACGGCAAGTGGGAGAACATCAGCGAAGACATGTGGCGCAAGGTAAGCGACCAGGTTGGCACGGTGGGTGGCAACGATGAGGGCTGGCAGATTGTGGAGACACATGCCTTCCATGACATCACCCTTGCCATGCGTGATGCCCAGAACGACAAAAACGTGACCTGGGTGGTGGGCGAAGCTGGAAGTGGCAAGACCACCACGGCAAAGATCTACGGTGAGGAAAACCGTGAGGTGTTCTACATCCTTTGCTCAGAAGACCTCCACAAGGGCGACTTTGTGAGAGAGATAGCCCACAAGATGGGCATCCGCACCGATGGGTACACGGTTAGGGAGTTATGGATAACCATCCAAAACGAGCTGATTCAGATGGATGCCCCTCTCCTGGTGTTCGACGAGGCAGACAAACTCATTGAAAGCGTCTTTCAGTATTTCATCAGCCTCTACAATAAGATTGAGGACAAATGTGGCGTGGTGTTCCTCTCCACCGATTACATCAAGACACGCATAAGCCGTGGCCTAAGATGCAAGAAGCGTGGCTACAAGGAGTTCTACAGCCGTATCGGTCGAAAGTACTTCGAGCTGGACGACACGACTCCCCAGGACGTGTACGCTATCTGTACGGCAAACGGACTGAGTGACCGCAAGGACATCGAGGAAGTGATAACAGAGGCCGATGGCTGTGAGTACGACCTGAGAAGAGTGAAGAAGAGCGTGAGAAGAGTGAAGAAAATCAAAAGCATCAAGAAATGAGAGCATTGACAGTGAAAGAGGTGTTGAAGCAGAAAAAGCGCACATTTGTCTTCAAGGGGAAATGGAAGGATGCCTTTGGTGAGCCTGAGCGTACAGGCGTATGGTTCATCTGGGGCAACAGCGGCAACGGCAAGAGCAGCTTCGTGATGCAGCTTTGCAAGTACCTGTGTGAGTTTGACCGTATGGCTTACAACAGTCTGGAGGAAGGTGACTCGCTCACCATGCAGAACACCTTGAAGAGATATGGCATGAGCGAGGTGAACAAATCGTTCTACCTGTTGAACGGTGAGAACATGAGGGAACTGAGCGATCGCCTTGACAAGCGCAAGAGTGTGAACATCGTGGTGGTGGATTCCTTCCAGTACACACAGATGAACTACAGGGAATACATCCGCTTCAAGGAGGCCCACCGTGACAAGCTCATCATCTTCATCAGCCATGCGCAAGGAAAGGCTCCAAGAGGCAGCGCAGCGCAAAGCGTGATGTACGATGCCACCTTGAAGATATGGGTGGAAGGCTTCAAAGCCTTTTCGAAAGGTCGCTTCATCGGGGAAAAGGGTGAATACACCATTTGGGACGAAGGAGCGAACAGATATTGGGGTGACGACTAAAAATGAATGAATCATGGAAGAAGTTATAAACAAAATCATGGAGTACATCCAGAAAAAGACCGAAAATTTCTCGTATATGGATCAGCAGATGATGTATGATGAAATAGCTGGTAAACTGACAGACATGTCACTGGATGCTCTTAAAAACGAATATTTAAATAATATGGAGGGAACTGAAAATGAGTAAAGTTGACAGAATGATTGAACTGAAGCCAATGAGACATGATAGTCATGAGACATTGGTAAGCGTGGGACATCGATGTGAGTATTGCCAGGGGAACGGATGGTACTGGGGAACCGATGACATCGGGAAAGGAATCAAGGTTACCTGCCCAAAGTGTAACGGCAAGGGTGAACTTGATGCCATCATCAACATCACATGGAAACCAACCTGTAAAGATTAAGGCTTATGAAACAGAACAAGGAAAAATTAGGCGTAGCAATAATAACAGCGTTTTACGAGGTAAATGGCAAAAAAAGTTATGCTGAAATTAAGATAGGTATTGCCTGTGCCAAAGATTTCGATCGGAAGGAAAAGAAAGAATTCACAGACGTTCTAATCAAATGGTATAAAGAAAGAATTGCAGATGTTGCTATCCGTAAGGATAATAATAATGCAAAATTAATAAAAATCACCGTAAGATACAAAATGCAGACGTGTGATTTTATTATAAATGATAAGTTCTTTTTAGGAATATTCAAAAGTAAAATATGCAAGAAGTGACTAATTTTGCAAGGTTCTACTCCATCTTGAAACGAGTGCCAAAAATCGGTGATAACGAGTACTTGAAGAAAGAAATGGTCAGCGTTGCTACTGGAGGAAGAACCGAGAGTCTGAAGGAAATCACACGAAAAGAGTATGATGACCTTTGCAACCTCCTGGAGAAGCGTTTCCCTGAAAAGAGAAACATCTATGTGGAGCAGCGCAGAAAGAAGCGAAGTTCCTGCCTGAAGCTCTTGCAGAAAATAGGAGTTGATACTACCAGCTGGACAGCCATCAACAACTATTGCAAGAGTCCAAAGATAGCAGGTAAGGTGTTTGCAGATCTTGATATAGAAGAATTGCAGCTGTTATCTCTGAAACTGAGAATGATACTTAAAAAGCAAAAAGACAACGAATAAACATTATTAAGATTATGAAGACAGAAGACATTTTGAAAGGCCTCAGTGCCGAGCAACAGGAAGAACTCCTGAGAACATTGACTGCCAACAAGCAGCAGAGTGAACTTGACAAGCGCAATGCCTATGAAAGCATCCGTGGAAGCCTGGCACGAAACGTGAAGGACAGAGTTGTGGAGATAGCCTTGAAGGTGAAGGGTTTCCGTGACTGGCTTGACAATGAGAGCGAGGGCTTCAAGAGTGTGATGGCCGAGTATGGCAAGCTTCGCAACAAGGAGCAGCGTGGTTTCACCATCGTGGTGGATGACTTCAAGTTTGAGGTGAAGAGCCAGGATGTGAAGGGCTTTGATGAGCGTTCCGAGCTTGCAGCGCAAAGACTGATGGACTTCCTTGGTGCTTACATTGAGAAGAGCGAGAAGGGCAAGGATGATCCGATGTACCAACTTTGCATGAACCTCCTGGAGCGTAACCGTAACGGCAAGTTCAACTATACAAGCATCAGCAAGCTTTACCAGCTCGAAGGTAAGTTCAACGATGAGGAATACACCAGCATCATGGATTTGTTCCGTGAGAGCAACGTGACCAAGGAGACCGTGGTGAGCTACTATTTCAGCATGAAGAGCGAGGATGGTGTTTGGCGCAAGATAGAGCCATCTTTTTGCCGTCTGTAGGCGGTTCGTTCAAAGATTAAACTTAAAATGAGGCATCCCGAAAAGAATGCCTCATTTTTTATGTCTCTTTTTGAGAGATTTTTGTTATTTTTGCACCGTGGCAAAGGGAAGAGACAAGAATCTTGTAAATTCAAGAAACAAGCGTATTTATGAGCGTTACTATTATTGGACAGAGGTGAGAAGACTCCGTTTCGATGACGCTTTGAGGAGATTGAGCACCGAGGAGTTCTTTCTCTCAGAAAGTCGTATCATGCAAATCATACGAGACATGATCCAGGCAGGCGTGACCGTGGATGGCAAGAAAATAGAGAAACCTTTGTTCACCGGCTTCAAGTTGAAGCCTCGCTCTACATCCTCTTCATTGAAATCGTCACCTTACGTGGAGGGGCAACTGTTTGCGTGTCCTTGATGGCATCGGTCGCCACAACCGAATAGACCATTTCATAGACCTTGATGCCATGATTGGCGGTGTAGAACTTGGATGTTTCCCTCACAAGTGCCCCATCTTCCTTTGGTCGATAACCTTGCAAGAGGCGGTGAAGCTCTTCCACCATCGCAGCCCTTTCTTTTATGGCCTCCATCGTTCCGCTGTCATAGTGGGTGTCATCATAGCAGTCGATGAGCAACTGAACGTTGACCTTGATGGTCCCCTTTTGGCTTCTGTCTGCCAAGTTGCTCCAGGTCGCCTCCTGTAGGTCGATGAGCACGGCTGGAAAAGTTATTGGGTACATGTCAGTGTTGGCATTGTCGATGTTTTCCAACTGGCCATAGTTTTCATCAACGAGGGAAAGCCCTGGCATCCCCTCCTTGACATGATTAATGATTTGATAAAGAAATAATTCCATCTTTGATTTTTTCCAATGAATCGTTTATAGTCTTGTTTACCTTCACCTGTAGCTCCTTGGAGTCGCCCATGAACTGACGTTGTGGAATATGGGCTTTCACGGTGATCTTGTCTTTTTTAGTCAATGCGAGGCACTTCCACAAGCGTGCCTCTTCTGGAAGTTCCTTTGGCAGTGTTCCCTTCCCCTTGACACCAGCGAGCGAGTAAGCCATGTGCCATGCAAAGCGTCTCATCTTGGGCGAGACCGTGGGATGCGTGGTGATGTCGCCTCCATCATTGTGGATGGCAGCGTATGGCACAGGGTTCTCTATTGTCACCTCACCCAACCCTGGCTTGCTCTGTATGGAACTCATCAGGTGGTTTCGCCTGGAGGTGAGTGGCCCATACTTGGCATCTGGGCCACCTTGCTTTTGTCTGAGGGCCTTTTTCCATGGATGAAGACCGTCATCAAGCCAACCACCATCACGGAAATTTTGCTTGAAGTGGTTCACAGCTATCACTCCAACTTTTCGAGGAAGGCGGTCGTTTACTTCCTTCATTATGTCATCCTTGGCCTTTTCAACCAATTTTTCTAAGTTTTTTGCATCCATAGGCAAAGTTTTTTATTCTTTTTACTTGCATTTCAAGGAAATGTTGTATCTTTGCAACGTCCCCATTCGCTCATATAGGCTGTCACGGCTTGAGGTTTGGGGATTTTTTATTTTTCCTTCAATGAATAAAATTGCTCATAGCCTTTTTGACATAGAGCCATTTTAACCTCGAAGGTCTTTCCCTCATACTCAAATTCATATTGTCTGAACTCTACGAAATGAAGAACCTTTTGTTTCTTTTCAATGTTGGCAATGTTTTTTGGAAGGCTCATGTCCTTTCCCTCACCAAGCGGACTTACCCTAATGAATTTCATTTCTGATGGATTATTCCATATATAAATGGCAGCATCGACATCATAGTCATGGTGGCAATGTTTCAGAAGGGCGTTTCTTACTTTGTTGGTACGGTTCAAAGTTCCAGAAAGAACAGAGCTACATGGTTCTTTGTCCATCTTTGGCATGAGGTCTTGGTCTTTCACCTCTTGCTTGCGAGCAAAAGCCTTTTCCTCTATAGGTTGTTTTGCTTCCAATCTATTTATACAGCCGTCTATGAATGGACAATTAAAACAATCCTTGGCTCTATTAGAGAATAGTCTTTTAAGTCTATTCCTGAAAGAACCTTTTTTATAGAAATCGCAGTGTTTGCAGTCCTTTGGGAAGTATGGGTGATTGTCACTGAACGTGTGTCCATCCTTGCCAGTGTTGTTCTCCAGTCCCCTCTGAGGCTTTGTAGGCTCCATGTCCTTGGGACGGACCACTGGGTCATCAGTGGCTTCGAGCGAACACTTGCAGTTCCATCGGTCTCCTGGGTGGTGCTCATTCCAGAATGGATCATCCACTGGGAGTGTGAGCTTCATCTGCCAATAGGCACGGTGGCTACTCTCTGGCTCCTTGGAGGTGGTCGGCATCCATCTGAGGTTTGGCAAGATGTCCTTGTTTCGCTCAAACTCTCTCCAGTCGGCAGCAGCATGGGCACGTATGACGGCCGTGTCGTATTCCGTCTGTAGCCAAGAACCTACTTGGTGGCTACTGATTGCACTCACATCCTCCACCCACTTGCCAAAAGGTTTCAACTGTCCCTTGGAGTCATAAAGTTTTGCAGCCATCTCCTGGCCCATGGTGTGAACCTTGAAGGCAGCAAAGACCTCGTTGGAGTGTCTGAGAGCCTTGTAGAAGTATTCCTCATGGGTTGGAGGTGTCTTTGCCTTGGCAAGTCCCTCCACGGTTCCCTCATTGATGATGCGTAGTACCTCACGCCACATTACACCCTCAATGCTGTTTTCCGTGTCAAAGCCCTGATAGATTTTTTTGATGAACTGGGCCAGGATGTCGGCATTGAAGCGAATGCCACCATCTACATTGTCGAAATGGTGGTGTCCGCATTGGCATTGGTGGTCGCCATAATAGAGGGTGTCAATCAGAAGTCGGTGTCCGCCCCGATAGCTGGGGCTATTCCGAAAAAACTTTTCAGGCGGTCTTTGAACGCTTTTTTATCACTGTTCAAAGGCTTCTTTTTCGGGTCTTTTTTCTCGTTGTCTGGGTCTTCTTCCTCATGCTCGTTCCCCTTGCATTGGAGACTGTCTCGCAAGGCCTGCTTCTGAGTTTCAATGGCTTCTTTCTGTTGGTCGTAGTCCTTTGGCTTTTCAATGCTGAATGTTTCATAGAGCCAGTCATCATCCATAGGCAAGCCCATTTCCTTCATTCCCTTCACGATGTTAAGCATGGCCTGAGGCTCAGTCTTGTCCTTGTGGGCATAGACAAACTCACCACCCTCCACATTGAAGCCAAGGTTCTCGAAGATGTTCTTCATGTCATAGTTAAGTATGTCAAGCAGAAAATCACGATCATCAGCGTTCATGTCATCCTCTTCCTCCTTGTGGACAGTTCCAAGGGCTTGCGTGCCATTGTCCTTTGCATCGGTGGTGAGGGTATTGCCCAGCACACGGATGGAAATCTTGCTGTCCCAATATTCCGCAAAGTTCTGGTAGAGGTCAGAAGAACCTGTTTTGTTTCCTGCCTCTATCAGCTTCATCTCACTCTCATTTGGATGGATATAGACGGCATTGCTACCTTGGTTTCTTGCATCGGCAATGATTTTCTTGCGAGCGTCCTCATCACCTGCATCATAGGTATATTCACGGATTGGCATACCAAAGATGTTGCAGAACTTCGCCCAGTCGCTCATGTCGCCACGCTTGTAGAGCACGGCAGGAAGAAGTTCCGCAAAGATGCCCAGTCCACGCTCAGTGCCGACAAACAGGATGTTGTCGAACTCATCTATGTCGATGCCACTTTGGTCGCCCTGGTGCTTCAAGAGCTTGTGGAAAACAGGATCATAGTGTTTGCGGTCAATGAGATCGTATCGAATGTTCCCATCATCATCCAAGTAGAACTGAACGAGGGTGAAGCCATAGAACTTCGACATGACAAGATCCCTTCGCAACTGTTTGAACCATGGAGAGCGAAGCTGACGGCAAATATCCTCATCGGGCTTGCCGTCTCGTTGGAACTCAATGGGAATCTGAGTGACACCACGAAGTCGCTTGTCGAGCACACCTGATAGATGGAGGTCAAGCTGGGCTGACTCATACATGTCAAACAACTTGACGCGGTACGAGAAATCCACACTTTTGGCACTCCTTACGGATTCCATGTAGTCCTTCATGTTGAACATGAAAAGCTCAGGCATCTGTAGGAACACGTCTGGAGGGCGGTTTCCCTCTACTTTTCTGAAACCACCCTGAACTATCTTGTTGGAACTACCACCATTTGGCTTGTATCCCAGTCTCTTCTTAAATTTCTTCATATCAATTCTTGTTTATAAAAGTGTCGGTCTTATCTCATCTGCCAAGATTTGCCATCTGGAATTGTCTGCAACTTGCTCATCGGGCAACTTGGGAGCACCGTCGATGGTGATGTCTCCCTTCATCACTCCCTTCAACCACTCAATGGCACGGTCATAGCGGTCTTGCCGTATCTTTGCCAGCTTGTAAGGGTTGTGCTGACAGAAGATGTGATAGACAGTGATGTCGATGGCAAACATCAGGATAAGAGGGTTTCTTGCCTCGCCCTCAGCTGAGAAGATCTTGTCACAGTCGTATGTCTTGTTAAGGTAGCCTCTCATTTCAGAGATGGCCCTGTCCTCGCAAATCTCAATGATTTGTGGGTCGTATGTCGTGGACTCCTTGCGAAGGAGGGAGTCCAGAATCTCACGATGTATGGTTGCATCGTAGTCCGAAGTATTGATAAAATTTGCCATAGTTACATTCTATATGGGTTGTCCTCGTTTAATTCCTCGTATGATATGGTGACGGTCGGCTCCATTTCCACCACCTTGTTTTCAAGAATGGTGATTCCACCCTCTATGCAGTCGGGGCCGTCGGCATTGTATGGAAGGTGCATTTCGAAGAGTTTGAACTGGTTGATGAGTTCCTGCATGTGTGGATTGTCACGTTCTTCCTCGTTGAATACCCATTCGCAGTTTCTGTCAATCGGCTCCAGGTTCGCCTCTATTCGGGTCGCCTTGTCAGTCTTCTTGCGCTCATCGCCCTTGATGTACAGCTGCTTGTTCCTGTGATTGCATTCCTCACGCAGCAGGGGCTTGAATACCTGGTTGAAGAAAGGGTCTTGCAGCTTGTTGTTCTCCATGTAGTAATACACGTTGGTCTTCCCTCCCACATACTCCATGATGTCGAAATACCAACCTATGAAGGTGGCATTGAGTTCCCTGGCAAGGAATCCCTTGATGATGTAATACACACCCTTGTGCTTGCCGATGAGCCACAAGGCCTTGGTGGAACTTGCCTTTTTCTTCGAGTCGGAATAGGCAGGGTCGCCATAGGCTATGAGAAACTTGAACTTTTTGAGCGGTGGAACCTTGCCGAATGGCAGGTACTTGAATATGGTTCCCTCGCTCACAGGATTGTTGAAGTACTCGGCTTGTGCGCTCTTGGTGGATATGTTTGAGAGTACGGTGTCGATTTGTTCCTCTGTGTTCTTGGCTGGCCAGGTTGAGTGTCCATCCTTGTCACGTATGTTCACGATGTCCCAGTGTCTTGCCTTGGCTCCAGCCTTCTTGATGCAACAGTCCTTGGCTATGATGTTTCCACACCACAGAATCAAGGTAGGCTCAGAGATGGAACGTGTAGGATAAAGCGAGGCCTCGAACCAGTCCCATTTCTTTTTTAGCGTCTCTGGGTTTCTGCAATCCTCATCCGTGTCGTAGTCATCCATGTAGATGACATCGGGGCGAACTTCCTCATTTCGAGCACCACGAGGGGCAGAGCCAGCACCCAAGGCTACGAACTTTGCACCACACTTGGCGGTGAACTCACCATCTGTCCACTGACCAAGCGTCACCTGGGAGCCATAGAACTGACGGATTCGGGGATTTGACTCAAAGTTAATCTTGTAAGGTGCAAGGAGACGCTTGGCAGAGTCAATGGTGGCAGATGCCAGGACAAAGAACCTCTTGCGCTTGGTCAGTGCAAGGTACATGCAGATAAACATCGCCACGGTAGATTTGGCAAGCTCACGGCTCCAAGACAGCACCTCATACCATTCATCATGCTCGATGACACGCTTGATGGCACGCACGTGGAAAGGCGCAAACTCATACTTGGCATACTTGGGAAAGAAGTACTTGATCCATTTGATTGGGTCTTTCTCCAGTTTCTTTCTCTTCTTGTCGATTTCACTCTGTGAGAGCCAGTCTTCCACAGGTACATCGGCAGCCAGTGCCTTGTGGTGTTCTGCCCACCTTTGCAGGGCATTTCTTTCTTCTTGTGTCATTTCAACTGATCTTTAATGAATAAATCCCAAAGCTCGTTGTACTCCTTGGCCTTTTCTATGTCAATGGAGCGAAGCCAGTTGGTAAACTTGATGCCCACGTTCACTATGTCTGTGATTCCTGCCTCATTCTGTAATTTCTTGATGGCAGAAGACAGCTTGACAATGGTGTCTGCCTCCTTGGCCGTCAAAGCACGCTGTCCTTCAGGACGTGCATTCGCCCCATCCTGTATGTCACTGATTTGCTTGATCATGCCAGCAATGATTTGCTCCGTGGAGATAGTTATGGAGACACGTAGCTCTTCCCATTTCCCTTCCCTGATCCATCGGGAGACCGTCTGCCTGGTGATTCCCACCTTTTCAGCGATTTCTTCCTGTGTGCATCGGCTTTTGATGAACAAATCCTTGGCAATGCTCTTCTTGTCTATGTTACTTTTTACCATATTTATATAGTTTTGATTCTGCAAAGTTCTAAAGAAATCCGCAAAAAAAGAAATCGTGATTTCATGGTAGCATCCATGAACACCACCATAGCGTCCATGAGCACCACCATGAAATCACGATTTGGACAGCTCGAAAAAAGTCCCGATATTTGCAGAAAAATTCGACGTATGAAACAAAAATTTAGCAATATAATAAAAGGTGATGGCAAGTCTATCATCATGCTTTATGGAGAAGTCGGTGAAGGGCGTTCCGTAGATAGCAACCGTGTGGTGAGCGAGCTTTTCGCATTGGAGAACCAAGGCTGCAAGATCGAAGTGCGCATAAACAGCCAGGGTGGAGATGTTTTCAGCGGCATGGCTATCTACAACGCCCTCCGAAACTCCAAAGGCGACATCACCATATTTATTGATGGAGTGGCAGCGAGCATCGCTGCAATCATTGCCTTATGTGGAAAACCGCTCTATATGAGTCCCTATGCCAAACTTATGCTTCATAATGTGAGCGGTGGCACATACGGCAATGCCTCCGAACTTCGACTGATGGCAGATCAGATGGAAGAATTGCAGAACAACCTTGCCACCATGATAGCAGGTCGCCTTGGCATGGAGGCTGAAAACGTGGCAAAGAAATACTTCGATGGGAAGGATCACTGGATGACAGCGAGCGAGGCAATGGACATGAAGCTCGTGGATGGAATCTATGACATGGATGAGGTGTCGAACCCACCGACAACAACAGAAGGCATTTACAACTATTTTAATAATCGGTTTGACTTCAAACCACAAAACAATGAAGAAATGGCATTAATAGATGAAATCAAGACGATTCCAAGCTTTGAGGACAAAGCGGATTCGAGTGCCGTCCTGGCACACATCAAAGAACTGGAGAACAAGGCAGCCAAGGTGGCCATCCTCGAAAAAACGGTGAATACCTACAAGAATGAGCTTGAAAAGGCTCACAAAGAGCAAGATGATGCTCTCATCAATGAGGCGGTCAAGGCTGGCAAAATTAGCAATGAGCAGGTGGAGACCTTCAAAAACCTCTTGAAGAGCGACCGTGAGAACACCATCAAGCTCATCGGTGGCATGAAGGGACGTGCAAGCAACCGTGCCATGGCTTTCATCAACCCAGACACACCATCAGGTGGCTCGTTCGCCAACAAGACATGGGATGAGATTGACAAGGAAAACAACCTTGCCCAGTTGAAGAACCAAGACCCTGCACTTTTCAAGAACCTCTACAAGCAGAAGTTCGGTGTGGACTACAATGAGTAATAACTTTTAATTTTATAGAAAATGGCATTAAACAGAGAAATTTGGATCAATACCATCACTGAGAATTTCTATCCAGACAATTCCTTCATGGCGAAAAGTATTGACGATTCCGCATTCGTGAACAACAAGACCGTTCACATCCCTAATGCTGGCAAGCCTTCGAGCGTTGTCATCAACCGCAGCGAGAAACCAGCGAAGATCAAGGAACGTGAGGACAACGAACTCACCTACAACATTGATGAGCTGACAACAGACCCTATCCACATCTCCAATGTGGACACGGTGGAACTCTCCTACGACAAACGCAACAGCGTTCTTTCCAACGACCGCAAGCAGTTGCAAAAGGCAGCAGCACAGAACTTGCTCTACAAGTGGGCAGGTAGCTTGAAGACAAAGTTTTTCACAGCTGGTGAGGCTCGTGAAGCCCACACCTCAGCGACTGCCTCTGGCAATCGTAAAAAAATCACCAAGGCTGTAGTGATGAAAGTATTCGTAAGGTTCAATATGGATGACGTGCCAGCAGATGGTCGTTTCATGTTGCTTGATGCAGCCATGTATGCGGATTTGCTTGACGACCTGACAGACAAGGAACTCTCAGCCTTCCTCGCTTGTGCTGATGCTTCAAGGGGCGTTCTTGGCAAGTTGTATGGCTTTGAGATCATGCAACGTTCCCAGGTGCTTCGCACAACGGCAAACGGTGCAGCCATCTTGAAATGGGAAGAGGATGATGCTGACACTGAACTTGCAGCTGGTCTTGCCTGGCAGCAAGACTGTGTGAGCCGTGCCTTGGGTGACGTGAAGATGTTCGATGATATGGGCAACCCAACCTATTATGGTGACATCTACTCATTCCTTGTGCGTACAGGTGGCTCTCCACGTCGTTACGACGGCAAGGGTATCGCAGTCATCATTGAGAGCAACGCAGCCTAAAAGGTTAAATCGTAAAATTAGACTCTATGATATTACCAAGAGTAAAAATTCAGTTCCTCAATGGCCAGTTGGGAACCGTCGGTGAGAGTGCCGACGGACTCCTGGCCCTCATTTGCGGTGCGGCAGCCGTAGCAGGAACCTTTGTGCTTAACACAGCCTATACCATCACAAGCATGGATGACCTTGCCGAGCTTGGAGTCACAGCGACAAATAACGCAGCCCTCTATAAGCAGGTGTCCGAGTTCTACGATGAGGCAGGAACAGGCACAAAGCTGGTCCTCTACCCAGTCAATCCAAGCACCACCTTGACCAACATGTGTGATTACACAAAGACGGACGCAGGGTATGCGAGAGACTTGATCACCAAGCAAAACGGCAATTTGAGGGGCATCGGCATCGCCAATGTCAACACGGGAGCTTCTGGCACAAGCATCAACGGCATCGACCCCGATGTGTTCACTGCCATGCCAAAGGCACAGCAGCTGGCAGAATGGGCGACCACCGAGCTTTACGCCCCTTTGTTCTTCATCCTCGAAGGTCGCAACTTTGACCCATCGAAGGAATTGAAGGACATGACCAAGGAAAAGTATGACCGTGTGGGCATTGCCATCGGTGACACCGTGGCATCCTCCAAGGGAGCGACCATTGGCACGTGGCTTGGGCGCATTGCCAAGAGTCCAGTGCAGCGCAACATTGGCCGTGTGAAGGATGGCTCGCTTGCCCCATTGGAGATGTATGTGGGTTCCAAGAAAATTGATGAGTCCGAGAGTACCATCAAGGCAATCTATGAAAAGGGCTACCTCGTGCCACGCAAGTATGTGGGACGCTCAGGCTACTTCTTTGCTGATGACAACCTGGCCTGTGATCCTACAGGTGACTATGCGCACATCGCCCACCGTCGGGTGATAGACAAGGCATATCGCCTGGCATACGACATCATGCTTGACATGCTCCTTGACGAGCTGGAAGTCAATGATGACGGCACGCTGCAAGTTGGAATCGTGAAAAGTTGGCAGCAGACCGTGGAAAACGGCATCAACAAAAAGATGACCGCCAATGGTGAGCTTTGCGCAAATTCCGATGGTGAGGGATGCCAGTGCTACATCGACGAAAAGCAAAATGTACTCAGTACCTCGAAGGTGCTTGTGACTCTGAAAGTGCGTCCATACGGATATGCCCGATACGTGGACGTGAATCTGGGATTCTTAGTAGAAACAAGTAACAGCTAAAGAATATGTTTAATTCAAAGGAATACGAGTGGGCCGACATCAACGTTGTCATGGCAGGTCGCCCTGTCACAGGATTCCGCTCCGTGAAATACTCTTCAAAGCAGGAAAAGGAAGCCTTGTATGCCAAGGGCAACAAGCCACAAGGTGTGCAACGAGGAAACAAGTCCTATGAAGGCTCCATTGGCTTGCTGCAAAGTGAGTATGAAGCCCTGAGCCAAGCTTGCGGTGGTGACATCCTTGATGCTTCTTTTGATCTTGTCGTTTCTTACGGCAATGCCACAAAGGGTGATGTCATCGTGACAGACATCCTTGTGGGTGCAGAGTTCACTGAGGACAACACCGAGTGGAAGCAAGGTGATAAGTTCCAGGAAAAGGAACTTCCTTTCATCTTTGTGGATAAGAAGAAAGGATAGTGTTTGGACACCATTCAAATAACATTCAAATAATAGAAAAATGAAAATAGATAAGCAAAAAGTAGAAGAGTGGAAGAAACAGCATGGCGAAATCTTCCAGATAGAGACCCAAGGCAAAAGCTGTATTGTCCGCAAGCCAACACGCAAGGAATACAGCTATGTGTCAGTGGTGAAGAATCCTGTCAAGGCACAAGAAACCTTGCTCAACCAAATTTGGCTTGACGGTGATGAGGAAATCAAGACCAATGATGACCTTTTCTTCGCAGTGTGCTCACAACTTGAAGACGTATTGGCTATCAAGGAGGCTGACATAAAAAAGCTTTAGAGGATGCGGAAATAGATGATGTCGAGGCAAAGGACATTCTCTATATGAACACCTTGCTGAGATATAATCTATTCCTGGATCCTGATACGCTTTCAGATGAGGAATGGGCGTGGACTATCAGGTATTTAAAGGAAATCAAAGAAGCAGAGAATAAGACAGATGGCTAAAAGTGTACTTCAATTTCTTATCAAGTTGCAAGCCAACGAAGGCAATGTGCTGAGTGTGGCAAGAAGAACGTCTGAGCAGCTGGACAACATCACCAGAAAGGCGACCCTTGTAAAAAGTCGCCTCCAATCAGCCTTTTCGTTTTCTAACTTGAAGACCTCCCTGATGTCCCTCCCTGGCATGGATTTCCTGATGAATCCCTATACCCTTGCAAGTGCAGGTGTCGCAGCCATCTCGTCCATCGGTGCACAAGCCGAGCAAACGAGCGTGGCTTTTAAGACACTTGTGGGCAATGAGACGGCAGCAGCCAAGATGCTTGGAGACATTTACAACTTCGCAGCAAAGACTCCCTTTGAGCCTCTTGATCTGGAGAACAATGCCAAGATGATGCTTGGATTCGGTGTAAGCGCACAGAAGGTGGTTCCATACCTGAAACAACTTGGCGACATTGCCATGGGCGACAAAGAGAAGCTTGGTGGTCTCTCACTTGTCTTTGGACAGGTGGCATCAGCAGGAAAGATGCAAGGGCAAGACTTGATGCAGTTCATCAATGCAGGTTTCAACCCTTTGAAGGAACTCCAAAAAATGACAGGTAAGACATACGCCGAGCTTCAAGACATGATGAGCAAGGGACAGATAGGCTTTGATGCGGTGGCAGCAGCCATCGCCCATGCCACAAGCGAGGGCGGTGCTTTCAACGGCATGAGCGACAAACTGAGCCAGACTGTCAGCGGAAAGTTCTCCACCATGATGGGAAACATCAGGCAAGCAGCCATCAGCATGTTCGACTCCATCAAGCCTGTTGTGCTTGGACTGATGGACATTGTTGGAGCATTGGTTCCACCGATTTCATCAGCTCTTCAATTTCTTCTTTCCATCGTTGGCGGTGTTATCGGCTTCTTTATGAAGTGGAAGACGGAAATAGCCTATGTGGCTGTAATAGCTGGTGTTGGAGCCATCGCCTTCAATGCCCAGGCAATAGCCCTATGGGGGCTTGTGGGTGTGATGAAGGTGGTGGCGGCCGTGACCAAGGTGTGGGAAGGCGTGCAGTGGCTGTTGAACATCGCCATGAACGCAAACCCTATAGGTCTTGTCATCACTGCCATCGCAGCCCTTGTCGCAGGTGTGGTCTATTGTTGGAACAAATTCGCTGGTTTCCGTGCCTTTCTCCTGACCATGTGGTCGGTCATCAAGGGACTTGGCGGTATCATCAAGGACTACCTCATAGACCGCTTCAAGACGTTCCTCAGTGGAATCGGCAAGGTGGGACAGGCATTGGCGAAGCTCTTCAATGGAGATTTCAGCGGTGCATGGTCGAGTGCAGTGGATGGTGTCAAGGACTTGACAGGAATCACCAGCACGACCAAGGCTTTCAAGGCTACCCAACAACTCGCTGGGGGCATCAAGCAAGATTTCGACAAGAACTATTCAAGGGAAAGTGCCAAGGACAGAAAGAAGCCTTCTGACCACAAGATTTCAAGCCCTTCCACCAAAGGAAGCCCAGCCTTCTCATTCGGCTCACCATCAAGTGACGGCAAGGGAGGAAAGGGAGGAAAAGGTGGACGTGGTGGGCATGGTGGCGGTAAGTCCACGGCCGAAGCCCTTGCCACTGGTGGGTCTCGAAGCTCAAACATCCACATCAACATAGGCAAGTTTTTTGATACTATACAAGTAACAATGAACGACAAGACCGACACGGCGGACCTGGAGCGTATCGTGCTCCAGTGCATGAACCGTGCCCTGTCAATCGCAACAAGTACAGACCGATGAGCACAACAAACAGATTCATACTCCAAAACTTGGCCTTGCGAGCCATGGGACTCACCAAGGTTCCTCCTTATTGGTTGTTTCGAGAGAACAACTTCCATGGCGTGAACCTTGGCTACATGTCAGCGGCCAAGACCATTCCAGACAGTTCGGGCTTTGACGTGGAAACCATGTCGGATGCAGAGCTTGAAGACGTGGTTCGCACGAATGCGACAGGCGTGCCGATGGTCTTGCCCCTTCGATTCCAGCTTGAAGAGTCTGGAGCGCAAGAGTGGCTTTTCCCCATGGAGCCAATGATCAGCGTCAATGGGCAGAACATACTTGTGAGGCGAAACGTCTCAAAGGGCAAAATCAGGGGAAGCATCAAGGAACGTTGGACGCAGGATGACTACAGCGTGAGAATCGAGGGCATCTTGATGGGCATGGATGGCAAGTACCCTGAGGCGGACGTGGCAAAGCTCAGAAGTTTCTGTGAGGCTGGTCACGTGAAGGCACTGAATCCATTGCTTGAGATATTCGGCATCAGCCAACTTGCCATCGAGAGTTGGGACATTCCCTTCACTTCTGGCACTATCAATCAAAACTACACCATACAGGCCTACAGTGATGACATCTACAAGTTGCTGTTGAGCCGTGACGACTTAAACGCATAGAATTATGTACACCATGGCATTTGACATCAGAATCGGCACATACAAGCTCTGTATGATTGACAAGGTAGAAATCCATCGTAGCGTGGAACTACTTGCGGACACGGCTGTCATTACTCTTCCTGCATCAGAGTACAACCATGCCCTCCAGGTCGAAGACAAGCTAAAGCGAGGCGACAAGGTGATAATCACCCTTGGCTACGAAGAGGCAGGACTTGAAACTGAGTTCGAAGGATGGCTTCAACGCATATCCACCGATGGAGGGAACGTCAAGCTATATTGCGAGGATGACATCTTTCTGTTCCGAAAGGACATGAAGAACGAAGTGCTTCAAAAGGTAGCCTTGAAGGATCTCCTTGCCAAGGTGGTCTCTGGGTGTGGTCTCTCATTCAAGGTGGAGTGCTCCTATTCCTGGACATACGGAAAGTTTGTCATCAACAACGCAACTGGCTACGATGTCTTGAAAAAGGTACAGGAGGAATGTGGGGCTGACATCTACCTACAGGATGAGACCTTGCACATACACCCTCCAGGCGAAAAGATGGGTGTGGAATGCTTCTATGACTTCGCCCTGAACGTGGAGGAAGACAACCTC